>NZ_BAABGN010000001.1:0-376718 GCF_039541595.1 Georgenia halophila | reverse complement strand
AGCAGGAACTGCCGGAGGGCCCGTGGCAGGTCACCACCAAGCTGACGATAGATCCGGAACAGAAGTTCCAGCAGGGCGGCCTGCTCCTGTACAACACGGACACGCACTACGCGAAGTTCAACATCGGACGCGCCACACCGGGTCACCGGATCGAACTCGTCTATCACCGTGACGGCGAGAACCGGCTCGATCAGTATCCGCCTGAGGTTCATCAGGACGAGGCATGGTTGCGCCTGACCAGTGACGGCGAGGACATTCGCGCCAGCGTCTCCTACGACGGCGAGACGTTCGAACGCTACGGCAGGGACATCTCCGTGGCCGAGGCCGGATTCACGCACATCGGCCCGTTCGCCTTCCGCGGCAGCGAGTCGACTCCCGAGATCGAGGCAACCTTCGACTGGTTCCGATTCAGTCCGGACGCGGACACCTACGACGAGTGCCTTGATGAGGGCGCCGAGCCGGACACCACCGCGTTGGCAGCGAAGGTGGATGAGGCGAAGGCCATCGAGCTGGACGCCTACACCGAGCAATCGGTCGCAGCGCTCCGGAATGCTCTCCCGCGGGCCGAGGAAGCCCTCGCCGCCGCCAAGGACCAGGCTCAGGTCGATGACGCCTTGGCGGCGCTCGAGGCTGCGATCAACGGTCTCGAGACGATGCCGGCACCGGAACCCACGCCCGAGCCAACGCCGGACCCGGAGCCGACCGACCCGGAGCCGACCGAGCCGGAGCCGATAGAGCCGCCATCCGAGTCGGACCGTAGCACCGAGATCACCGTCGACGACGCGACCGTGCGGCCGGGTGACCCTGTCGAGGTGAGGGTCACTGATGCGCCCGGAACGCAGGTGAAGATCGGCCTCACCAACGAGAACCGCACGCTCACGACCATGGCGGTCGTCGATGGCACGGCCGAAGCGACCGTGATCATCCCGGAGGATCTCACTGCAGGAACGCACCGACTCCAGGCCCGGGCAGCCGACGGCAGCCTGCTCGCCGAGGTCGCCATCGAAGTGCTCGACGGCGACGGTGAGCTACCGCTGACCGGTGCGCCCGCGATGATCGGTCCGCTCGCAGTGGCGGCGGTACTGTTGTCCCTCGGCGGCGCGGTGATGGCGATCAGGCGTCGGCACACCTGATTCGACGTTCGTCACGGGTAGGAGCGGTCTCTTGGTGCGCTACCAGGAGACCGCTCCTGCACCGCCTCGCCTACCAGAGCAATGCGGAGTTGTCGTGATCGCGGACCCAAGCAGCGTGCAGCCGTCAGGGCAGGTGACGATCCGCCTCCGAACGCCCCTGCCGCCGACGCAGTTGAGGTCATGCTCGACATGATGCGTCTGCTGGCGATCTCGGCGGTGGTGTGGCTACCCGCGCGGTGCGGGTTACCAGGTGCGCCTCCTGTGACTTCGAAAGCTTGGGCTGCTTGCCGCGCAGCCGGCCCTTCGCTTTGGCGACCGCCACGCCCTCGCGGGTACGCATGCGGATGAGGTCGGCCCCGAACTCGGCGACCATGCCGAGGACGTTGAACAGCAGCCGGCCGACCGGGTCGGGTCGGGTCGGGTCGTACAGGCTCCCACCGAGGGTAAGGGATAAGGGTGACGCCCTTGCGGGTGAGCTCGTCCGCGATGTCTCGGGCGTCCGGGAGCGACCGGGCGAGACGATCGAGCTTGGTGACCACGAGCTTTTCCCCGGCCCGGCAGGCGGCCAGTTCTTCACGCAGTCCCGGTCGAGCACGATCCGCGCCGGTCAGCCCGTGGTCGACGTAAAGCACGTCGGCGTCCACGCCGAGAGCGAAGAGCGCTTCGCGCTGGGCGGTCAGGTCCTGCTCGTTCGTCGAGACGCGGGCGTATCCGATCACCATCCGCCGAACTGTAGCGTTTAGGGAGCTCTCATCGCGCATTTTTACGAACGGGTCTTACGCGACTCCGGCGCGTGCGGAATTCCGCGGCGCGGCCTAGCGGCGCGAGGCGTCACGACCTGTCCCGGAGAGGGACCGGCTACTGGGATGCTGTTACGAGGAAGCCGCCGACCTCCCGTGCGAGGGCGTCGGGGGCCTGCTCGGCGACGTGGTGACCGGAGTCGATGCCGTGCCCAGTGACGTTGTCTGCCCAGTCCTGCCAGATCGCCAGGGGGTCACCGTAGAGCTCTTCCAGGTCGTCTTGGAGGGACCACAGGACGAGCAGCGGCTGTCGAACCCGTCGCCCGGCTGCGCGGTCGGCTCTCTCGTGGTCGGCGTCGACAGTCAATCCGGCCCGGTAGTCCTCCAACATGCCGCGCACTACTTCGGGATCGTTGATCGCGGCGCGCCATTCATCGTAGTTCTCCACACCCATCGAGTCGGGATCGCCGCGGTACCAGGCACCTGGGTCGGCGGTGATGACCCGCTCCGGCAAGTGGGGCTGGGCAAAAAAGAACCAGTGCCACCACGCCGTGGCGAACCGCGCGTCGGCACGGTCCAGATGCTCGCTGATCGGCAGACAGTCCAACAACGCCACGCGAGTGACGCAGTCGAGGTGGTCCAATGCCATTCGCAGGGCGTAGTAGCTGCCCCGGTCGTGGCCCACGACGGCGAACCGGTCGTGACCAAGTTCGTGCATGGCGGTCACCAAGCGCCTGGCGCCGGCCGTCTTGGAGTGAGCCCAGTGGTCGGGCGTCGGCGTGGGCTTGCCGGACCGGCCGTACCCGGGAAGGTCGGCGCACACCACCGTGAGCCCCTGCTCGACCAGCTGAGGAGCGACCCGATGCCACGTGGACGAGGTGCGAGGATGCCCGTGTAGCAACAGGACGGCTGGGCCAGCTCCGCCGTGGCGGACGAACAACTCCAACCCACCGGCATCGACCATTTCAGCACTGAAGTTCTCGAACACCCCATCACCCTGCCCGGTAGCCAACCCATTGCACCAACACCATGAGACCGCGCGCCCCAGTAGGGACCGGCTTACGGGCGTCTCCTGATGGGTCTAGCGCCGGTTCGAATGGGTTCACTCGCGCGGCGAGTATCGCCCGCATCTCCTCGACGCTAAGGGCGAACTGGTCCGGAGTCACTGGCGTGTGGCGTCGATTCTCGTTGCGGCTTAGTCACTCGTCGGTGAGCGATATTCGAGCCCTGTCGATGGGCCACTCGACCACCAAATGCCAACCCATCCAGATCACCTGACGCCGTTCACCTGTCTGGCGGTGCGTGGCCTGGCAAAGAGTGACCGCCGGCTTATCGAGCCGTGGCTCTTCGTACCGCACCTGTATACGATTGAAGTGAGCTGCGAGGGTCAGGTGTTCATCGCTGTCGCGCCAGTTCAGTAGTTGTTGCCGTAGGGAGTCAGCGACCGGCCACTGGCCAGGTTTCAGCACCACGTCCGGTGCAAGCGCACAGGCGGCGAGGTAGGCGTTCTTTAGCGCTGCCGCGTATGCCCAGCAGGCACAAGGCTGCTCCAGCCGGTACTCGTACCCGGTGTCTGTGAAGACGGGCGTGAACCAGTCTGGCCAGAACCCGTTCCAGGTCGTCAGCATCTCGCGGCCAGCGTCGTCACGCCGCACGATCACATCGCTGATTCGCCGCTCGTTGCTAATGCCGGGGCCTCGCACCGCCATGGTGTAACGCTGCTCCGACCGCTTGAGGAGGGTGTCCTCATAACTGCCGAAGGCATTGTTGCAGGCGGCACAGGTACGGGTAAGCACGGCGCCTCCCAGTCGCGCAGGCGGCACGTGCTCGTCCGTCAGATCGCCTTCCCACCGGCAAATCGGACAGATCGGGAAGTCGGACCGTGTCACCTGAACAAGCGGCTTGTAGTCCCAAGCGTCTGGGGTGGCGGGCTCGGCGAGTCGCCATCTCACGCGGCCTAGACCGTCGGAATCGGTGGCTAGCACGCTGGCCATCGGTGGCCCATTCTTGCGGCGATGACGCCCAACCGCCTCGATCACGCGACCTTGTCCCGGGCTACCCACCGTGAGCGCGCGCCAACCTGAGATAGCTATGGAGTGAGACATCACCCTTCCAATCAACGCTCACCGGGCTCTGCCGGGCCCGGCTGAGCAATCCCCGCCGGCGGATGCATGGGATCAACAAAAGCACCCCCGCGGCCCGCACGACGAAGAAGTCGCCGAAGAAGACCTAGTAGATGACGGCGCCCGGCGGCTGAACCGGGCCTGACGACGTGCACGGACAGATGCCCTGAGTGCCCGGGACTCGCTGCGAAACCGCGCGGGGCACTGAGACATCGACGCCTGTCGACCGATCTTGGCGCCCTTAGCGCATCTGGGCAATGTGGTCACGAACCCGCTGCGCGACGCTGGGCATCCACACTGTTCGAGTCTTGCCGGCACGTCCGAGCTTGGGTCTTTTCGCCGCCAGTACTCCCAGGTCTGCTTCGCGACGGCGCGAACGAGCTCAGGCTTCCGGTCATCAACCAGGAGGAAGACTTCATCTGGCGTGCAGATTCGTAGGCCAACTTGTCGGTCGTAGCAGTGGGAAGCTTGAGGAAGCCATTGTCTTGCGTCATCACGATGTGTACCTGACCCGCAAGGGCCGCAGCATGCACGTGTCGGTCGAAGACGTCGGCGATGGGATCGTCGGTCGTCGGGGTGTAGTCGTCGATCCGCTCGGTCATCGACCCGACGATTCGGTCGTGGAGTACCGTCACCGCACCGCCGGACAGGTGGGGGTCGTCTTTGCGAATACTCGCGATGGTTTCGGCCAGGATGTCGACGGTCCAACAGCTTGTGAACATCCCGCCCTCGTCTCCGACCTGCAGCTGCAGCTGCAGCTGCAGCAGCCAGTCACGCAGCGTTCGTGAGAACAGGACGTTCGCGTCGACGAGAATTCGGGAGACTACGTTAGAAGGCTAGTGTCCGCCCGAGGTTGCGACCCCGTCACCGGATGTCGAGCTCGTCCTCCATCGCGAGGAGCGCGTCGAGAGAAGCCCGCTGGGCCTGGATTAGTTCGCGGCGGAAATCAAGCACATCCTTCGTCCAAAGCCGCGTGTGGGTACCGACCTCATGAGAGGCGAGCCGCCCGGACCGGATGTGCTTCATCAGGGTCGTGCGAGAGATGCCCAGTTGCTCTGCGGCCACGGTGGTCGTCAGTTCCTGAGGTAGCGAACCGACCGTGACCGTACGGCCCTCCGCAATCTTCGTCAGAACAGTCGCCAGGAGCCGGGCGAACCCCTTGGACAGGTGGAGGCTGGACGGCAGCGTGACGTCCGCCTGCTGAGGCTGCATCGAGTCCTCAAGCCGAGCAACCAGCGCGCTGGCCTCAGCACGCTGCTCGTCGTCGGCGAAGACGTTCTCGCGTAGAGGGGCGGCAGCCATCGGAGTGCCTCGCATCCGCGTACCGAGTAGGAAGTAGTAACACCAGACGTGCGGTGCCACTTGCAACTGTGGCACGTTGCAGTGATAGGCGCCACCTCTTGACTGGCTCCTGTACTCCACTGGCTCCTCAGCCGATCAGCAACCCTCGCGACGTGAGACTCTGTCACGCGGCAGCCAACACCGACCTCACCGGAACTGATGCAGCCTACGTTTCAAGCTGGCTGGGAGTCGCTGCGGCCTACATCCCCATCAAGCCTGCGCATGCTCCTCACATGTCTTTCTCCTTGTGAGACCAGCCCCACCATGACGCTATGACACCTACCAACGAAATGATAACCAAAAGAACACCCAACACCCGAGAAGTGGTGCTGTCAGCGGCGAGAACCATGCCAATACCAGTCAATACAAGAAGACCAAAAATGCCGGCCCTCACCTCGGAATGCGTCCTGGCATGAACCAGAACCCCCTGCAACCAAGCTTTCGTGACGGCCGACGATCAACGCCACGACGGCCTTGGGTTTACCTTGTCGGCTTCGTGATTGCGATCGCTGCGGCTATCGCAATCGTGTTGTTCGCTCTCTAGGTGTTTGAGGGGCAGGGTGTATGAGGGCCGGACGGAACCACTTCGCGCCAACAATCCGCCGCGGTAGCAGGCCCCGCGCCCTTTGCAGATGCACTGAGGTATCTTGATGTCGACATAGTCGTCGAACCGTCGGAGAAGTGATGCGACTCCACCACGTCCAGGTCTCGATGCCGGCCGGTGGCGAAGAACAGGCGCGGCGCTTCTACGAGGATGGTCTGGGACTCACGGAGGTGGACAAACCAGCGCCCCTCGCCGGGCGGGGCGGATGTTGGTTCCGCGCCCACGATGGTGTGTCGGTCGTCGCCGAGCTACACCTTGGTGTGGACGAGCCATTCGTGCCGGCGAAGAAGGCGCATCCTGGACTCGCGCTCGACAGCATCACTGAACTGGAGGCGACAGCCGAGCGCATCGCTGCTCTCGGCTTCGAGATCGACTGGAGAGAGCGTCACACCTTCGAGGGCTACCAGCGCTTCCACTGCCGCGACGCATTCGGCAATCGGACCGAGGTGCTCGCGCCGGAGGGCTGAGCGCTATCCAAACCCGGTCGCCGCGCTGCTCGCGGCGGAGGGGGTGCTCGCCAAGGACGCCCACGGGGCGACCAACCGGCTCGCGCCGCCCCTGACGATCGAACGCGCGGAGCTGGACCTGGCCCTCGACACGCTCGCGGCCGTGCTCCGCCGTCGCCGCGCCGAGGTGTCCTGAAGGTCGCCGGCGGCCCCGTCCTCAGCGAGGGCTACTCGAAACCACCGCGGGCCACAGCTGCACCAGTAGCCCTCGGCGCCACGAGTGGCCTCGCAGCCCGCAGCCGTCACCGCGGCCCCGGACCCGCCACGGGCGAACAGGGTGTCAGCGGTTCCAGGGCACGTCGGTCGGGCTGAGCCCTTCGTCGACCGACCGGGCCGGCACCACCATCACCGGCGACGCCGCGTGCTGCAGCACCGCCTGGCTGGTCGAGCCGAGCAGCAGGCCGGCGAAGCCGCCGCGGCCGCGCGAACCGACCACCACGAGCTCGACCGCCGTGGAGAACTCCGCCATGAGCGCCGCCGCGTTGCCGTCCAGGGCGTGCTGGCGGACTGCGAGCTCGCGGTCCCCGACGGCGGACTCGACGGCCACCCGCAGACCCTCACGGACGTCGGCGAGCACGTCCTCACGGTCGACGGCGGCCGGGAGCCAGGCCATCGCTCCGGCGCCGGTCGCGATGGGCACCGCCGCCACGGCGCTCAGCTCGGCGTCCCACATGATCGCCTCGTCCACCGCGCGGCGCAGGGCCACCCGGGCCGACTCGGAGCCGTCGACACCGACGACGATGCGGCGCACGGGGGTGTAGTCCCGAGAGGTCGACCGGAGTGGCACCACGACCGTGGGGCAGTGCGCGTGCGCGGGCAGCGCCGAGGACACCGTGCCGAGCAGACGGTCGGTGAATCCTCCTCCCCCGCGTGTGCCGACGACCACCATGCTGGCCTCTCGGGAGAGGTCGACCAGCACGCCGGCCGGGTCGCCGGTCTCCAGCGCCGAGGTCACCGCGAGGCCGGACTGGTCCGCACGTGCCACGGCCTCGTCGACCACGGTCTGCGCGCCGGCGTGGATGGCGGTGTCGTCCATCGCCGCATAGCCGCCGTCGAGCGATGCGGCGGTGAAGGAGGGCAACGCATAGGCGCAGACGATGTGCAGGCGCCAGTCCGCGCGCCGGGCTTCGGCAACTGCCCAGTCGACCGCGCCGAGGCTGGCCTCGGAACCGTCGACACCGACTACGACAACCTTCTCGCGGGTCATGGTGCCGCCTCCTTCGTTGACCGGCCGACGGCCGTGGCCTGCCATCCCCCGAACCATAACTGGGCGGAGGGACCTGTGAAGCAGAACCATCTACGCGTCTCACGGCAGAGCCGCACGGCACGGCACCGTCCCACGTCATGGGCGCCGCACAGATACGCCACAGGCCCACCCCGCGCGGGGTGGGCCTGTGGTGCGATCTCGTGCTCCGCGTCGCGGAGCGGACGTCCTCGGGTCCGGCGTCAGCCGACGCGGATGAAGACCGGGTTGGACATGTAGATCGGGGACTCGTACAGCCCCGTGCCCGGGCTGCGGGCGGCGATGTGCTGGCCGTTGCCGGTGTAGATCCCGATGTGGCCGGGGGACCAGATCAGGTCGCCCGGCTGCGCCTCGGAGGCCGAGACGACAGTCCCGGCGTAGCGCTGCGCGCTGGAGGAGCGCGGCAGCGAGATGCCGGCCTGGGCGTACACGTACTGGGTGAAGCCGGAGCAGTCGAAGCCGGCCGGGGTGGCGCCGCCGTAGACGTACGGGACGCCGACGTACTGGCGGGCGATGCTGACGATCGAGGAGCCCGCGCCGGACGGCGGGGCCGTCTGGGTCTGGGGCTCGGGTGCCTCGGCGGCGGTCTGCGCCGTCGCCTCGCTCGAGACGTCTTCGCGGTAGGTGTCGCGCGAGACCTCGGTGGTGCGCTCGACGACCGGCTCGGGCTCCGGCTCGGGCGGGGGCGGGGGCGGCGTGGCCTCCGCATCGGCGGCGTCGACGGACCAGCTGACGTCGGCCGGGGTCTGGACGGCCGGCGTGGTGACCAGCGCGGCGCGGGCCTGCTCGGTCACCGCGGCGACGTCAGCCTTGGGCTGCGCCTTCGTGGTGCCGGACTCCGGCGCGGCGGCCGCGGAGGAGGCCGCCATGGTCAGTGCCAGCCCGGAGGAGGCGACGGTGAGCATCCCGCGACGCGGGGAGAAGGACAGGCGGGCAAGGGGGGTCACCGGGCGCACGGATGCGCGGTGCCTGCCCTTGAGCGAGACGTCGGACAAAAAGGAACCTCTCCTGACCGCCTACGAGGTGAGCTGTCGGGTTCGGGCCGGAGCGGCCCGGCACGACCATGACGGCTCGTGCTTCACCCCAGGTGTCTGTCCCGCGCGGACGCGTTGCCAGACACCGAACAAACTGGTTCCCCCGGCCCTGCCGACCGATCTATCGCACCGACTCCGAGGCGGCAGCAGGGTTCGGCGACCCGCTCCGGAGGCTCCACGAGGAGGGTCCGTGGAACGGTCGCACAGTACCCACACGTTCACCCTGTTGTCACATTTCGATCACGGACCGTGTCGAACGTCATCATCAGCGCCCCACGCGGCGTCGCTCAGGCGCGGCCCAGAGCGGCCCGGAGGCGATTCAGGACCGACTCGCGCGCGGCCCGAACACTGCTCACAAGCCGCTCGAGCGTCTTCGGATGACCGTCTTCAGGTGGTGACGAAAAGGTGTCTGGCGATCTCGTCGGGGACCTCGAGCTCGACCTCGGCACCCGGTGCGTGCAGGGCGACCACGTCACCCGCCGGCAGCACCCGCAGCTCGAGGCGCACACCCGGGTGCAGCCCGGCGTCCGCCATCCGGGCGAGCAGCTCGACGTCGACCTGCAGCGGCTCGCCGATCCGCTCCAGGACGACCTCCCTGGCTGCGGCGCGACCATCGGTAGCGCCGGCGGCAGGCGGCCGGCCCGGTAGGCCGTCGGGCGAGCTCGCGGCGACGACGTCCGTGAGTGCGAGTCCGGGGCGGTCCGGCGCGCTGGTGTGCCCCTCCCCCAGCTCCTCGAGACCGGGGATCGGGTTGCCGTAGGGGTCGATGTGCGGGTGGTCGAGGAGATCGACCAGGCGGCGCTCGACCTGCTCGCTCATCACGTGCTCCCACCGGCACGCCTCCTCGTGGACGTGCGGCCAGTCCAGGCCGATGACGTCGATGAGCAGCCGCTCCGCCAGCCGGTGCTTGCGCATCACGTGGATCGCCTTCTGCCGGCCCTCGTCGGTCAGCTGCAACCGACGGTTGTCCGTGAGCAGCAGCAGACCGTCCCGCTCCATGCGGGCGACGGTCTGGGAGACGGTCGGTCCGGAGTGGCCGAGGCGTTCGGCGATCCGCGCGCGCAGCGCGACGATTCCCTCCTCCTCCAGCTCGTACACCGTCTTGAGATACATCTCGGTGGTATCGATGAGGTCGCTCAACGCCCGCTCCTTACGTGCCTCGGCCCGGCGCCGACCGGCGGGACCTGCTGCCCCCAGGATAGGGACGACGGCGACTCCTGCGTCCCACCGAGGGCGGCGCCCGCCGCGCCGGTCGAGCGGATTTCGTCGCAGCGAGCGCGCCCGCCTATTGTGCGCCGTGATGGCCGCCACACCACCGGAACGGGTTAGGCCCGAGTCCGACGCCCCGATCTTCTCCGTCGACGGCGACGGCGAGCCCCGCTATCGCGGAATGCCTCTCGGCCGGGTCGTCGGGATGCCCTTCGACCAGCTGTGGGGGCACCTCGTCGGTTCCGCCCGCGGTCTGCCGCCCGCGGAGCCGTACAACCTGCCGGTCCGCACGGGTGACACACGTGTCGACGTGATCTCCGCGCTGGCCCAGCTCGCGCCGGCGTGGTCCTATCGGCCGCTCAGCGAGATCTCTCCCTCGCTCGCCCGCGACAACCTCGCCCGAGCCTCGGCGATGACGCTGAGCTTCGTGGCGCAGTCCGGCCGCGGCGAGCATGTACCAGCGGTGCCGCAGCGCGAGGTCGACCTCGCGAGCACGGTGACCGAGCGGTTCCTGGTGCGCTGGCGGGGCAGTGCCGACCCGGCCGCGGTCCGCGCCCTGGACGCCTTCTGGCTGGCGGTGGCGGAGAACGGGCACTCGCCGTCGACCCGGACGGCGAGGCTGGCCGCGGAGGTAGGCTCCGACGTCGCCTCGTGCCTGGCGGCCGCCGTGGCCGTGGCGGGCAGCCCGTTCCTTGGCGGTGCGGTGGCGCGCGGGCTCGCCGTCGTCGAGGAGGCCGAGCGCACCGGTCGGGCGCGGGCCGTCGTCGAGGCGTACGTGGACCGCTACGGCGCCCTGCCCGGATTCGGTGAGGGCCTGCCGGCCGACCTGCGGGCGCGGGTGCTGCGCGAGGCGTGCGTCTCGGCCGGCGCGAGGCATCTCGAGGCGGCGGACGCCGTCGTGGCGGCGGCGGACGAGCTGCTCGCGGAGCGTGGCGTGAGCCGGGACGAGCGGGCGCCGAACACGATGTTCTGGGGCGCCGTCCTGCTCGACCAGCTCGGGGTGGCGCCGCAGCTGATGTGCGCGCTCTATGTCTGCGGGCGCACCGCCGGGTGGTCCGCGCACGTGCTCGAGGTGCAGGCGACGCTGCGCGGCTGACGCGAGGCGCCGGCGCGGGTCACGGCGCGAGGCGCCGGCGCGGCTGACGCGGCGAGGGCTACTCGAGACACCCGAGGGCGACAGTTGCAGCTGTAGCCCTCGGTGTTTCGAGTGGCCCTCGCTGCCGGTCACCGGCGGTCGCGCCTCGCGCCACGTGCGTGGAGCCTCAGGTGGGCAGGTCCTCCACCACCGCGCGCGTGCCGGACAGACCCAGGCGGGTGGCGCCCGCGGCGATCATCTCCAGCGCGGTCCCGGTGGTGCGGATGCCGCCGGAGGCCTTGACGCCGAGCCGGCGGCCGACGGTCTCGGCCATGAGCTCGACGGCGTGGATGCTGGCACCGCCGGCGGGATGGAATCCGGTGGAGGTCTTGACGAAGTCGGCACCCGCGGCCTCGGCGGCCCGGCACACCCCGACGATCTGCTCGTCGGTCAGCGCCGCCGACTCGATGATCACCTTGAGGACCACGGGGGTGGTGGCGGCCTCTCGCACCGCAGCGATCTCGGCCTCCACCGCGCGGTACCGACCGGTGGTCGCGAGCGCGAGGTTGACGACCATGTCGATCTCGTCCACGCCGTCCCCGACGCAGCCCGCCGCCTCGGCGGCCTTGACCTCGGCGTGATGGGCCCCGGACGGGAACCCGCAGACGGCGGCGACCTTGATGCCGTTGGCGTTCCGCAGCGGAAGCATCGACGGTGAGATGCAGACCGAGTAGGCGCCGAGCTCGCGGGCGTCCGCCACGAGCGCGTCGACCTGCTCGGCCGTGGCCTCGGGCTTGAGGAGGGTGTGGTCCACGATACCCGCCACCGCAGCGGCGGTCACCGGCGTTCCGAGGGCACGGCCTGCGGCCTCCATGAGGTCCTGGGAGGTCATGGGTCCTGCCTTTCGGGAGTTCTCGACAGCGGCGCGCGACGGCGGCAACGGTCGACAGACCGGTCCGTCACGCCGTCGGACATGCTACGGATCGTCAGGGCCCACGGTGCAACAGGGAGGCCAAGGCCACGAGAAGGAATAACGTCGAGAACGAGATGACGTCGGGACCCCGGTGGCGACCGAGGACGAGCCGGACGCTCGACGGGGACGATACCGATCCGGCCGGACCGGGGAGACACGGCCGGATCGGTACGTCCCTGGTACCGGGCTGGTGCGGATCAACCCGGTCGTCGAGATGCGCCGTCGTCGACGACGTCGTCGCGCGGAACCGGGGCCAAGGGACCCCGACCCCGGTACCGCCGACGTCTTATCAACGTAGAACGACCGGACCCCCACCGAAACCTGAACCGGGTGGCACATCCCTGCCATGGCCTGAAGCTGCCACGTCGCGGGTCGTCAGCCGGTCACGTCTGCCGAACCCAGCACCGCGCCGTCGGCGTCGAGCGCCTCGACGACCAGATCGTTCGCGCGGACGCCGTCGGGCACGGCGACGGAGGTCTCGAAGCCGGCACGATCCGCCGTCGTCAGTTCCTCCCCGTCGGCACTGACCCGCCACGAGGCCACCTCGGTGGCACCGTTCCAGCTCACGTGCACGGCGCCGTCGGCGAGCACAGCGGCCGGATCGGTCGTGGGCGTGGCCGTCCACTCCACGCGCTGGGCGCGGTACGAGCTCAGCCTCAGGTCGTCGGGGAGGCTCGCGTCGATCATCACCTCGCCGTCCTCGTCCATCAGGCTCCAGCGCGGCTGGTTGCCCCAGCCGAGCTGAGCCCCCACCCCGGGCAGCTCGCGGTAGTTGGCCTGGCTCTGCGCGAACAGCTCGTCCGGGTGATACACCTCGCGGACCAGCTCGGCCGTCATGGCCTCCTCGTCCACATCCAGGGCGATGCCGCGGCTGACCTCCCGGGTCTGCTCCCCGCACGTCCCCCCGTTGTCGAAGAGGGTGATCGCACCGTCGGCGACGCGGCGGACGTCGTGCTGCTTGAGGAAGGTCGCATCCTCCCCCATCGCGAAGTCCGAGTCGGTACCGCCGAGGCGCCACTCGAGAATGCCCGTCTCGCGGTCGACGCTGTACGCCGCGCACGTGTGCCGGGCGGAGATGAGGAGATCGCCGTCGTCGTCGACCTCCACGGAGTTGGCGTGGAAGTAGTCGTACGGGCTGTCGTCCATCTCAAGGTAGGACTCGTTCAGACCGACCTGGCCGATGCTGTGCCACTCGAAGAGCAACGCGCCGGTCTCGATGTCGATCTCCTGGATCACGTTGTCGACGGCCTGCCCGCGCGTGCTTCCGCCGACGTGCGCGGTGTCCATCCGCACCGGCTCGTACGCGATCATCAGGGCCGTGCCGCGATCCGTGAGCCGGGTCTCGTGGGAGTCGGCGTCGTAGCCGCTCGCCATGTCGAAGCGCGCCACCTCGCGGTAGCTCTGGTCGACGACGACGGACTCGCCGTACCCGTATCCGATGGGCTGGAGGCCCTCCCACCAGGTCAGGACGGGCTCGCCGTGGAGTGTCTGGACCTGGACGTCGCGGGCGTCGACGCCGTCGAGCGGGTGGAACCAGACGGGCTGGCCGGCGTCGTCGACGAGCATCGGTCCCTTCTGGGTGTACCCGTTCTTCACGCCGATCGCGGTCATGCCGGGCGAGGCGTCCTCGCCGGAGGGCGGCGGCGTCGTCGTCCCGGCCTCGGGGCCGCTCACCTCGACCAGCGGCGGCTCGAGGCCCGGCTCGGAGACGAACTGGTGGACCAGCTCGGCGGGGACCTCGCCCTCGTCGGTGTCGGCGTTCACCCGGGCCTGGGACACCGGCGGTTCTTCGAGCTCGGGCCGGTCGCCGAGCTCGGCCACGGTGAGCGTGTAGCTGCCGCCGTCCGAGCCACGGATGGCCAGGTCCGTGGAAACGGTGATCTGCTCCCCTTGGGTGAAGGACTCATCCGGGACCCAGCTGGCGCCGTCACCGTCGCCGTGCTCGACCACGGACCCGGTGTGCTCGCCGGAGACCTTGCCGACGACGCTGAGGCCGGAGAGGTCGGTGGTGCCGCGGAAACTCAGCTCGACGGCGGGCATGACGGTGGCGGTGCCCGGGACGGGGAAGGCGGTCACCTCCCCGGACGACGCGTCGATCGGCGCGACCGTCGGCTCGGGTGGGGAGGCAAGGGCCCCCGCGACGACGGAGTCGTAGAGGAGAAGGGCCGCCGACAGGATGGTCCCGAGCACGACGGCGACCAGGCCTTGGCGGCGCCGGTTCCGGCGGGCTGCGCGCCCGGTAGGCGTGGCCGGGGTGTCGGCGGGCACGGCGGAGCCGGTGCCGGGCTCGTCGCGGTCTGCATTCATGCCTGCCGGGCCCTTTCCGTCGCGAGCGTCAGGGCGAAGGTTGCCACGGGATGCGTGCGAGCCGCACCTTTCGCGAGCGCCGGTGGCACTGGGCGGGTCGCACGACCGGCGAGACGACGGCGGATCGCGCGTGCCGAGGTGGCAGGATCGGGCGCCATGGAAACCGTTCCGATCGCCCCCGACCTGCTGCCCGCCGACGGCCGCTTCGGGTCCGGCCCGTCGAAGGTCCGCCCCGCCCAGGCCGACATGGTCTCCGCGCTCGGACGCACGGTGCTGGGGACCTCGCACCGGCAGGCGCCGGTGCGCAGTCTCGTGGGTCGGGTGCGTGAGGGCATCGCGGCGCTCCTCGAGGTGCCCGACGGGTACGAGGTCATCCTCGGCAACGGTGGCGCGGTGGCGTTCTGGGACGCCGCGGCCTTCTGCCTGGTCCGCGAGCGCGCGCAGCACGCCGCGTTCGGTGAGTTCGGCCAGAAGTTCGCGGCCTCGACCGACGGCGCTCCGTTCCTGGCGCCGTCCGACATCCGCGCCGCGCCGCCGGGGGAGCTGGCGCGGTGCGCGCCGGCCGAGGGTGTCGACGTCTACGCGTACCCGCACAACGAGACCTCGACGGGTGTGGTGTCTCCGGTGTCGAGGGTCGATGGCGATGGCGATGGCGATGGCGATGGCGCGCTGACGGTGGTCGACGCGACGTCGATCGCCGGCGCGCAGCGCGTCGACCTGACCCAGACCGACGTCTACTACTTCGCGCCGCAGAAGGTGCTCGCCTCCGACGGCGGCCTCTGGCTCGCCGTCGTCTCCCCCGCCGCGCTGGAGCGGATCGCGGAGGTGACGGCGAGCCGATGGGTGCCGGAATTCCTCAACCTCGCACCGGCCGTGGAGAACTCCCGGAAGAACCAGACCCTCAACACGCCGGCGGTGGCCACGCTGGTGATGCTCGCGGAGCAGCTGGACTGGCTGAACGAGCGCGGCGGCCTGGCCTGGGCCTCCGATCGGTCCGCCTCGTCCGCGGACATTCTCTACGGCTGGGCTCAGCGGCGCGAGTGGGCAAAACCGTTCGTCGCCGACCCGGCGCACCGCTCCCCGGTGGTCGGCACGGTCGACCTGGCCGAGTCCGTCGATGCCGCCGCGGTGTCGGCACAGCTGCGCCAGAACGGGATCGTCGACACCGAGCCGTACCGCAAGCTCGGCCGGAACCAGCTGCGCGTCGGCATGTACCCCGCCGTCGATCCGGAGGACGTCCGCGCGCTCACGGAGTGCGTGGACTACCTGGTCGAGCGCCTCGCCTGACGGCCCGAGCGCCTGACCGCCCGAGCGCCCGTCTCAGACCACTTCCCGCGCTCCGGCTGAAGCGTGCTCACCTGGTCGACGGAGCCGTCACCTCGCCGGCATGGACAGCGCGAGTGTCAACCTCGCCGGGAGAGACGCTTCCGCTGAAGCGCTGCACTCCAGCAGTGCGGCAGTGCAGCACTGCGGCAGTGCGGCAGTGCGGCAGTGCGGCAGTGCGGCAGTGCGGCAGCGACTCAGCGAGGGAGTGACAGCTCACCGGAGGGGTGGGTGGCGGCGGCCGAGAGGACCAGGTCGCCGGCGTCGGCGTGCACGGGCTCGCCCGCGCCGATGACGTGCAGCGACCACGGCCTGTCCGTGCCGTCGGCCACCGCGCGGATCTCGTCGCCGTCCCGGCTGACGACGTACGTCGCTCCCGGTTCGCCGTCGGGCGTGGGCACGACGACGGTCCGGGACTCGCCGTCGGTCAGCTCGTAGACCCGCAGGGTGAGCCGCTCCGCGTAGTCGTAGTCGGGCCGGTCGGTCACGGCGCCGACCGGCAGCACGGTGCCCGCACGCACGAGCAGCGGCACGGACATGAAGTCGTGGACCTGGTGGACCCATCGCGGTCCGACGATCTTCTCCCCGGTCAGCGCGTCGGTCCACGTCCCTGGGGGGAGGTAGACGTCGACCTCGCCGGAGGCCGAGAACACCGGCGCCACGAGCAGGCTCTCGCCCAGCATGTACTGGGTCTCCACAGTCGCGGCACCCGGGTCCTCGGGGAACTCCAGCACCATCGGGCGCATGATCGGCACGCCGTCTCGGTGCGCCTCCTCGCCCAGGGCCATGAGGTACGGCATGAGCGTCATCTTCAGCTTGCTGAAGGCGCGGGTGACCTCGACGGCCTCCTCGTCGAAGGCCCAGGGCACCCGGTAGGAGTCCGAGCCGTGGAACCTCGAGTGCGAGGAGAGCATCCCGAACGCGACCCACCGCTTGAACACGGCCGGATCGGGCGTGCCCTCGAAGCCGCCGATGTCGTGGCTCCAGAACCCGAAGCCGGACGCCGCCAGGGACAGCCCGCCGCGCAACGACTCCGCCATGGACACGAACGTCGACTCGCAGTCCCCGCCCCAGTGCACCGGGAACTGCTGGCCTCCGGCGGTGGCGGACCGGGCGAAGAGCACGGCCTCGCCCTTGCCGCGCTCCTCCTCGAGCAGCCGGAAGACCGCCTCGTTGTACAGGTGCGTGTAGTAGTTGTGCATCCGCTCCGGGTCCGAACCGTCGTGCCAGACGACGTCGGTCGGGATCCGCTCTCCGAAGTCGGTCTTGAACGCGTCGACGCCCTGGTGCAGCAGGCTGCGCAGCTTGTCGATGTACCAGGCCGTGGCGTCCGGGTTGGTGAAGTCCACCAGTGCCATGCCGGCCTGCCACATGTCCCACTGCCAGACCGAGCCGTCCGCGCGGGTGACGAGGTAGCCGAGTGCCTTGCCCTCGTCGAACAGGTGCGAGCGCTGCGCGATGTACGGGTTGGTCCACAGGCAGATCTTCAGCCCCTTGGCCTTGAGCCGTCGAAGCATGCCCTCAGGGTCCGGGAAGGTCGCGGGGTCCCACACGAAGTCGCACCAGTGGAAGCGGCGCATCCAGAAGCAGTCGAAGTGGAAGACGCTGAGCGGCAGGTCCCGCTCCGCCATGCCGTCCACGAACGAGGTCACCGTCTCCTCGTCGTAGTCCGTGGTGAACGACGTCGACAGCCAGGTCCCGTACGACCACGCCGGCACGCGGGCCGGCCGACCCGTCAACGCCGTGTACTTGCGCAGAATCTCCTTCGGCGTGGGGCCGTAGATGACGTAGTACTGCAGCGACTGGCCCTCGACGCTGAACTGCACGCGGGAGACCACCTCGGTGCCCACCTCGAAGGAGACGCGTTCCGGGTGGTCGACGAAGACGCCGTAGCCGTGGTCGGTGAGGTAGAACGGCACGTTCTTGTAGGCGAGGTCGCTGGCGGTGCCGCCGTCGGCGTTCCAGATGTCGACCGACTGGCCGTTCTTGACCAGTGGCCCGAACCGCTCCCCCAGCCCGTACACGTGCTCGCCGACGCCGGCCATGAGCTGCTCGCGCACGAAATGGGTGCCGTCGTCGCGCGAGATCAGCCCGACGCTGCGGTCCTCGGAGGAGGTGAGCACGCGGCCGCCCGCGAGGAACTCCAGGTGCCACCCGCCGTCGAGGTTGACGCGGGCGCTCAGGTCTCCGGCGGTCAGCGTCGCGTTCCGTCGGTCATGAGGCGGGTGCCCGTTGCCGGCCACGCGCTCTGGCGGGGTGCCGCCGGTCGTCTCCACGCGCACGGGCGCCTCGTCACGGTGGAGCGCGAAGCTGGGCGTGAGCTCACGGCCGCCGGTGAAGTGGTCGATCCGCACCCCGACGACGTCGTCCATCGGCGAGTCGAACGTGAAGCTCACCATCGGACGGTTCAGGGTGTCCCCGCGCGTGGCGATCGGTGCGGTCGCGGCGAAGACGCGCAGGCTCCGTTCGCCGACGATCGCGTCGTCGACGAACTGCGGTCTCAGGATGGTGGTGCCGGGACGGACCTGCCAGTACCCGTCGGTGAACTTCATGTGGGCTGCGTCGCCTTCCGATCATCGAAGCGGTTCAACGCCTAGGGTGGCACCCGCACCTATCAAAGACAAGTGAGACCACCACACCACCGAAGGGACCTCATGTCCGTGCGACGGCTCGATGCCGACGTTCGTGCCATCCACGGCACCCTCAGCTTCCCGACGGCGACCACTGTCTGGTCGTGCGAGCCGGCTCGAAACTGGGTCGAAGCGCTTCCAGTGGGCAACGGGCGAACCGGCGTGATGTGCCGCGCAGGCCTGGGGCGGACGCGTCTGCAGCTCAACGACGCGACGGGCTGGTCGGGCTCGGCCGCCTCGCCCGCCGCCGCACGGCCGGAGCTGGCCGACGGCGAGGGGCCCGAGATCCTGGCAGCCGCACGCGCGGCGCTCGACTCCGGCGACCACCGCGGCGCCGAGCAGGTGCTGCGCCGCCTCCAGGGCCAGCACTCTCAGGCCTTCCTGCCGTTCGCGGACATCGAGCTCAGCGTGCGGCCGGCGGCGGACGGCCAGCCCGCGGCCACCACCGCCCGCCGAGAGCGGACATCTGTACCGAAAGCAGCTGTTCAGACGCCAACAATCGGTGCGATTGACCGCTCTCGGCAGGCGGGCCGGGGCTCGGGCCCGCACGAGCAGGCAGTGGCGGGCGACCCCGACGGCGCCGCGCTCGTGCGGTGGCTCGACGTCCACGCCGGTGTCGCGGGCCACGTCGAGGCCGTGGGCGAGCACGAGGTGCGGCACGAGACCTGGGCCGGCTACCCGTCCGGCGTCGTCGTCCACGAGATCGCGGTGCGCGGACCCGGCAACAGCACCGCCGGCACCCGGCACGCCGCCGTCGACGTCGAGGTGGCGACCACCTCCGTCCTCCGCGGTGAGGCACGCACCGGGCCGTCGCGGCTCACCCACCGGCTGCGGCTGCCGTCGGACGTGGTGCCCGACCACGAGGAGGCGACCGAGCACGTCGTCTACGACGAGGGCTCCAGGCACGGGCTGCTGATCGTCGACGTCCTCCTCGATCACGCCCCCGCGCCGCTCGAGGCCCCCACCCACGGCGGCCCCGGCGCCCGCGTGAGCGTCCCGGCCGGGTCGACCCTCAGCCTCATCCTGGCCACCGGGACCACCTCACCGCCCGGCGGCGGCAGCGGGTCCGTCGCCGACCTCGAGGCCGCGCTGACGGACCTGCTGACGGGCGCCGCTGCGCGCGGCACCGCAGCCCTGCGGGCCGAGCACGTCGCCGATCACGCAGAGCTGATGGACCGCTGCACGCTGACCCTGCCGCCGGGCCGCGACGCGACGCTCCCGACGGCGGACCGGCTGCGTGCCCAGGAGGCCGGCGGCTCGGACCCCGAGCTCGCCGCCCTGGTGTTCGGCTTCGGCCGGCACCTGCTGATCTCCGCCTCGCGCCCGGGCGGCCCGCCGGCCAACCTGCAGGGCATCTGGAACGAGAACCTGCCCGCGCCGTGGAGCTCGAACTACACGGTCAACATCAACGCCGAGATGGCGTACTGGCCGGCCGAGATCACCGGGCTGCCGGAGTGCCACGAGCCCCTGCTGGACCAGCTGGCACGTACCGCGGCCGGTCCGGGCGGCGAGGCGGCCCGGGACCTGTACGGCGCGGCCGGGTGGGTGATCCACCACAACAGCGACCCGTGGGGGTATGCCCTGCCCGCCGCCGGAGACGCCGCGTGGGCGAGCTGGCCGATGGGCGGCGTCTGGCTCAGCCGGCACGTCGCCGACCACCTCGCGCACCTCACCGGCGCCGCCGCCACGGAGACGGCGCGCGAGCTGTGGCCGGTGGTGGCCGGCGCCGTCGACTTCGCGCTCTCCTGGATCCGGCCCGCCGGGCCGGCCGGCACGGCCGACACGGCCCCCGCCACCTCGCCCGAGAACCACTTCCTCCACGACGGCGAAGCGGTCGCCGTCGCGCCGACCACCCGGATGGACGTCGAGCTGCTCACCGCGCTGGCCGACACGGGTCGCCGCGTCGGGCGTGCGGCGGGCGCGGACCTCACGACGACCGAGCGCCTGACGGAGCTGGTGGCGCTGCTGCCGCCGGCGGCCACCGGACCCGACGGCGAGCTCCTCGAGTGGGACCGGTACCGGCCCGAGGCCGAGCCGGAGCACCGGCACCTCTCCCACCTCGCGGGCCTGTACCCGCTGGGCCTCTGGGACACCGAGACCCGCCCCGACCTGGCCCGCGCCGCGGCACGCACCCTCGAGCGTCGCGGGCCGGAGTCCACCGGGTGGTCGCTCGCCTGGCGGCTGGGACTGTGGGCGCGGCTGCGGGACGCCGGGCGCGCCGAAGAACAGCTGCTGCGCGCGATGCGGGTGGCCGCCGACGACGGCCCGCACCGCGGCGGTCTCTACCCCAACCTGTTCAGCGCCCATCCGCCGTTCCAGGTCGACGGCAATCACGGGCTCGTGGCGGGGATGGCGGAGACGCTGCTCGACCCGCGCGACGGCGTGCTGCGGCTGCTGCCCGCCCCGCCGCCCGGCTGGCGCGGCGGCGAGGTCCGCGGTCTGCGCGCTCCGAGAGGGATCGCGGTGGACCTGGTCTGGGACGATGGCGCACTCTCCCTGGTCCGGCTGCGCGGCGGTGCGGGGCCCGTCACCGTCCGTACGCCGTCGGCCGAGCGCGCGGTGCTGCTGGCGCCGGGCAGGGACACTGTGCTCGACGGCGATCTCGCCGCCGTCGGCACCGGGTAGGGCGACGAGGGGCAACAATGAGGTCGTCCACCACCACGGGAGGTCGCATGGCCACGATCGACGATGTCGCACGAAGCGCCGGGGTGTCGGTCTCGACCGTCTCCTACGTGCTGTCCGGCAAGCGACCCATCAGCGAGCCCACCCGCGAGCGCGTGCGCAAGGCGGTCGCGGAGCTCGGTTACCGCCCGCACGCCGGCGCCCGCGCCCTGGCCTCGAGCCGCACCCAGGTCATCGGGCTGGTCGCGCCGCTGCGGGCGGGCGTCGACGTGAACGTCATCATGCAGTTCGTGGCGGGCGTCGTGACCCGCGCGCGCAGCTTCGAGCATGACGTGCTGCTGCTGACCCAGGACGACGTCGCCGGCATCGAGAGGGTCTCGAGCGGCTCCATGGTCGACGCCCTGGTGGTCATGGACGTCGAGGCGCAGGACCCGCGCATCACCACGCTGCTCGCGGTCAAGCAGCCCGTGGTCCTGATCGGCCTGCCGGCCCGCCCGCACGGCCTGAGCTGCGTCGACCTCGACTTCGAGGCCGTCGGCCGCCTGGCCGTCACGCACCTCGTGGAGCTCGGGCACCGCACCATCGGGCTGGTCGGGCCGCCGCCGAGCGTCCTCGCGCGGCACACCTCCTACGCCGAGCGGCTCATCCGCGGCCTGCAGAGCCAGGCGGAGGAGGACGGTGTGCACGCCGTGGTCGAGCCGGCCGAACCCGGCCACCGCGGTGGGCAGGCGGCCACGGAGGTGCTGCTCGCCGTCGACGGCCTCACCGGCATCGTCGTCCACAACGAGGCGGCACTGCCGGCCGTGCTGGACACGATCCGCCAGGCCGGCCGCCGGGTCCCGGAGGACGTGGCCGTGCTGACCGTCGGGCCGCCGGAGGTCGCGCTGAGCCAGACGCCGCCGGTGACCTCGATCGACATCCCGGCCCAGGAGATCGGCGGTGCCGCCGTCGACATGGTGATCGAGCGACTCGCCTCCGCGGGCAGCCCGCAGACCCGGCTGTTCTCGCCCCGGGTCACGCTCGGGGAGACGACGGCCCGGCACTGACCCCCTGACCGGCGGCTCAGCCCTTGATCGCGCCGAAGATCACGCCCTTGGTGAAGTGCCGCTGCACGAACGGGTAGACCGCGAGCACGGGCAGCACCGCCAGGACCATGACGGCCATCTTCACCGGCAGCCCCGTCACCGCACCGGTGGCGACGTCCACCTGCCCGGTGCCGCTGCCCGGCAGCGTCTGGCCCTGCAGCACGTACGAGCGCAGCACCAGCTGCAGGGGCCAGCGCGTGTTGTCGTTGATGTAGAGCATCGCGTTGAAGAAGGCGTTCCAGTACCCGACGCCGTAGAACAGGGCGACGACGGCGGTGACGGCCTTCGACATCGGCAGCACGATGGCGCCGAGGATGCGCCACTCGCTGGCGCCGTCGATCCGGGCGGCGTCGAGGATGCCCTGGTCGATGCCCATGAAGAAGTTCCGCAGGATGAGGACGTTGAACGCCGAGACCGCGGTGGGCAGGATCAGGGACCAGTAGGAGTTGATGAGCCCGAGGTTGCTGACCACGAGGTAGCTGGGGATGATCCCCGCCCCGAAGAACATCGTGACGAGCAGGACGAACAGGATCGGCCGGTGGCCGAAGGAGTGCGGCCGGGAGAGCCCGTAGGCGCACATCACCGAGATCGTCGTCGACAGCACCGTGCCGACGGCGGTCACCCCGATGCTGACCAGCGCGGCGCGGGTGACGATGCCACCCGCGAGGATCTGCTGGTAGGCGGCGAGCGTCACCTCGCCGGGGACGACGACGAGGCCGCCGGCCTCGGTGATCGTCTGCTGCGTCGATACCGAGGTCAGGACGATGGTGTACAGCGGGAACAGCACGACCAGGACGATCACGGCCAGGGTGACCGCCTTCGCGGTCTGGCCGGCGACCGTGGGGTCCTCCTCCCAGACCGGCCGGTGCTTGCTGCGTCGCCGACGACGGCGGAGCTGTGAGTTCTCCCTCGGCGCGCCGGCGAGGGCGGGAGGGGTGGCGAGGCGGGACGGCGTGGCGGTCATGATTTCTGGTACACCCCTGCTTCTCCGAAGACGTGCGCGATCTTGTTGGCGCCGAGGACGAGGACGAGCGAGACGATGCCCTTGACGAGGCCGGCGGCCGCGGCGAAGCTCCAGTCGCCGGCGACGACGCCGCGGTAGTACACGAACGTGTCGATGACCTCGGCGACGCCGGCGCCCACGGCGCCGCGCTGGAGGATGAGCTGCTCGAACCCGACGGTCAGTGAGTCACCCAGGCGCAGGATCAGCAGCAGGATGATGACCGGTTTGAGGGCCGGCAGCGTGATGTGCCACATGCGCCGCCACCGGTTCGCCCCGTCCATCACCGCGGCCTCGTACTGCGCCGTGTCCACCGTGCTCAGCGCGGCGAGGAAGATGATGATGCTCCAGCCGGCGTCCTTCCAGACCGCCTGCGAGGTGATCAGCAGCAGGAAGGTGTCCGGGTTGGTCATGAGGTCGAACCCCTCGAACCCGTGCGAGCTCAGGAACTGGTTGAGCAGGCCCGCGCCGCCGAACATCTGTTGGAAGACCGTCACCACGATGACCCACGAGAAGAAGTGGGGCAGGTACACGATCGACTGGATGGTGGTGCGCACGGTCGGCGAGAGCACACTGTTGAGCAGCAGTGCCAGGAAGATCGGCAGGGGGAAGAAGAACACGAGCTGGAACCCGGTGATCACCAGCGTGTTCACCACGGCGTCGAGGAACGCGGGGTCGGTGAAGACGCGCTGGAAGTTGTACCAGCCGACGAACGGCGAGTCCTGGACGCCGACGAAGGGCGAGTAGTTCTGCCACGCGATGACGTTCCAGGCCATCGGCGCGTAGGCGAAGACCGCCAGCAGCGCCACGGCCGGCAGCGTCATGATGAGCAGCGACCGGTCCCGGGCGAGCCGTACCCACCAGGGGATGTGGCGCTGGTGCGGCCTCGGCGGGCGGTCGGGACGCGACCGCGACCGGGGCCAGCGGCGGGTGCGCGCCGCCGTCGGGCGCCCGGTCGAGGTGTCGGGCGAAGGGCCGGTCGAGGGGCCGGTCGAGGGGCCGGTCGACGGCCGGACCGGGGTCTGGGTCGAGCTCTGGGTCGAGGCCGCTCGGGGCTGGCTCATCCCTCGCTCTCCAGGATGTCCCGGTAGAAGGCCCGCAGCTCCTCACCGCCCGAGCTGCGCCACGTCTCGATGGCGGCGTCGAGGTCGGCCATGCTGCGCCGACCGCGGGAGATGTCCTTCTCGAGATCCTCGAACGGCAGGGACAGCGTCGCGAACTGCGGGGGCTCGGTGATCTGCAGCCCGAAGAACGGCGGGTCCGTCACGTACCGGGCGGCGTCGGCCATCCAGGTGCAGAACTTCTCGACGTATTCGGGGAACTGGACCTTCGCGTTCACCACGGGCGGGTCCGCCAGGAAGATGTAGCTGGGCTGGACCTCGGTCGCCGCGAGGTCGGTGGGCACCGGGATGCCCTGGTCGTCCTTGTCGTAGTGGACGCCCTCCAGCCCGTAGTTGATGAGCTGGAACTCCTCGGTGCCGAACGGCGAGGCGAGGAAGTTGGCGACGGCGAGCAGCTCCTCGATCTTCGCCTTGTCCTCGTTCTTCTTGAGGAAGGAGAAGATGTTGGCCGGGCTGCCCTTGAAGAGCAGCGGCTCACCGCCGTCGGCCGCGAAGGCCGGGAACGGCCGCTGGCTGTAGTCGGGGTTCGTCCCCCGCTGGCGGGCGAGCGCCTCGTGCCACGCGCCGACGCCGTCCGAGGTGATGAGCACCTGCCCGGACTCGAACCGCGTCTTGGCGTTGGCGCTGTTGTCGGCCACGGCCTCCGGGTGGATGGAGCCGTCGGCGTACAGGCTGGCGTTCCACGCCAGTGCCGCCCGGTACTCCTCGGTCTCGACCCGGTTGAGGAGCTTGCCGGAGTCGTCGATCGTCCATTCGGGCGGGACGCGGTGGATGATCGTCGCGGCCGTCCACATGTCGTTGGCACCCCAGCGGTCGCCGCCGGTGAGATCCTTGGCCAGCTGGCGCAGGGCCTCGGCGTCGGTGACCTCGGGCGTGATGCCCTCGGCGGCGAGGACGTCGTCGCGGTAGAAGATCGCGTCGGTGATGAGTTCGCCCGGGTAGGGGATCGCCTTGATCTTGCCCTCGAAGACGCAGAACTTCCAGACGTCGGTGGCGATGTTCGCCAGGTGCGGGTACTTCTCCGCGTTGTCTCCGGACAGGTACGGGGTGAGGTCCTCGAAGAGGTTCGCCACGGCCTGGTCGAACCGCGGCGGCACGTTCCAGGTGGGGATGCAGACCCAGTCCGGCACGTCGTCGGGCGAGGCGAGGACGGCGGCGAGCTTCTCGCCGTAGGTGTTGCCGTCGCTGATCTGGAAGTCGATCGTCGAGCCGATGGCCTTGTTGACGGCCTCGAAGTACTGGTTGCCGCTGGTGGGCGGGATCGTTCCCCACAGCGGTGTCATCGCGGTGTAGGAGCCGCCGGAGCCGGGAGGCGAGTCGAACGCCCTGACCAGCTCCTCCGGGAGGCTCTGGTAGCCGGCCGTCGAGCCGTTGACGCTGGGGAAGTCCGGCTCGGCGTAGGTGATCGGGGCGTAGGTGGGGAGCACGTCCTTGCTCACGGCACTGCCCGGGGCGGCGCTGGTGCCGGCGGGCGCCCCGCCGGACCCGCAGGCCGCGAGCACGCCGGGGGCCGCGACGCCGAGCCCCATCAGGCCGAGGAACGACCGCCGGTTCACCGCCGAGCGGGCGGGGACACCGGCCGGGGGGTGCGATGTGTGGTTCATGGCGCCTTCACTCCTTCGTGTGTCACGCGCTAACTCGACGTCGAGCAAATCGAAGCGGTTCGATCACGAGGGATGCTAGGCGTGGTCGATCACCTTGTGCAAGAGTGGGCGCCCAGTTGCGCATAACGACTCGGCCACGCGACCGCCGAGCGGGCTGCGCGATCATCCAGAACCTTCCGGTTGACATCGTCCCGCCCGTCCACGATGTCGAACCGGTTCGAGTACTACCCAGGGACTTCGATGGCCGACGACGACCGCACCCCGCTGACCGCCGCACCGCGCCGGGACGCTCCCCCGACCGGCTCGACGCCCGGTGCGACCGGCGCTTCGACCGGCGAGGACATCCACCCGCGGGCGCGGGAGATCCTTGCCGCACTGACGCCCGACGAGAAGATCGCCTTCCTCCACCAGAGCCAGCCGGCGGTCGAACGCCTGGGCCTCGCGGCGTTCCACACCGGCGCCGAAGCTCTGCACGGGCTGGCCTGGCTCGGCACCGCGACGGTGTTCCCGCAACCGGTGGGCCTGGCGGCCACGTGGGACACCGCGCTCGTCGAGCGGGTCGGGGCGGCCGCCGGGGCCGAGCTCCTGGCCGCGCACCGCGAGGACCCGTGGGTGAGCCGCAACGTGTGGGCGCCCGTGGTCAACCCGCTGCGCCACCCGCGCTGGGGCCGCAACGAGGAAGGGCTGTCCGAGGACCCGAACCTGACGGCCGCGCTGGCGTCCGCGTACGCCCGCGGACTGAAGGGTCCGGGGCACGGCTGGCGCACCGTGCCGACCCTCAAGCACGTCCTCGGGTACAACAACGAGGACGACCGGTCGCTCACCTCCACCTCGCTGCGGCCCCGGGTGCTGCACGAGTACGAGCTACCGGCCTTCCTCGGCCCATTACGGGACGGCACGGCGGGCGCCATCATGCCGTCCTACAACCTCGTCAACGGACGTCCCGCCCACGTCCGCCGCGAGGTCCTCGATCGGCTGCGCGACCAGACGCCGGGGCCGCTGCTCGTGGTCTCCGACGCCCACGCGCCGACCTTCCTCGTCGAGCTGCAGCGGTACTTCCCCGACCACGCGGCCTCCCACGCCGCCGCCCTGCGCGCCGGTATCGACTCGTTCACCGACCATGGCACGGACACCGGCCCGACCCGGGAACGCCTCCACGAGGCGCTCGAGCGCGGCATGATCACGATGGACGACGTCGATCGCGCCCTGCTGCGCGTCCTGCACGTGCGGGCGCTGACCGGTGAGCTGGCCGGCGATCCGCCGCCGGACGGCCCGCCGATCGACGACCTGGCGCACCGGGAGCTCGCCCGCGAGGCGGCCACGCGCGCCGTCGTGCTGCTGCGCAACGACGGCACGCTCCCGCTGGGGCGCGGCACGCGCCTCGCGCTCGTCGGGCCGATGGCCCGGCGCGTGCTGACCGACTGGTACTCGGGCACGCCGGCCTACACCGTGACGCTCGCCGATGGGCTGACCGAGCGGCTCGGCGAGAACGCCGTCACGGTCGCCGACGGCGATGACCGGGTCGTCCTGCGCTCCACGACCACGGACGCGTACGTCGAGCGCGCCGCGGACGGTGTCCTGACCGCGACGGCCGCCCACGCGGCGGCCGCGTCACCCGCTTCCTGGACCGACTGGGGCGACGGCGTGGTCACGCTCACCGACACCGCGACCGGGCTGCTGTGGGCCGCGGAGCACGGGCCGACGACGGCGCTCACGACCCGCGTCGGCGGCTGGGTGGCGCAGGAGAGCTTCGCGCCGCGCCGGCACGACGACGGCACCTGGTCGCTGCGGCATCTCGGCAGCGGACGCTGGCTCCGGGTCCAGACCGGGACCGGCGCCCTGGCCGCCGAGGGGCCCGACGCCGCGAGCGCCGAGCGGTTCGTCCTGCACCGCACGGGCGGCGGGTTGGCCGAGGTCGCCGCGGCGGCGGCAGCGTCGGACGTCACCGTGGTCGCCGTCGGGAACGACCCGCACCTGCACGGCCGGGAGACGGCGGACCGCCCGCACCTGCGGCTGCCCGAGCCGCAAGCGGAGATCGTCCGCGCCGCCGCGGGGGCCGGGAGACCGGTCGTCCTCGCCGTGGTGTCGAGCTATCCGTACGTCCTCGACGCGGCGGCGCGCTCGTCTGCGGCCGTGGTGTGGTCGAGCCACGCGGGTCAGGAGCTGGGCAACGCGCTCGGGGACGTCCTCACCGGCGCGGCCGAGCCGACCGGGCGCCTGGCGCAGACCTGGCCGGAGTGCGAGGCGGACACCGGCGACCTGCTGGACTACGACATCATCGCCGGCCGGTCGACGTACTGGTACTCCGAGGACGAGCCGCTCTTCGCCTTCGGGCACGGCCTGTCGTACACGACGACGGAGCTCGCCTCGGCACGTCTCGCCGAGGACCGGCTGGGGCACGACGGCGAGCTGGTCGTCCGCGTCACGGTGCGCAACGCCGGCGCCCGGCCGGTGCGCGAGGTCGTCCAGGTCTACACGGACAGCCCGACGCACCCGCTGCCGTACCCTCGTCGCCTGGCCGCCTGGGCGCACGTGCGGCTGGAACCGGGCGGCGCGGAGGACGTCGAGCTGCGATTCGGCGCCGACCAGCTGGCGATCTGGGACGTCCGGTCGTCGCGCTCCGCTGTGCTCACGGGCGAGTACCGGGCGCTCGTCGGGACCTCGGCCGCCGACGTGCGGGCGGTGCTGCCGCTGCACGTCACGGGTGCCGAGCTGGCGCCGCGGTCGCTGGCGGCCGGTCTCGCCGCGGCGGACTTCGACGACCAGAGCGCCGTCGTGCTCGGCGACCGGACGCCGGAGCGGGGTGACTGCGTGCAGCTGGCGCCCGGCCACAGCCGCGGCTGGGTGACGTTCGACGACGTCATGCCGGCCCGGCGGCTCCGGCTGGAGGTCGCTCGGCAGGGCGGCGGGCCCGCCTCGGTCGAGGCGGCCGTGCGCGGCGAGGCTTCGTTGCCGTGGCGTTCTCTCGGACCGGTGGTGGTGCCCGACGGCGGACGCTATGACTGGTCGTGGGCGGAGCTGCGCCTCCCCGACATGGGCGAGGACCCGGTCCAGCTGCGTGTCACGCTCGGCGGCGCGGCGCGGCTGGCCCGGCTCTGCTGAAGGATCAACCAGGATCAACCCCTCTCGCACCGCTCCGCGGCCGGCATGGCCGCCGTCGACAGATCCGCCGGGCCGGTGTCCGGGCCCGGAGTGCCACGGGGGGCGCCGCCGTCGTCCGGCTTACCCCGGTAGGCGGCAGCACCCGGCCTGTCATCGAGGACCCCGTCCGGGAGGTCGGGCAACGTCGGCAGCCCGGCCATCCGGGCCAGCACCGTATGAGCCTCGCCGGCGGAGGGGCGCTCGTCGGGCTCCTTGGCGAGCAGCTGCCAGACGAGTTCGTCGAGCTCCCCCGGGACGTCCGGGCGCTGCGACGCCAGCCGCGGTGGCTGGACGTAGGCGTGCCGGTGGAGGAGGTCCTCCGGCTGGGCCGCCCGGAACGGTGGGCGTCCGGCCAGGGTGGCGGTGATCAGACACCCGAAGGCGTACATGTCCGTGGCGCGGGACACCGGCTCGGCGCGCGCCTGCTCGGGCGCCATGTACTCGGCGGTACCGAGCGTCGTGCCGGGCGCCGAGAGGCTCGCGACAGTCTGGTGCTCGACGGCCGCGATGCCGAAGTCCACCAGGGTGACGTGCTCCCCGTCGAGGACGATGTTCGCGGGCTTGATGTCTCGGTGGACGATGCCGGCCCCGTGGGCCGCGGAGAGGGCTGCGGCCACCCGAGCGCCGATGTACACGGTGTGCGCCACCTCGAGCGGGCGGTCACGGATGTAGCTCGCGAGGGTCCGGCCGCGCAGGTACTCCATGACGAGAAAGGCGACGTCCTCGGTGACACCGGCGTCGTAGACCCGAACGATGCCGGGGTGCTCCAGCGCCGCCGTGGCCACCGCCTCACGCCGCACCTGATCCAGCAGGCCGACGTCGGCGCCGTCGCTCAGCCGCACCGTCTTGACGGCCACCCGGCGCCCCAGCCTCAGGTCGCGTCCCCGCCAGACCTCGGCCATACCACCACTTCCGAGCCGCTGGTCCAGCTCGTAGCGGTCGGCGAGGACGGTCGTGGCCATAGCGGAATCCTTCCTGGGCACGCGCTACCCCGCGAGTCGGCTGGCGAGTCGGGACGGGACCAGGGAGGCTGCTCTCCGCCGAGCGGTTCCACCGAACGGCCCGTCCGTCGAGGTCAGCTGCGGCCGGCGAGCCAGGCGATCTGGCGGGTGAGCTGGTGCGCCTGACCGCCCTCGTGCATGTTGTAGGGATAGACGACGATGTCCTTGGCCAGCTCGCCGGCGCGGGCACCGTAGTTGTTGAAGGCGGCGTACACCGTCGACGGCGGGCACGTCGTGTCCATCAGGGCCACCGAGAACAGCGACGGCGCGTTGGCGCGGCGCGCGAAGCTGACGCCATCGAGGTAGGACAGCGTGCGGAAGACCTGCTCGATCTGGTCACGGTGGACCGCCATGTACTGCGTGATCTCGCCGTACGGCATCGAGTCGGTGATCTGGGTGGCGCGGCGGAAGTGGCACAGGAACGGCACGTCGGCCATCACGGCTCGCAGGTCCGGCACGAGGCCTGCGACGGCGAGGGCGATGCCGCCGCCCTGGCTGCCGCCGTAGGTGGTCACCCGCTCGGGGTCCACGCCCTCGACCGCGCGGACGGCGTCGACCGCGCGGACGCCGTCGGTGAAGACCCGGCGGTAGTAGTGCTCGGCGGGGTCCAGGATCCCGCGGGTGAGGAAGCCGGGCACCGCCGGTCCCGAGCCGACCGGGTCCGGGGTGTCCCCGCCGGCGCCCGAGCGACTGCCCTGGCCACGGGTGTCCATGAGGAGGTGGACGTAGCCGGCGGCCGCCCAGACCACGTGCTCGACCGGCAGGCCGCGGCCTCCCCCGTAGCCGACGAACTGGACGACGGCGGGCAGCGGCCCGGTCCTGCCCGCAGGGCGGGTCAGCCAACCCCGGACGGGGTGCCCGCCGAACCCGGCGAAGGTGACGTCGTAGGTCTCGACCAGTTCGAGCCCGGTCTCCACCCGCTCCAGCCGCACGTCGATGTCGACGGCACGCGCCTCGTCGAGCGTCGAGGACCAGAACGAGTCGAAGTCCGCGGGCTCATCGATCTCAGGCAGGTAGGCCTCGAGTGCCTCGGGGGCGAGGTCGAACATGGGCATCGGCGCATCTCCTCCGGCGTCCTGCCGCGTCTCCGGCGTCCTGGCGCGTCCGGCAGGGCGCCGTCGCGAGTCTCGGTCGAAGGATAGTGACGGCGAGGTACGCCGCCCGCGCCGACCACTGACCGGACGGTGCGGGCGGGCGGGAGTCGCCGTCGTCCCTTGGCGCGGCGCCGGTCCGACCGTCAGGCTGGGCCCCTGGGACCGACGACGCCCCAGTCGGAGACCTCCGCCCGAGCACCGGGGCGAGGCCACCGCCCGACGACCTGAGGAAGAGCGACACATGACCGCACCGTCCACTCAGATCAGCACCGAGCTGCGCCAGGAGCTGCACGAGCTCTACCGCTATCTTCACGGCGCTCCCGAGCTGTCGATGCAGGAGCACCGCACGGCGGCCCTGGTGATCGCGCGGATGGAGCGCCTGGGTTACGAGACGTTCCCGTGCGGCGGCTCCGGCGTCGTGGCGGTGCTGCGCAACGGTGACGGGCCCGTGGTCGGGTTCCGGGCGGACACGGACGGATTACCGGTGGAGGAGGACACTGGCCTCCCGTACGCCTCGACGGCCCGCGGCATCCTCGACGACGGCACCGACGTGCCCGTCATGCACGCGTGCGGCCACGACAGCCACATCACCTGCGCCGTGGGGGCCGCAGCACTGCTCGCCGCGGACCTGGAGCGCTGGTCCGGGACGGTCGTCTTCGTCTTCCAGCCGGGCGAGGAGACCGCCGAGGGCGCCGCGGCCATGGTTGCCGACGGGCTGTGGGACAGGGCCCCGCGCCCCGAGGTCGTCTACGGCCAGCACGTGTGGTCCGGGCGATCGGGCACGGTGGAACTCACCGGCGGGCCGGCGATGTCGGTCTCGGACGCGTGGAAGGTGACGGTGCACGGGCGCGGCGGGCACGGCTCCCGTCCGGAGGACACCATCGACCCTGTGGTGCTCGCAGCACACATGGTGGTGCGGATCCAGACGGTTGTCTCGCGCGAGGTCCCCGCCCAGGAGCCGGCGGTCGTCACGGTGGCGACGTTCCACGCGGGCCTGAAGGAGAACATCATCCCGGCGACGGCGGAGTTCACCGTCAACATCCGCACACTGAACCCCGAGGTCCGTGAGCGGGTGCTGTCGTCACTGCGGCGGATCGTCCTCGCCGAGGCCGAGGTCTCCGCGGCGCCGGAGCCGGAGATCACGCCGCTGTACACGTTCCCGCTCCTGGTCAACGACCCCGACGAGACCGCCGCGCTCACCAGCGCGCTCGCCGACGCTCTGGGCGAGCAGAACGTGGTCAGCGGCAAGCCGATGATGGGCAGCGAGGACTTCGGGCACCTGCCGGAGGCGATCGGTGTGCCGGGCGTGTACTGGTTCTTCGGCGGCCACCCGGACGACGTGGTCGACGCCGACCAGCCGGTCGTCAGCAACCACAGCCCGTCCTTCGCTCCCGTGCTCGAGCCGACGCTGACGACGGGCGTGACCGCGGCCTACACGGCGATCCTGTCGAAGGTGGGTACGCGCGGCTGAGGCGCTCGGGTCACGGCCGCCCGGCGGGTCGCGGCCCCAACCGCGCGAGACTCACTCGCTCGCGTTGTAGACGTCGACCGTCGGTTCGATGCCGTCGGCCTCCACGACCTCGCGCCAGGCCTCGAAGCCGGCGTTGAAGACGATGACGCCGGCCTCGGGCAGCGTGGTCTCGATCGCCTCGAGGATCTCCTGCGCCGTGGCCCCGACGTCGAGCGCGATGCGGATGTGGCTCTGGATCTGCGTCTTCGGCGCCCGCAGGATCGTCTGGGTCGCGATGAAGATGAGCTCCTTGGTCTTGCGGTCGAGCGTGCGCTCGTTGAGGTAGGCGGCGTTGACCAGCTCGTTCGCGGCCTGGAGCACCTCGAAGTCGTGCTTCGCCATCACCTTGTGGTAGTCGAGGACGTAGCCCCGCTTGAGCGCCATCTGGTCGATGTACTCCTGCGGGTCCTGGGTAGCGCTCACCATGGTTCCTTCCTGCACGCGTCAGCCCGTCCGGACGGCGGGCTAGCGGCCATCATGCCCGCGTGCACCACGAAGCTCAGCCGCAGCCGGCCGAGCGGCTGGACATGCCTGCGCCCCCGGGACGGTGGCGACCATCGTCCCGGGGGCGTAAGCAGTACGGCCGCTATCCCTCTCGGGTGCGGTTGCGGCGGGCGGTCAGCGCCACGCCGGCACCGATGAGCATGATGGCGGCAAGCCCCGTCGCCCAGACGTCGGCACCGGTGTCCGGCAGCTCCGAGATCGGGCCGTCGTCGTCGGCGCCGTCGTCACCCGGTGTGGCCGGCGGTTCGGCCGCCGGGTGCTGGGTGCACGTCGCGCTGCCCTCGACGCACACCGGGTCCTCACCGGTGACCGCCACGACGTTGCCGAGGCTGTGGTTGCCCTGATCGTCGTAGTCATTGACCGTCACGGTGTAGGTCACCGTCGCGGTCTCCCCGGAGGCGATGCCACCGGTGATGACGATGGTGTCGTCCTCCACGGCGGCGTCGATGCCGGTCCCCTCCACGCTGGGACCCTCACTCAGCGTGGCGTCGTCGAGGACGTCGACCAGGTGGTCGGTGTAGTCCACGACGGCGTCCGCAGCCGCGGCGTTGGTGGAGGTGTTGGCGAAGGTCACGGAGTAGGTGACCTCCTGCCCCTCCTCGACCTCTTCACCCGACTCGGGGTCCGCCGACTTGTCGACAGTGAGGTTGGAGACGTAGCTGATCGTGCAGTCGGCCTCGTCGCCCGGCACGCACTCGGTCGGCGGCTCGGCGCCCGCATCGACCAGGAAGTTACCCAGCTGGTCGTCCCCACGCTCGCCGTCGGGGTTGACGGCCACCGTGTAGGACACCGTCGCCTCCTGCTCCGGCTCCAGGGTGCCGGTCACGGCGATCCTGCCGTCGACGATCTCCGACACGCTCAGCGCCTCGTCCGAGGCCGCCGGCTCTTCGACCACCGTGGCGTCATCCAGCACACCGGTCAGCACGTCATCGCGCGCCACCTCGACCGGCGCCTGCCCCGTGTTGGTGAAGTGGAGGGTGTAGGTCACCTCGGTGCCCGGCTGGACCGTGCCGCCGGAGACCGGGTCCACGCTCTTCCAGTCGGTCAGCTCACCGATCGGGTGCTGAGTGGTCGACGGCGGCACCGGCCCGCAGTCACCGGCATCGTCGCACTCGTACACCGGCTGGTCCTGCGCGAGCACGTTCCCGAGCTCGTTGTCGCCGCGCTCACCGTCGGGCCGGACGGTGGCCTGGTAGGTCACCGTCACGCCCTGGCCGGCGCCGAGCTCGCCCACCACACGGAGCAGGTTCTCGTCGGTCAGCGTCGCGGTCACGGGCTCCGCCGTCGCGTCGTCCATGACGACCTCCGGGCCCGTGGTGAGCTCGGCGTCGTCCAGGACGCCGCTCAGGTCGTCCGTCGAGTCGACCGGGCCCGCTGCCAAGCCCTCGTTCTCCCAGCGGAGGGTGTACTCCACCACGTCACCCGCGGCGAGCGCCTCGCCGTCGGCCGGGTCGGCGACCTTGGAGGACACCACGTGCGGGAGCGGCGTCGTAACGCTCACTGCCGGGTCGCAGGTCACCGGAGCCTCACAGACCGCGCCGGCGCTGTTGACCAGCTGGTGGTCCCCGGACCGGTCAACGGTCACCGAGTAGGTGATCTCGATCGAGTCGCCGGAGGCCAGCGGGCCGGACCAGGTCAGAACGCCGTCGGCGAGGTCCACCGAGCCGGTGTCCGGGTCCACGGCGACGTCGTCGTTGAACGTGGCGTCATCCAACACGCCGGTCAGATCGTCGGCGACGACGGCCGGCTCGTCCACGGTGTAGTCACCCGTGCCGTCGTTGCTGACGGTGACCGTGTAGCCCACGGTGTCGCCCGGACCGGTGTCCTCGGTCGCGTCGGAGACCTTCTCCACCGTCAGGTCTCGCGGACTCAGCGTCGAGCTGCTCGTGTTGTTCTCCGACGTGGGGTCTTCCTCGTTGCCGGTCACCGTCGCCGTGTTGACCACGTCGCTCGTCGACTCGGTCAGCGTGCCGGTGTAGGTGTACGTGGCGCTCTGGTTAGCTTCCAGCCGACCACCGGCCACCGTGATGGTTCCGTCGTCGTTGATCTGGACCGCCGGGTCGTCGCTGCTGACGTTCTCCAGGCCCTCGGGCAGGTCGTCCGCGATAATGTGGCCGGAGGAGTTGCCCTGGCCGTTGTTGACGACGGTGAGGGTGTACGTGACCTCCGAGCCCGGTCCCGCAGTCCCCGGCTCCACCGTCTTGGTCAGGGCCAGGTCCGCAGGCACGCCGAGGCTCGACGTGCCGTCGTTGTTGCTGCTGCCAGGTCCCGGGATGGTCGAGATGCGGGTGAACGTCGGCGCGTCGGAAGCAGGGTTCGTCACCTGGATCTGGGACACGTTGCCGGTGGTGTTGTCCGAGATGCCGATGTTGCCGTTGCCGTAGGTCCACTGCGCCCCGGCGGTGGCGTCCGCGACCGGGAGGAGGCCGGGAGCGGGGAAACTCTCAACGACTCCGGTCGTCGGGTCCAACCGCGTCACGGTCGCGTCGGCGGTGCCGGCTGTGGTGCCGACCGACCAGAAGTACCCCTCGAGGTAGGTCATGTCGGGTGACGCGGTCGGCTGTGTGATCTCGATGGTGTTCGGGTCCGACGTCTCGTCGCTCACGTCGATCGAGGTGAGCCGGTAGGCATCGCCGCCCGGTGCAGTCCCGGCGACGGTGTAGTAAAGGCCGTCAGCGCCGAACGCACCGATGACGGAGGGCGGCACCGCCCACTCCGTCGTCTGGACGTCGCCGTCCTGGCCGACGCGGATGACCTCGCCGCCGGAGACGGCGTAGATGTAGTTGTCGGCGGGGTTGTAGGCGATGGCGTTGTAAGTGATGTCCGCGACGGGACCCTCGTTCTGGAAGGTGATGTTGCCGTCTTCACCCTGGACGGCGATCTTCAGCTGCGTGGGGGTGTCCTGCGCGACGAAGACCCGTGCCTCGGTGGGGTCGAACGGGTCGCCGGGCGCGGCGGCAGCGGGCGCGGCCACCGTGGCGGCGATCCCGGCCGAAAGCAGTCCCGATACCAGCGACAAAGACGCCGCCGCAGCGATGCGGCGACGAATCGCCTGCCCGGCACCAGCCGGCCGAATCGTTCCAGATTCCCGACGTGACATCATTCCCCATTCATCGCGCTTCGTCGTGCGATCCCCCCCCAGTCAGGGCAACGCCAGCGAATCGTGTCGTAGAACCAGGGCATCCGTCAACAATGTGCCCGGACGAAAGGTTCTCCTGCGCGGTGACTCCGCCGGGTGCTGAGTACAGGTCTCGCTGCCCTCGAGGACACCGGGTTTCAGCGGATCGGGGCCTGCATGCCGTCACGGACGTGCACCGGCAGGCGTGCGGTGACGAGCGCGGCGACCACGACCGCCAGCACCACCGCCCCGGCGACGTTGACCCCCTCGAACCCGCCGAAGGCGAGGATCGGCCCGGCCAGCGCCGCCGCGCCCGCGCCCGCGTAGTTCATGGTGGCGTCGGACGCGCCCTGCAGCGAGACCCGCATGTCCACCTCGGGCACCCGCGCGATCATCGTCGAGCCGGATATCGTCACGGCCGACCAGCCGAGGCCGAGGAGGAACAGCGCGACGGCGGTCATCGCCGTCCCGTCGACGCCGGCCGCGACGAAACCCGTGATGACGGCGAGCGCCTGGATCCCCGCGCCGGTCCATGCCGTCGCCACGGGTCCGATGCGGTCGGTGAGCCAGCCGAACACCGGGCTGAACGCGAACATGCCGAGGGTGTGGATCGAGATCACGAGGCCGACGAGCTGGATCGTCATGCCGTTGTGCTGCATGTGCACCGGGGTCATCACCATCACCATGACCATCACGGCATGGCCCCCGGCCACCACGACGACACCGGTGCGCGCGGACGGCTCCCGGGCCGCCCACCGCAGGGCGGTGACGGCACGGATCGGCCTGGTCGGGGCACCGGTCGTGACCGGCCGGTGGTTCGGGTACAGCAGCAGGACGGCGAGGCCGGCCAGCACGAATGCGCCAAGGGAGAACAGGTACGGCCCGGCGAGGCCGGGGATGTCGAGCGACAGACCGAGATTCTGCCCCGCGTCGCTCAGGTTGGGGCCGACGACGGTTCCGACCGTCGTCGCCCACACCACGATCGACATGACGCGGGCGCGCCGCCCGGCGGGCACGCCGTCGGTGGCGGCGTACCGGGACTGCAGGTTCGTCGCCTGGGCGACGCCGAAGAGCAGGAGGCCGGCAAGGAGCAGCACCAGGTTGTCGATGACGGCCGCGCCGACGATGACGGCGGCACCGGTGATCGCCAGGGCGTACCCGACCGTGAGCGACCAGCGCCGCCCGCGGCGTGCGGCCAGCCGCGCGAGCGGGATGGCGGCGAACGCCGCACCGAGCACGCTGCTGGCCTGGCCCAGGCCGGCCAGCGCGGTGCCGCCGACCTGCGCGACGAGCAGGGCTCCCACTACCGCCGAGGAGGCGACGCCCACGCCGCCGAGAAGGTTCGACGTCACGAGGGCGCCGACGGGCCGGCGGGGCACGGGAGCGTCGTCGGGCAGGTCTGCGGCGGGAGGCATGCCGGCGGTCACCGACGCGCTGCCGGGGTTGACGGCAGGTTCAGGAAGACCACCGTCCGCGGTGTCACGGGCCATGGGACCATCATCCGCCATCCGAACCACGGGCAACATGACATTTCGGGACGCGACGGGGAAGGATGTCGGCGTGACCGACACCCCCACCGCACAGATCTCCGCTCAGCTCGACTCGGTGACCGTCGATGCCCTTCGCGAGGTCGGTGGCGTCAAGTGGTCCACCTTCCCGGAGTCCATCGGAGCGTTCATCGCGGAGATGGACTACGGGACCGCACCGGCCGTCTCCCGAGCGCTGCACGACGCCGTCGACCGCGGGCTGCTCGGCTACCTGCCCAAGGCCGTCGGCGAGCGGATGTCCGCGGCGTGCGCTGGCTGGCAGCGGACCAGGTACGGGTGGGATGTCCCCGCGGAGCGCGTGCGCCCGCTGCCGGACGTGCTCGCCGGAGCGGCGGCGGCGATCGAGCACTTCTCCACCCCGGGCTCTCCGATCATCCTCCCGACCCCGGCGTACATGCCGTTCCTGACGCTCCCGAAGATCCTGGGGCGGGAGATCATCGAGGTGCCCATGGCGGTCGAGGACGGACGCTACGTCTACGACCTCGACGCCCTCGACCGTGCCTTCGGCGCCGGTGGGAACTTGCTGGTCCTGTGCAACCCGCACAACCCGATCGGCCGGGTGCTGGAGCGCGACGAGATGCTGGCTGTCGCGGAGGTCGTCGAGAGGCACGGCGGCCGGGTCTTCTCCGACGAGATCCACTCGCCGCTCGTCTTCCCCGAGCACCAGCACCTGCCCTACGCCTCGATCTCCGAGGAGACCGCCCGCCACACGGTGACCTCCACCTCGGCGTCGAAGGCGTGGAACCTGCCCGGCATGAAGTGCGCGCAGCTGATCCTGTCCAACGACGCGGACGCGGAGGTCTGGTCCAGCGTGGGCCCGACCGCCGAGCACGGCGCGGCGACGCTCGGCGTGGTCGCGAACACGGCCGCCTACACCTCCGGCGGGCAGTGGCTCGACGACGTGATCGGCTACCTCGACGGCAACCGCCGCCTGCTCGGTGAGCTGCTCGCCGACCGGATCCCCGAGATCGGCTACACCGCGCCCGAGGGGACGTACCTGACGTTGCTGGACTGCCGCGCGCTCGACCTCGGCGACCATCCCGCGCAGTTCTTCCTGCGGGAGGCGAAGGTCGCGATGACCGACGGCGCGCTGTGCGGGGAGGCCGCACGCGGCATGGCCCGGTTCAACATGGCCATGCCCCGGCCCGTCCTCGAGGAGGCTGTCGACCAGATGGCCGAGGCGCTCGGTCGGCGTTGACAGCAGGCCAAAATGTGCTGAACTTGCGGCCGCGAACGACAGAAAGAGCACATTTCTCGAACCGGGACCGGGGTTCGGTGACTCCCCGGCCCGGCGAGGCTCGTCGCGTCAGGCGGCGAGGAGCTGCTTGACGCGCACGGTCCGCCGCCGGGAGACCGCGAAGGTGGTGATGGCCAGCCCGCCCAGCGCCCAGAGCACCACCGCGACCAGGGCGCCGCCGAGGCCGCCCACGCCCGGGAAGGCCACGGCCGCGAGCGCGTCCACGGCGGGACCGACCGGCAGCACGTCGCGCGCGGCCATGAGGCCCGGCGGCGTCGTCGAGACCACTCCCGTCGCCAGCACGAGGATCGCGACGAGGATGCTCAGCCCGCTGCCCGCATGACCGAGCAGTCCCACGAGCGCCTGGTTCACCGCGACGAACGCCATCGAGATCACGGCACCGAGGAGCGCCAGGCCGACCCAGCCGGAAGGGCTCAGCCCCTGCACGCCGGCGAGCACCAGACCCGCGGCGGCGCCGGTGACGGCACCGATGGCACCGGGGACGGCGAAGGCGGACAGTGCCAGTCGCAGCGTGCCGCGGGTGGAGCCGAGCGCCCCTGAGGGCGTCGCCGGGAACACCACGAAGATGACCAGGGCACCGAGCCAGAGGGCGAGGACGGCGAACAGCGGCCCGGAGGCCCCGCTGGTGATGCCGTTCCCACCGGGTTCGGCCACCGGTTCCGACGCGACCGAGGCCAGGTTGGTCCGCTCGGCCTCGTCGTAGCTGGGAATGTTCTCGACCGCCTGGTCGAGCCCGTCGGCCAGCTCCCCGCTGCCGGCGGCGAGCTGCCCGACGCCGGACGCCAGGCCCTCCGTGCCGGTCGCCAGCTCCTCGGTCCCGGTGGCGAGCTGCTCGGCGCCCGTCTGCAGCTCTCCGACGCCGGAGGCGAGACCATGCGCACCCTCGGCGAGGCCGCTCGCGCCGGAGGCGAGCTCGTCGCTCCCGGAGGCCAGCTGCGCGGCGCCCCCGGAGAGCTCGTCGAGCCCGGTGGCCAGCTCGTCGGCGCCGCCGGCGAGCTTCTGCGCGCCCGTGGCGGCTTCGTCGACGCCGCCGGCAAGCCGGTCAGCGCCCTCGGCCAAACCGGACACCGCCGTCTGCAGCTCGCTCATCGGATCGGCTGATCCGCCCTGGCCACCCTGCTGGGCCTGTTCGAGAAGGGGAGCCAACGTGGCGACGTCGTCACACGACAACGGACCGTCAGTGCCGTCTGAGCATGCCTGCGCCGACTGCTGCACGTACGGCGCCAAGATCCGAAGGACCTGGCCGTAGTCGTCGGTGACCTGACCCAGCCCGTCGGAGGCGCCGGCCACCTCTGTGTTCAGCTGCTCCAGCCCGTTGGCAAGCTGGGACGCCCCACCGGAGAGCCCGCCCAATCCGTTCGCCAGACCTTCTGCTCCGGTAGCCAGCTCCCGAGCACCCGCTGCGCTGGCACCGACACCGTCGGCCACCCGGGTCGCCCCGCCGGACAGCTGGTCCGCCCCGCCCGCGAGGTCGTCAGCGCCGGACGCCAGCTCGTCGGCGCCAGCACCGAGCTCGCCGAGGCCCGACGCCAGACCGTCCGCGCCCTCGGCCAGCTCGTCCACGCCGTCGGCCAGCTGCTCGGCGCCGGACGCCGCTTGCCCGGCACCGGTGGCCAGCTCGGAGGCACCGCCGGCCGCCTCACCGAGCTGCTCGTCCAACGTGGTGAACCCGACGAGCAGGTTCTCGATGTAGGTCTCGGTCAGCATCCCGGACAGCACGTCGGTGGCCGTGCCGGCCACGACCTGCGCGAGCGCGTCGTCGAGGATCCGCCCGCCCTCCGGGGTGGCGACGTCGATGGTCGCCTGATGCGCCTCGCCGGCCTGTCCGCTGTAGGAGGTGGCGGCCGCGGAGAAGTTCCCGGGGATGGTCACCACCGCGGCGTACGTGCCGTCCTCGAGGCCGGCCGCCGCCTGGTCCGCGTCGGTGATCTCCCAGGTGTAGTTCGTGTCGACGGGAGCGTCGTCGCCCGAGCCGGCTGCCGAGGCGCCACCACTGACGAGTCCGGAGGCCAGCTGGCGGCCGAGCGGAACGGCCTGACCCTCGACCTCCACCGGCTTGTCCCTGTTGACGATGGCGGCCCGCACCGTGTCGAGGCGCTCCTGCGGCTGCCACAGAGCCGCGAGCAGCAGACCCAGGACGGCGAGCGGCAGCAGCGTGAGCGCGACGACGGTGCCGGGGCCGGGACGCCGTCGGTTCGTGCTGGCGGAACTCATGGTCATGCCCGGGCCTCCTGGGTGACGTGCGGCAGCTGGTCGGTGGCGGCGCCCTCGCGCCCGACGTCGAGGTCGAGGACTGGAGCGTCCGGGAGGAGCTCGCGCGGCGGGCCGCCCGCCGCACCGACCACGACGGCGATGCCCTCGGCGCGGGCGCGCCCGAGGGCCTCGGCGACCTCGCCGCGGACGGCGGGCTCGACCTCGGCCCGGTCGACGACGAGCAACCGCGGCCGGCCGGCCCGCGCCGCGTCGATGGCGGCGACGGGCTCGGTGGTGGCGTAGACGAAGGCGACCCGTCGGCGCACGGCACCGGCCCGCTGGGGCAGGACCAGGCCGGCGACCTTGACCGCACCGGCGTCGGGGCTCAGGCGGCCGGAGACGGTCAGCAGGAAGGCGCTGACCGAACTCGCGGAGTCCGCTCGGACGAGGAGCGCTCCGCCGTCACGGAGGCGGACGCCGACGGGGCCGACGAGGGTGGTGCCGTCGGGGCCGCGGACCTCGAGCCCGTGCGCGACCAGGGCGTCGTGGGCGTCGGGCTCGGGCCAGCTCTCGAGCGCGACCTGGCGGGCCAGGCCCTCTCCTTCGACGTCGAAGGACGGCAGCGCGCGGTCGAGCCAGCGCGGCATCCACCAGGCCTTGTCGCCGAGGAGGGCGAGCACCGCGGGGACGAGCACCATGCGTACGACGAACGCGTCGACGGTGACGCCGACCGCGAGGCCGAGCGCGATGGGTTTGAGGTTCATGTCGCCCTCGGGCACGAAGAACACGAACACCGAGAACATGATGACCGCGGCCGCCGTGACGACCTTCGCGGATCCCTGGAAGCCGGCGCTGATGGCGCTGCGCGCGTCGCGGCCGTGGACGTACTCCTCCCGGATCCGAGAGACGAGGAAGACCTCGTAGTCCATCGCGAGGCCGAACAGGATGCCCATGACGACGATCGGCATGAAGCTGATGACGGGCCCGGTACGGGTGAGGTTGAGGGCTTCGGCGAAGACGCCGTCGTGGAAGACGAGGGCCACGACGCCGAAGGCGGCACCGACGGAGAAGAAGTAGCCGACGGTGGCCTTGATCGGCACGGCGATCGACCGGAACACCATGGTGAGCAGCACGAACGACAGGCCGACGACGACGAGCGCGAAGGGCAGGAGCGCCGCGCCGAGCTTCGCCGAGACGTCGATGCCGACGGCGGTGAAGCCGGTGACGGCGATGTCGACGCCGTACTCCTCGCTGATCTGCGGTCGCAGGTCGCGGATGTCGTGCACGAGCTGCTCGGTGGCCTCGGAGTCCGGCGCGCCGGTGGGAACGACCTGGACGATGCCGGTGTCGGCGCTCGGGTTGGGCGTGGCGAGCGGGACGTCCGCGACGCCCGGGAGGGTGCGGATCTCGTCGGCGATGTTCTCCATCAGGGCGACCGGGTCGTTGGACGTGACGATCGGGGCGGTGACGATGAGCGGGCCGTTGAAGCCTTCGCCGAAGTGGTCGGCGACGAGGTCGTAGGTGATCCGGGCCTCGTGGTCCTCCTCGAGCGCGCCGGCGTCGGGCAGGGCGAGGCGCAGGTTCATGGCCGGCAGGCTCAGCGCGGCGACGGCCACCACGACAAGCGCGATCGTCACCGCCGGGAAGCGGGTGACGGCGCGCACCCAGGCGCCGAAGAACCGGCTGTGGTGCTCCTCGCCGGCGCTCGTGGGGTTGGCACGCTCGCGTGCCGCCCGGCGTGCCGCCCGGCGCGAGGGCCCGGGCCGCAGCCGCTCCCCCGCCATGCCGAGGGTGGCCGGGATGAGCGTGATGGAGACGAGGACGGCGATCCCCACGCCGACGGCCGCGGCGACGCCCATGGTGGTCAGGAACGGGATGCCCGCGACGCCGAGCCCGAGCAGGGCGATCATGACCGTCAGGCCGGCAAAGATGACGGCGGAGCCCGCGGTCGCCACGGCGCGGGCGACGGACTCCTCGACCGCCAGGCCCCCGCGTAGCTGGTCTCGGTGGCGCGAGACGATGAACAGCGCGTAGTCGATGCCGACGGCCAGGCCCAGCATGACGGCGAGCATCGGCGTCGTGGAGTTCACCGGGCCGAGAGCCGTGGCGGCGAAGATGAGGCAGACGGAGATGCCGACGCCGAGGAGGGCGTTGAGCAGCGGCAGTCCGGCGGCCACGAAGGAGCCGAGGGTGGCCATCAGGACGATGAGCGCCACGACCACGCCGACCGCCTCGATGGCCCCCATCTCAGGGAGCTCGGTGCTGAAGAGCTGACCGCCGAGGGCCGACTGTCCGCCGTCGGGAAGCGCGGCCGCGAGCGTTTCCTCGACGTCCGAGAGCTCCTCGCGCGTGGTCTCGGTGATGTCCGCCAGCTCGCCGTCGAGCTGGATCGTCAGCAGCGCGGCCCGCTCGTCGCCGCTGACGGAGGCAGGCATCTGGTCGTCGTACGGGGAGGCGACGGCGGTGACCTGGTCGAGGCCGGCGATCTCCTCGACGGCGTCCTCGAGCGGCCCGCGGACCGCGGCGTCGTCGATCGTGCCGCCCTCGGGGGCCACCACGACGAGCTGGGCCGATGCCCCGCTGACCTCCGGGAACGTCCCCGACAGGCGGTCCATAGCCTCCTGGGACTCGGTGCCCGGGATGCTGATCTCGTCGTCGAGGCCGTTGCCGACCGTGGCCGCGAGTGCACCGACGAGACCGAGGACGAGGATCCAGGCGACGACGACGAGCCGGCGGGCACGCACCGCCCAGCGGCCGAGCGAGTACAGGGCTGAGGACACGGGGACTCCTGGACGGCCAGAGTGGGAGCAGGCATCCGGATACAGGTCTGTATCCGATACACGAACGTATCCGATACAGTGGTGCATCGCCAACCCGTTCTCGTGGGAGCATCAGCACATGTCGACCGACATCGACCACGACGACGTGGAGGCCTCGGCGGAGACCCCGATCTCCGCCCGCCGCGAGCGCACGCGCGAACGGCTGCTGGACGCCGCGCTCGACGTCTTCTCGCGCCAGGGCCTGCAGGCCTCCTCGATCGAGGCCGTCTGCGAGGCGGCGGGGTTCACGCGCGGGGCGTTCTACTCGAACTTCGACAGCAAGGAAGAACTCTTCCTCGCGCTCACCGAGCGAGACGTGCGCACCCGCCTGGCGACCCTGGAAGCGGCGGTCGCGGACCTCGGTGACGATGCCGTCCAGGGCGACGCCGTCAGCCCGGACGCGATCGGGTCCGTCGTGGCCGCGGTCATGCCGGACACCGGAGACCAGCGGCGCTGGCACCTCCTGAGCGTGGAGTTCGAGCTGCTGGCGCTACGAGAGGAGGACGTCGCCGTCCGCTTCGTCGCGCAGCAGCAGCGGTTCAACGAGGAGCTCGCGGTCGTGCTGCGGCGCGTGCTGGCCGGACTCGGGCTGCGCTTCGTGGTGCCCGAGCGCGAGGCGATCGAGCTCGTCACCTGCACCTACGAGGCGACGTCGCGGCGCGCCTTCCTCACCCACCAGGACGACGACTCCGCGGCGAAGAACATCCAGCACAGCGCGATGCTCAACCTGCTGGTGGGGCTGCTGGTCAGCGAGAGCTGACGGCCTCGATCGCCGCCGGCACGTCCATCAGGCCGGAGCCGCTGGCGTTCGCGCCCCAGCTGATGGTCGTCGGCCCGACGGTCGGGTCGACGAGCTCACGGCTACCGGCACCGAGCGGCAGCGCCGTCGCCTCCAGCGCGGCCTCCGCCTCCGCCTGGGTGAGGTCCGGGTCGGCCTGCAGCATGAGCGAGACCGCACCGGCCACGTGCGGCGAGGCCATCGAGGTGCCGGAGAGGTAGTAGTAGCTCAGCTTGGAGTTGGTCTGGTACGGCCCGACGACCCAGCTGCCCGGTGCCGCGACGTCGAGGTCCTGACCGGCCAGCTCACGTGAGGAGAACTCTGCGATGTAGGTGTCCTCCGCGGTCGTCGGGTCGGCGACGTCACCGGTGTTCCACCAGGTCCCGGACGTCCACTGGCCGGTCCAGCCGGAGGCCGCCACCGAGATGACCTCGGGGTAGGCGCCCGGGTAGCCCATGCCCGCCTCACCGCTGTTGCCGGCCGAGGAGACGATGAGGACGTCGTTCGCCACGGCCCGCTCGACCGCGGCCTGCGTCAGCGCGTCCGGCTCCGGCCCGCCGAGCGACATGTTGATGACCACCGGGGAGTCACCGAGGGCTCCGGAGACCTTGAGGTCGGTGACGTAGTCGATGCCGGCCGCGACGACGGAGGACCAGCCCGAGCCGTTCTGGTTGAGGACCTTGACCGGGATGACCGTGGCCTCCGGCGCGACACCGGCGACGGCGGTCCCGCCCTGGTTGTAGCCCAGGATCGTGCTGGTCACGTGCGTGCCGTGGCCGTTCTGGTCGACGGTCCACTTGTTGGGCTGGGTCGAGACGTGGCCGCGCTCGCCGCCACCGCCGCCGAAGGAGATGCCGAACTCGTCGGCGATGTGCGCGGTGCCGAAGTAGTGCGGCCAGCTCGAGTGCAGCCCGGTGTCGAGCACGGCGACGTACACGCCCTCGCCGGTCTCCGCCACCTCGCGCGGATCGCCGTCCTCACCCTGGTCGTAGACGTTCGCCTGGTCGGTGTTCCAGGTGGCGATCCCGTCCGTGGTGTCGGTGAACGGGCTGGTGACGACCGGCTTGCCGATGAGCTCGACGTCGGCGTTGGCGGCCTCGACGTAGGGCAGGGCGCGCACGTCGTCGAGGTCGGACTCACGCACCCGCATCGTGAGCGCGTCCATCTCGGGATAGGTCTCGTTGATCCGGCCGAGGCTCGACAGCTCGGCCTCGACCTCGGCGCTGAGGTCGGAGCTGAGGACGACGTTGACACCGATCTGCTTCCCGCCCGCCTGGGCGGTCGGGACGACGGCGAGGGTCAGGGCGGCCGCTCCGGCCAGCCCGGTGAGTGCACGACGCATACAGGTCTCCTTCCCGGGTCGGGCAACCCGGGTCGGGCCCCCCTGGTCGGACTCTAGTGGCCGCGACGTGCGCTGCGTCACAGTTTCGAAGGGTGTCCCACTGCCGCGTGCAGCGCGTTGGAGCTGCGCAGCACGGGTGCCCCCGTCAGGTCTCCCGGATCCGGCGCAGCCGCGGTCGCGACGTGGACGGTGACGGACTCGCCGGCGAGCAGCGGGTCCAGGGCCCGGTCGGTGACCGCGTCCGGGGCGAGCCGGTCGGCCAGGACGGTGACATCGAGGGCGAGCGAGGTCGCGGTGATCGTCACGTCGTACCCGCCCGACGCCGGAGCCGCCGTCGCGGTGACCGCGTCCGGGTCCAGGGCCAGGTCCTTGTTCTCGGCGTACAGGTGCACGGTGCGCACATCACCCAAGGCGGCGACGAGCACCTCCCGGGCCGGGTCGCCGGCGGTGGCCAGGTCGGCGGGCACGTCCACGAGCTCGACCGACCGAGGCCCTGCCTCCGCCGTGACGTCGGACGAGGCCGGCACGGCCCCGTCGAGGGTGTGCCGGGACAGGGAGAGCACCCCGCTCCAGGGCTGGTCGGTGTCGTTGACGACGGCGACCACCAGACGTCCGTCGCGCGGCTGGACGGTCAGGATGCGGGGGGCGTAGGCGGCGCGCATGGCGTACCAGAGCGGCTTGGGCCGCTCGTCGCCGTCGACCGCGGCCCAAGAGGTCACCGGCCAGCAGTCGTTGATCTGCCACACGATGGCTCCGGCCGTGCGCGGCCAGTGCGAGCGGTAGTGCTCCAGCGCGAACCTCACCGCGTGGGCCTGGTTGAGCTGGGTCGCCCAGTGCCAGTCGGTGAAGTCCTCGGGGACGGGCAGGTGCGGGGCGAGGCCGCGGTCGAGCTTGCCGTTGCCGTCCGGGGCCTTCTGGTGCAGCAGGAACGCCGACGACTCCTTGTGCAGGTCGTCCGGATCGAGCGCCCGGGTGAGCGTCGCCCAGGTCGGTGGCCCCTGGAACCCGAACTCGGAGACGAACCGGGGCGCCTCGTCGCGATAGTGGGAGTAGTCGACCTGGTTCCAGACCTGCCACTCGTGCTTGAGCCCGTGGTCGGGGTCGTTCGGGTGCTTCCCCCACGGCGCGAAGCCCGGGGACGTGGGGCTGCCCTCGACGTACGCGCGGGTCGGGTCCAGCTCGGCGAGGACCTGCGGGAACAGCTCGTGGTAGTAGCCGTAACCCCAGGTCGCGCCGTCGAGCTCGGGCTGCCAGCCCCAGTCCATGAAACCCCAGAGGTTCTCGTTGCCGCCGTTCCAGATGGCGAGCGACGGGTGGGACATGAGCCGCACGACGTTGTCGCGCGCCTCGGCCTCGAGCTCGCTCCAGATGGGCTCGTCCTCGGCGTAGGCGGCGCAGGCCAGCAGGAAGTCCTGCCACACCAGGACGCCGCGCGCGTCGCAGGCGTCGTAGAACGCGTCGTCCTCGTAGACGCCGCCGCCCCAGATGCGCAGCAGGTTCATGTTCGCGGCGATCGCCTGGTCCACGCGGCGTGCGTACCGATCCGGGGTGACGCGGGTGAGGAAGTGGTCGTCGGGGATCCAGTTGGCGCCCTTGGCGAAGATCGGAGTGCCGTTGATCTCGATGGTGAAGGAGGTCCCGATCTCGTCGGGGTCGGTGCGCACGACGACGTTGCGGAACCCGATCTTGCGGCTCCAGTCGTCGAGGGCCTGCTCGCCGTCGACGAGCGTGACGGCGAGGTCGTAGCGCGGCTGGGCGCCGTAGCCGTGCGGCCACCACAGCTCGGCGTCGGGCACGTCCAGGACGAGGGCGGCACGCCCGTCCCGGACGGCGACCTCGCCGTCCGCAGCCCGAGTGGCGCCGTCGGGGGCCGTGAGCGCGGCGCGCACGCGCACGGCCGACGACGGCGCGCCGGCAGCAGTCTCGACGTCGACCAGGACCTCCGCCCGGCCGGTGCCGTCGGGGCCGACGGTGACCAGCGGCCGCACCTCGCTCAGGCGGGCGGTCTGCCACCGTTCGAGGCGCACCGGCCGCCAGATCCCTGCGGTCTGCAGGTCCGGACCCCAGTCCCAGCCGAAGCTGCAGGCCATCTTGCGGATGGCGTTGAACGGGTGCGGGTACGAGTGCGGGCGCGGCCCGACCTCGGCCGCGACCTCCTCGGCGCGCGCCAGGGCGGAGTGCAGGTGGACCGTGAGGCTGTTCTCCGCCGCGAGGAGCGCGGTGACGTCGAACCGGTACCGCCGATGCATGTTCTCCGTGCGGCCGAGCTCGGTGCCGTTGAGCATGATTGTGGCGACGGTGTCGAGCCCGTCGAACGCCAGGTCGACCCGCTCCCCCGCGGCGGCGGGCTCGGCCGTGAAGGTCGTCTCGTAGACCCAGTCGGCACGGTGCGCCCACGCCAGCGCCGTCTCGTTCTCACCGAGGTACGGATCCGGGATCAGGCCGGCCTCGAGCAGGTCGGTGTGGGCCGACCCGGGCACCGTCGCGGGGACGACGACTCCGTCGATCTCGCCGGGCACCTCGCCCCCGGCATGGCGCAGGGTCCAACCCTCGTGCAGCGTGGTCGTCTCCATGGAGGCGCTTTCCTCTCGGTGTCATCGAACCGATCGGTCCGCGAGCCGGCGACGAGCCGGGGCAGGACCGCCCCGGCCCAGCGGGTCGATTCCGGATACGGGAGTCACTCAACCCGGCTTTCGGTGCGCCGGTCAAAGAGACGGCCCAGGGGCGCAGCAAGCCCGACACCGGTTCGTCACCGGCCTATCCGGTCACCAGCGAATCGCCGAGCCTGGTCCGGGAGTAGAGGACCGTCTTCCCGTCACGCCGGGAGAAGACGATGCCGGCTTCCTGAAGTGATTTGAGATGGGCGCTGACGGTCGGTGCGCTCCGGGCGAGCTGTGCGGCCAGCTGAGTCGTCGACATGGGCAGATCGAGCTGAGCCAGGATCGTGGCTCGACTGCGCCCGAGCACGTCGACCAGCGGCGAGACGCGGGTGCGGGGGTCGGATTCCCACAGGCGACCGACCCCGCGCGGTGCGTACGTCACGGCCGGCTGCGGGTCGGCGGTGCGCACGATGACGTCGGGCCAGGCGAACACGCACGGGATCAGCAGCAGCCCACGGTGTCGCAGCTCGGCGTGCCCGTCGTAGTACTTGACGACCTTGAGGGTGTCGCCGTCGAACGTGAGGGAGGGGTGCAGCGTCGCGAACAGCTGCTGCACGCCCCCGGAGGCGAGCTGATCCATCCGGTACCCGAGGTCGTCCTGCAGCAGCGCCTCGATCCGCCCCCAGAACGGACGGATAGCCACGTTCCAGTAGCGGTCGAGCTCGGCCACGATCCGCGTGACCGCTTCCTCCGGCGACCGGATCAGCTCCCGCAGAATCTGGACTCGGCGTTCGCGACCTTCTCCCCGTTGAGCGACGGGATGCTCCGCAAGATGGGACAGCTCGTCGGCGACGAGCTGCGGGTCGGTGGCCGACACCTGCGAGGCGCCGTCGTCGAACGTGGGACTCCTGTCCCCGAGCGTGGGATGAAGGAAGTCGGGGATGTAGCCGGCAGGCCGCACCAACGTGCCCAACAGCTCCATGTCGATGCCCTCCAGGTGCGGACCGACCCGCCGCACCCACGCGGCGTGCAGGCCGGCAGTCGGGCTCGTGGCGAGCGTGCGAAGACTCGTCACGGTTTCCCACACCGGTGAGAACGCGAAGCGAATCCGGCCGAGATCCTCGGCGCTGAAGTGCAGGTGGATCATCCCAAGAAGATTAGGCCCAGCTCGAATCGTTGTTGGTCTGCGGGACCGGCTGTGACGCTCTCACCTCGACCAAGAGCGGCCCGTACGCCGCAGACGGCTCTGTGAAAGGAGATACACATGAGGAAGATCGTTGCCTGGCTGTTTGTCTCGCTCGACGGCGTGGTCGAGGCGCCCGAGCAATGGGTGCTGTTCAACGACGAGATGGGCAAGATCGTCGATGAGCAGACCGCTCGGGCGGACACCCTGCTCCTCGGCCGGCGTACCTACGAGGTCTTCGCCGGCTCCTGGCCCGAACGAGATTCCACCGACGACCCGAACGCCGCGTGGATGAACGGCACGCGCAAGCTTGTCGCCTCCACGAGCCTCGATCGCGTGGACTGGCAGAACTCGGAGCTCCTCACCGGCGACGTCGCCGAGACGCTCGCCGAGATCAAGCAGGAGCCGGGCAAGGACATCCTCGTCAACGGGAGTGCGACGCTGGTGCGCTCTCTCATGAAGGCCGGCGTGCTCGACGAGCTCGGGCTGTTCATCCACCCGCTGGTCCTCGGTTCCGGTGCGCGGCTCTTCGAACCGAGCGGTGAGCGGATCTCGTCTCGGCTGCTGGAGTCACGGACTCTCGACACCGGAGTGCTCTACTCGCGATACCAGCCGGCCTGACCGCCACAGTGGCTGTGCGCACCCGACGTGGGTGCCAGCTCGACGGTGGGGGTGTGCCCAAGGAACACGCCCCTACCGCCGTCCACCGGCCGGCGTGGTGCCTCCGCCACCGTCCTGGTGATAGGTCACCCGGACCTCGCCCCGCTCGATCGCGACCTCACGCACGGGCAGCCGTCCGGTCTCGCCGACGAATGCGTCGAGATCCGTGACCTGCACGGCGGGGATCTCGAGGACCACCAGCCCGACGGCGAGCTTGGAGTTCACGGCCCGGGTCACGATGGCGAGCGGTGCGGTGCCGATAACCCTGGCCAGGTGGAACTGCCCGGACCACCCGGAGGAGCCCTTGGCACCGGGGATGACGAGGACGCGACCGGCGAAGGACTCGCCGCGCTGCGGGTGGGTGGTCTCGGTGATCGTGCCCGTCTTCGGGTCGATGCCGCCCCAGCCGGAGATGGGCGCCGTGCACACGAGCGCCGGGCCTCGGACCTCCCCCGGCACGAGGGTCTTCGCCGTCAGCACCTTCTCCGGCAGCCGCTGTTCGACGACGTCGCTCACGACGGCAGCCTCCCGTCGACCGCGGCCGCCACGCACTGCGCCGTCGTGGCGAAGGCGCCCTCGACGCCCATGATCGCGGGCAGGTAGTGGACCTGCTTGGCGGAGTCGGTGGCGAACCGGCGCGTGCCCTTGGGGAGGAACTGGCCGATGGCGGGGCAGGTGTCGGAGAGCACCCGCGCGCCGGAGCGTTCGATGGTCGCCAGCAACCCTTCCTGCCGGGCCCGCTCGCGCAGCGCGCTCGGGGTGAAGACCCACAGCGCGACGTCGGGGCTCAACCGCCGGCCGTCGACCATCGCGGCGACCTGCTGGAGCTGCTCGTAGCTGGCGTGCGGGCAGCCGATCATGACGAAGTCGACGTCGTCACCGGTGCGGGTGACGTTCAGCCGCTCGACGGTCTGCCGCAGCTCGTCGGGTCCGAACGTCACCTCGGCCGCACCGTCGACGAGCACCTGCTCGACCGACGCGCACTCGGGCGTCACCCCCGGGATGTGGAAGAGCTCGGTGTCTCCCGAGCTGGCGGCGGCGGCGCCGAGCTGCTTGAGCTGGACGAGGTCAGGGACCGTGTCGATGCCGTCCAGGACCGGCACGGCGTCGTCCTCCACCGCGGCGCCCAGCCAGTAGCCGAGGACGTTCCAGGCGAAGGTGTCGGACATCGGCGTCCGCACACGCACCCGCACGTCGGCACGGCGGTTGACGTCCAGGTGGAGCCCGGCGTTCGGGGTCAACCCGGTGAGCATCGACGCCGCGGCGGACTCACGGCCCTCGGTGTTGGTCCGGGCACCGATCACGGAGTTGATGAAGACGACCGCCGAGGACTCCATCCAGGCGCAGTGGTCGCCGAGCGTCGGCAGGAAGCCCACCTGGTACGGCGTGCAGGTGTTGAGCAGGCTCACGCCCAGCCCCTCGAGGTACGCCTGGCTCGCCTCCACCCGGTCGACAGCGGCACGCGGCATGTCCTGGACCTCCGGGGTCTCGCGGTCCATCGGGCCGATGAGCTGGCAGGAGTGCACCCGGGTGCCCGGGCTCTCGAGCGGCGCGTCGGTGTTCAGCGAGAACCGGTTGAACAGGGCGCGCGGGTCGTCGGTGCCGAGCGGCACGGCGTGGCGGGGGCCGTAGATGTTGGCGCCGGCCGCGCTCGCCACCTCGACGAGGCCCTCCGCGTCCATGATCTCCCCGTACCGGACCAGGATGCGCATCGCGGCCGCGACGGCTTCACCCTGCTCGCCGTCGGCCATCGCCTGCTGCTCGGCCGTCAAGAACATGTGTCACCGCCTCCGTCCCCGCGCGGCCCGCAGCAGGGGCGCCGCCGCGCCACGGCTACCGGACCCCGACCGGCTGCTGGCTGGCGGCGGTGCCGAGGTAGGCGCCATCTCTCGCGAGGCGCTGCTGCAGCGCCGAGACGTCGACCGCACCGACCGGAACCCGCGCCGAGAGCGCGAGGTCGGCGGCCGTGCCGGCGGCCTGGCCCATCGCGAAGCAGGGGCCCGTCACGCGGGCGGAGGACTGCCCGCCCTGCGTCATCGAGGCGCACCGGCCCACCACGTACAGGTTGTCCACGCCCTGCGGGACGATCATCCGGAACGGGAGCTGGTTGAAGCCGCGCGACTCGACGGGCGGGAAGCGGAACTCGACGGTGCCGGCGACGTGCGCCTCCACCGGCCACCCGTTGACACCCACCGTGTCGGAGAAGTCGGCGCAGCCGAGGATGTCCTCCTCCGTGACCTGGTAGGAGCCGACGATGCGCCGGGTCTCCCGGATGCCGACCTGCGGGGCGATGTCGACGATGTAGGCGTCCTCGAACCCGGGGGTGACGGTCTTGATGAAGTCGAAGGTCTCCCGCACCTGGCGCCGGCCCTGGATCTCGCCGTGGGTGAGCTGGCCGACGTCGGTGCCGTCCACGGGCGAGCCGTCGTCGTTGCTGAGCTGGGTGAGGTTGGAGCGCCACTCGAGCGGGTTGCGCTGGGGCCGCACGATGGGCTTCTTGCGGGGGAAGCCGTGGGTGCCGGCCTCCTCGGCCTCTTCCATGAGGCGAGCGACGGTCTTCCAGGCCTCGCCCGCCCGGACGGGGTCGACGCCGTTGATGCGGAACATCAACGACGGGTAGAGGAGCTGCTCCGAGACCTCGAACGGCGCACCGGACCAGGCGGCGAGATCGCCGTCGCCCGAGCCGTCGATGAAGACCTGCCCGCGGATCGCCCCGCGGCCGGACTTGGACTCGACGATCACGGCGTCGATCTCGTTGCCGGACGCCGTGCCGGGTGCCGCCCCCGGGCCGGTGGCGCCGTCACGCAGCGACACCCCGACGGCCGCGGCGTGGAACAGGAGCTCGCCGCCGCCGGAGAGCACGAGGTCGTCGGCGACGATCTTGTAGGCGGAGATGTCGTAGGCCTGCGCCATGATGCGGTCGTACACCGACAGGTGAGGGACGCTCAGACCGTCGAGGACGTCCAGCCGGTCGAGCAGCTCGTCGGTGAACCCGCGGATGACACGGCGGTCCTCGCCGTGGACCCGGGCGTGCAGGCCGCAGAAGGTCGCGAGACCGCCCATCGTGCCGGCACCGCCGAGGAAGCCGTACCGCTCGACCAGCAGCGTCGACCGGCCGGCGCGGGACGCAGCCGTCGCCGCCATGAGCCCGGCGGGGCCCCCACCGACGACCACCACCTCGTACTCACCGATCACGGGGACGTCGCGCGCCGGCTCGTGGATGTATCCGCTCATCGAGCTCCTCCCGAGGTCACGTCGGCACGGGGCCGCAGGATGGCGCCGCAGGCCAGGGGCTGGACCGTCGCGCGGTACTGATCGAGATAACCCGGGGTCTCGTCCTCCTCCGGGGGCGTGTAGGGCGGGCGGGCGGCCAGCTCGTCGGGGTCGACGAGCAGGTCGATCCGGCCCTCCTGGAGATCGATCTCGATGAGGTCGCCGTCCTCGACCAGCCCGAGGGCTCCCCCACCGGCAGCTTCCGGCGAGACCTCGCCGACGCCGATGCCGTGGTTGACCAGACCGCTCATCTGGCCGTCGGTGACGACGGCGACCTCGGACGCGAGGCCGCGACCGTCGAGCGCGAAGATGAACGCCGAGATCATCCCCATGGCGGGGCCGCCGACGACGCCGATGCCACGGATGATGGCGACGTCGCCCGCCTGGATCTTGTTCTCGACCACCGCGGCGACCCCCTCCTCGCGAGAGTGGAAGACCTTGGCCGGGCCACGGAACCGGTGCGGTCCGGGATCGGGGATGGGTCGTTTGACGACGGCGCCCGTCTCGGCGAGCGAGCCGCGCAGCACCACGATCGACGGGTCGGTCGAGAAGGGATGGTCGAGATCCCGGATGACCGCACCGTCGCCGGGTCGTGCGGCGGCGGTGTTCTCCGCCAGGGTGCGTCCGTCCACGGTGCGCTGGGCGCCGTCGAGCAGCGGGAGGAGCTCGCGCAGGATGGTGGCGGCGCCGCCGGCGTCCTCGAGGTCCTCGATGAGGTCGGCGCCGTTGGGGCGGATCGAGCAGAGCGTCGGGGTCTCGCGGCCGAGCACCCGGTAGGCCTCCCACACGTCGACGTCCACGCCGGACTCGGCGGCGACGGCCTGCAGGTGCTTGACCGTGTTGATGGAGCCACCGACGGCGAGCATCGTGCGTACGGCGTTGGTGACCGAGCCGGCGGTGATGATGTCCCGCGGGCGGACGTCGCGCTCGACCAGGTCGGCGAGGGCACGCGCGCTGCGGCGGACGCTGTCCCACATGCGTTCGCTGAGGGCGCGGACGGGAGCCGAGCCGGTGACCGCCATGCCGAGCGCCTCGGCGGCCATGTGCATCGAGTTCGCCGTGGCCAGGCCGGAGCAGACGCCGGGGCTGCGGATGGCGCCGTCGGCGAGGGCGTTCAGGGACTCGTCCACCTCCCCGGTCATCGCCTGCTGGGCGGCCTTGAGGAAGATCTCCTCGACGTCGGCCTCACCACCCTCGGCGAGCCCGCTGCGCTGGTAGCCGCAGGGCACGATCACGGTGGGCACGTTCAGCCGGCCGGCGGCCATGAGGTGCGCGGGCGTGGTCTTGTCGCACGAGCTGAGGCAGATCATCGCGTCGAGCTGCGCGCCCTCGACCATGGCCTCGACGTCGTTGGTGATCAGGTCCCGCGCCGAGAGGATGTACCGGCCGCCGCGGCCGGCGTTGGTGATGAAGTCCGACGGCGCCGTGGTCCGGATCTCGAAGGGCAGCATCCCGAGCCCGCGCAGCTCCTCCTTGAGCACGCCGACGACGTCGTCCAGGTGGGCGAAGCACGCCGCCAGGTCGTTCGACGTGTTGACGATCGCCACCTTGGGGCGCTGCATGTCCGCCGGGTCGATCCCGAGCGAGACCCATTGCGCCCGTCGGGTGATGGCGTGCGCGCTGTGCGCCGGAAAGTTGCTGCGTAGCTCCATGCGTTCCTCCTTGATCGCACGTGGACATTCCCACCCACGAGGAGGGCGGACAAGGGGTGTTTCCGGGCAGCGGTAGTCACCCCATGCCCTGCTCCCACGCCGTGCGCTGCACCGCGCGTGCGGTGCTTCGGATCAGATGGCCGTAGGGAGGCGTGGCCGTTCCCTGCGGAACCACCAGAGAGATCGCGCCCATGGGGAGGCCGACCCGGTCGAGCACCGGTGCACCGATCGCGATCTTCGGCGCCGTCTTCCGCTGGCTCACGGCGAAGCCGGTCGCCCGGGTCTGGGCCAGCTCTCGCCGGATGGTCTCCGGAGCGTCGGCGCTGCGGTCCCCCTCGAGCGCGGCGAGATACCGCTCCTGGAAGTTGGGGTCGCTGAACGCCAGCATGGCCATGCCCACCGCGACGACGTGCATCGGTTCCCGCTGACCGATGTAGGGGCGTTCGGGCCCGCTCCCGCGAGGGCGGAGGCTCTCGACGATGGTGATCTGGTCGTCCTCGGGGATGCCGAGGTGGACCGGGAGACCGGTGGTGGCGTAGAGGTCCTGCATGAACGGCAGCGCCACCCGCTGGATGCCGTAGGACTTGGGCGTCAGCAGCCCGAACTTCCACACGTCGACACCGATGCACAGCAGGTCGTCCTCGTCGCGCTCGAGCATCCCCAGCTCGAGCATCTCCGTCACCATGCGGTGCGTCGTCGACAACGGAAGCCCCGCACGCCGGCTCAGCTCGGACAGGCTGAGCTGCGTGTGCTCGTAGCTGAAGGACGACAGCAACCGGTGGACCCGCTCCAGCGAGGACCGCCGCGGGCGCGGCCGGTCCGCGGTGCTGCTCTGTGCCTCAACCACTGTGTGCCTCACCCAAGACGAAGCCCCTTTGCCGCGCGTGGTACGTCCTGCGATGTTCCCACTCTCGCGGTCGCCGGAGCGGCCAGCCTTCCACCTAATGGAAGGCCGGCCCCGACGTCAGGTTACGTCTGCGGTACGGCGTCGGTGCGGCCTCGGTGCGGCGTCACCCGCGGATGCCGCCGGCCGTCAGCCCCGAGCGCCAGAAGCGCTGCAGTGACAGGAAGACGGCGGCGATCGGCACGACGGAGACGAGCGCACCGACGATGGTCAGCGTCTGCAGACCGGGGATGGTGACCGCCATCTGGTTCCACCCGGTCAGCCCGACGGTGAGCGGCATGAGCTCCTGGTCGGTCAGGACGAGCAGCGGCAGTAGGTAGTTGTTCCAGCTGGCGAGGAACGCGAACAGCAGCACCGTCACGAGGCCGTTGCTCAGCAGGCGCAGACCGAACGCGAAGAAGATCCGGAACTCGTTCGCGCCGTCCAGGCGGGCGGCCTCGACGAGCTCGGTCGGCACGGAGCCCTGCGCGTAGATCCAGCACAGCAGCACGCCGAACGGATAGGCCAGCGCGGGCAGCAGCAGCCCCCAGTAGGTGTTGTCGAGCCCCAGGTTCACCAGCAGCACGTACGTCGGCTGCGCGATCACCGTGCCCGGGATGAGCATGGACCCGAGCACGATCGCGATGACGGCGCTGCGGCCACGGAACCGATAGACGGCGATGGCGTAGCCCGTCACGGCGCACAGGAACGTGGTCAGGGCGGAACCGATCACCGAGTAGATGACCGAGTTCAGCGCCCAGCGCCAGAAGATCCCGCCGTCGTAGGACGACAGCGCGGCGAGGTTGTCGAAGAGCTGGAAGCCCGCGAGCTGGAAACCGGGCGTCGAGAAGAGGTCGCTCGCCGACTTGGTGGCGGCGATCAGCAGCCACAGGACCGGGGCGAGGAAGTAGACGGTCGCGACGAGCACGGCCACGGTGGCGGCGATCGTCCAGCCCCTGCTCCCCCGCTCGCCGACCGGGACGCGGGGCCTCCTGCGCAGTGGTGCCGCCGGCCCGGCGGTGCGGGCGGTGGGCGACTTCGGCGGTGCGGGCGCGGTCACGCGACCTCCTTCCGCGGGTTGCTGTTCGTGACCCGCACCAGGATGAGCGAGACGACGAGCGTGACGACGCCGAGGACGACGGCCATGGCGGAACCCAGGTGGGTGTCGCTACCGAGGGTCGACGCGGCGTAGATCGCCATGTTCGGCGTGTAGTCGCTGGAGACGTTGGACGTGATGGTCTGCAACACCTGGGGCTCGTTGAACAGCTGCAGCGTGCCGATGATCGTCGCCAGCGTCGTGAGCAGCACGGCGGGCGCGATCATCGGGAGCTTGACGCTCAGCGCCAGGCGCAGCTCGCCGGCCCCGTCGAGCCGGGCGGCCTCGTACGTGTCGCGCGGAAGGGCCTGCAGCGCCGCGTACAGGATGATCATGTTGATACCGACGTTCGACCAGATGCTGATGTTGGCGATCGACCAGAGGACGGAACCCGGCGCCAGGAAGTCGGGGTCGATCCCGATGCTGCTCAGCGCCTGCACCACGGGGCTCACCGACGGCTGGTAGAGGAAGCCCCACAGCAGCGCCGCGATGACTCCCGGCACGGCGTACGGCAGGAAGACGACCAGCTGGAAGAAGCGCTTCAGGCGCAGGATCGCCGAGTCGAACAGCAGCGCGAAGGCGGCGGCGATCAGGATCATGACCGGCACCTGCACGACGCCGTAGAGCAGCACCCGCCCGAAGCTCGCGACGAAGTCCGCGTCCCGGAAGCTGCGCAGGTAGTTCTCGATACCGACGAACACCGTCTCGGAGCCTCCGAACCCCAGACCCGAGGACTGCTGGGAGTAGAGGCTGTTCACGACCGCGACGACGATCGGCGCCACGAGGAACATCGCGAACACGACGAGGAACGGCGCGATGAAGACGTAGGGCACCCACCACGGCCCGGCGCCGGCGAAGCGACGCCGGGCGGTGGTGGAGCTGGATGTGGCGGTCACGGGTCTACTCGCGGACGGTCAGGCCGCTGGCCTCGAGGTCCTCGACGACGGCGTCCTGCGCGTTGTGCAGGGCCTCCTCGAAGGTCTGCTTGCCGGCGACGACGGTCGCGAACTCGTCCGTCAGCGCGGTGGTCGCCGTGCCGAAGTTCGGTCCCTCCGTCCACGTGTCGGGCGTGTTCTCGGCGGCGGCGGCGAAGACCTCGTTGATGGCCTGACCGCCGTAGAACTCGTTCTCCTGCAGGAGCGCGGGCGACTCCAGGCCGCTGTGCGTCGACAGGAAGAGGCCGCCCTCGGTGATCAGCGCCTCCTGCGTCTCCTCGGAGCCGTTGAGCCAGCTGATGAACTCGGCAGCGGCCTCGGGATTCTCGGCGCCCCTCAGCACCACGTTGGCCGCCCCGCCGGAGTCGCCCTGCGCGTCGGAACCCGGCTCGGTCGGCATCGGGGCGACGCGCCACTTGCCCGCCTGGTCGGCGGCGTTCTCCGCGAGCTGGCTGGGGAACCACGCCGCGTAGCTGATCGTCGCGATCGCGCCGTTGTTGACCTTCGCCCAATACTCGGGCGTCCACATCAGCTCGGTCGTGACGAGGTCCTCGTCGAGCAGCGTCTGCCAGCGCTCGGCGATCTCGAGGCTCTCGGGTCCGTCGATGCCGACGGTCCACGCGTCGCCGTCGATGCCGTACCAGCTGCCACCGGACTGGGAGACCTCCTGGACCCACTGGCCGAACTCGCTCGAGGCGATGTTGGCGATGTGGAGGTCCGGGTCCGCGGCCTTGAGAGCGCGGGCCGCCTCGAGGTACTCGTCCCAGGTGGTGGGCACGGCGACGCCGTGCTCCTCGAAGATGTCCTTGCGGTACATCATCCCGGACGGGCCGATGCCCTGCGGGATGCCGTAGACGCGGCCGTCGAAGGAGACGGACGCCCACGACGCCGAGGTGTACTTGTCCTCTTCGTCGGCGACGTAGTCGGTGATGTCCTGGACGCGCTCCTCGATGACGTAGTTCGGCAGGTCGTGCGTGCTCAGCTGGACGATGTCCGGTCCGGACCCGGCGTCCACGGCGGCCTCGACCTTCTGGCCGTCGTCGCCCGTCATGCGGTGGAAGGACACCTGGATGTTCGGGTTGTCCTCGTTCCAGGTGGCAACGAGGTCCTCGAGGCCGGGAACCCAGCCCCAGAAGTCGAGCTCGACGGGTTCATCGCCGCCGGCGTCGCCGCCCGCGCCACCACCGTCTGCGCTGTCGTTGCCGCCGGAGGCGCAGGCACCGAGGGCGCTCGCCGCCAGGGCTCCGCCGACGAGGAGCGCGGTGGCACGACGCCGTGCAGCACCGTGCAGCTTCTTCACTGCCATGTCATGTCCTTTCGGGACGTGTCTTCTGGCCGACGGAGGCTCGGCCACGCGATACTTTGTATCTGTCTGCAACAAAAAGTCAACCTCTCGCCGGTGCCACCGGCGGCACGCCACCGTGAGGAGAAGCGATGCCACTGACCGACCTGCCGCTCGAGGAGCTGCGCGAGTTTCGCCCCCCGATCACCGAGCCGGATGACTTCGACGCCTTCTGGCGGGCGACGCTGGCCGAGGCACGCGCGGCCGGCGGAGGTCGCGCCGAGCTCAGCCGGGTCGACGGGCCCATCAACCGGCTCGTCGTCGAGGACCTCACCTTCCCCGGCTTCGGGGGCGATCCGGTCAAGGGCTGGGTCGTGCGCCCCGAGAGCGACGCACCGCTGCCCACGGTGATCGAGCTCGTCGGCTACAACGGCGGGCGCGGACTGCCGGCCGAGCGCCTGCACTGGGCCGCCAGCGGCTACGTCCACGTCGTCATGGACACCCGCGGGCAGGGCAGCGGCTGGGGCAACGGCGGCGACACCGCCGACCCGCACGGCAGCGGACCCGCCGTGCCCGGGTTCATGACGCGGGGCATCGAGCGGCCCGAGGACTACTACTACCGCCGGGTCTACACCGACGCCGTGCGCCTGCTCGACGCAGTCGCCGAGATGCCGTTCGTCGACCGCGACCGCATCGCGCTCACCGGCGCGAGCCAGGGCGGCGGCATCGCGCTGGCGACGGCGGGCCTCGTGGGCGAACGCGTGCGCGCCGTCATGCCCGACGTGCCGTTCCTGTGCCACTTCCAGCGGTCGGTGCTACTGACGCCGGACCAGCCGTTCATGGAGATCACCCGCTACCTCGCCGTGCACCGCGGCAGCGAGGAGGACGTGTTCCGCACGCTGTCGTACTTCGACGGCGCGGCCTTCGCCACGCGAGCAGCCGCCCCGGCGTTCTTCTCCGTCGCGCTCATGGACGGCATCGTGCTGCCCTCGTCGGTCTTCGCGGCGTTCAACCGCTACGCCTCCCCGGACCGCGAGATCGCCGTGTACACGTTCAACGGCCACGAGGGCGGGCAGCTGCACCACTGGCAGCGGCAGGCCGCGTGGCTCGGCGCGCGCCTCCTTCCCGGCAACGGCTGAGCCGTCCGTCGCCCGCGGCGCGTGGGTCGCGGCGCGGGTCGCAGCGCGCGGCCGGGTCAGATGAGGTTGCGGATCGCGGTGATGGCGGCGCCCCAGGCGTAGTCGGTGAAGTGGAAGGTGCGCAGCTGGACCGCCGGCGCCTCGGAGACGGGATCGAGGCGGGCGGCGAGCGCGGTGGTCATCTCGTCGCTGGCGTACTCGGCGATCGCGAGACCCTCGCCCGTGACGATGACCCGTTCGGGGTCGACGATGTTGACGAGCACGGCGATGACCGCGCCGAGTGCCGTGCCGGCCTGCCGGAAGGCAGCGTCCGCCCGCTCGTCTCCCCCGCGGGCCGCCGCGAGCGACTCCCAGAAGCCCGCTCCGCCGGTGTTGCGCAGGATCGCCGGGATGGTGACGTAGGCCGACGCGCATCCGACGTGGCCCATGTCGCAGCGGGGGCCCTCACTCGTGACGGGCAGGTGGCCGACCTTGGCGGGATGGCCGTGCGCGCCCTTGACGAGCTCGCCGTCGACGACGATGCCGCATCCGATGCCGGCACCGAGGCCGATCACGGCGAGCGACGAGGCACCGACACCGGCCCCGAACCAGTGGTGCGCCGTCGTCAGCGCCTGCACGTCGTTGCTGACGGCGACGGGCAGCCCGGTCGCCCGCGCCAGCAGCGTCTCCAGCGGCACCTCGTCCCACCCGAGGAAGGCCGAGCCGACGACGACGGCGTGGCGGTCCTCGAACCGCACGTCTCCCGCGAGGCACACACCGACCGCGGCGACCCGGGAGAACTGTTCGCGGAGCCGATCGACGACCTGCTCGATGAGGGTGACCACGTCGCCGACGACCTTCGTCACGAGCGGCTGCCCCTCGGAGTGCAGGACATTCGCGCCGAGGTCGACGACCGCGGCGTACAGCGAGTCGCCCGTGAGCTTGAAGCCGATGAAGCGCGCGGCCTCGGGCACGATCTCGATCATCTCGGAGGGGCGGCCACGGCCCTCCAGCGGCGGCGCGCCGGCCTCCCGCACGAGACCCGCGTCGACGAGCCTCCTCGTGACCCTGCTGAGGCTGGCGCGCGACAGGCCCGAGCGGCGGGCGAGCTCGGCGCGCGACCGGTTGCCGTGCACCAGCACGTCGAGCAGGGTCGTGCGCTGCGCCTCGGGAAGGGCCGGCCAGGCCCAGCGCTGCGCCCGCACGCCCATATCGTCCGTCACCGCCTCGTCCGCCAGCGCCGGCGTGCGGGGCTGGGCCTCGGCCGGTTCGAGCGACGTGCCCGACGACATGCGCTCTCCGATCGTTCCTGGACTCGTGCTGCCCGATGCTGGCCTCTGATTATGTAGCACGACGAGAACAAATACGTGCACCGGATGGTCGGTGCCCGCACCGGGTGGTCGGTGCCTGCACCGGATGGTCGGTGCCTGCACCAGGTGGTCGGGCGGCGCTCGGTGAGACGTTCGGCTAGTGCTTGCCGTGGTGACGCGCCATCATCCACGACGGGAACCTCGCGATCTTGGCGTCGATGACGAGGGGGCGGTCGCGCGGGCCGTCGAGCCAGGATCGCGCGGCGTCGAGGTCCTCGATCTCGCGCACGGTGATCGCCTCGCACCCGTAGCCGCGAGCGATGGCCGCGAGGTCGGTGTCGGGAAAGCGGACGGTGCCGAGCTTGTCGGTCTGGTGCTGGAAGAGGTTGACCTCGGCGCCGTAGGCGTCGTCGTTGAAGACGATGACGACCATGCCCAGGGCCAGTCGCACGGCCGTGTCGAGCTCGACCAGGGTCATCAGGAACGCGCCGTCGCCGGTGCCGACGATCGGCATCCGTTCCGGCTGGGCGACGCCGGCGCCGATCGCGGACGCCAGGCCCAGGCCGATCGACTGGAAGGACAGCGGGATGCAGTAGCCGCGCTGGTCCGGCACCCGCAGGTGCGCGCCGGCGTAGCAGTTGACGTTGCCCCCGTCGGTCACCACGACGCGCTCCATCGGCAGCATCGTGTCGACGGCGTTGACGAGCTCCTGGGGATCGACCAGCCCCGGTTCGGCCCGGGAAGTGAACGGCTGGTCCTTCCAGTAGCGCGCCGCCTGGACCCGCTCGTGGGTCTCCGGGGTGCGGTAGCCGACCCGTGCGGGACCGCGCTCGGCGATCGCGTCGGCGGCGGCCGCGGCGACGACGGCGGCATCACCCAGGATCCCGACATCCACCGGGCGGTGGAACCCGATGGCGGTCGCCCGGTCGTCGACCTGGATCACCGTCTTGTCCCGCATCAGACTGCCTTCACGGGTGGTCCACTTGTTCAGCCCGGCCCCGAAGGCGACCAGGACGTCCGCGCCCGCGATGAGCTCGGCCGCGCCCTCGGTCGCGAAGCCGCCCATGATGTCCAGCGCCCACTCGTCACCCACGAACAGCCCGCGGCCCGCGGCTGACGTGACCAGCAGCGCGCCCGAGGCCTCGGCGAGGCGCCGCAGCTCAGCCGCCGCGCCCCAGGCGCCGCGGCCGCCGACGATGACCGGACGCTCGGCGGTGCCGAGCAGCTCCACCAGCTTCTCCAGCGACTCCGGCGACGGGCCCGGACGCAGTCGGACCGGCATCGGCGGGATGCCGGCCTCGTCGAAGTCGACGTGCTCGTCCTGAATGTCCACCGGCATCGACAGCACCACGGTCGCCCGGTCCAGGGCCGCGGTGTGCACGGCGTGCGCAGCATCCTGCACGGCGGAGGCGGCCGATCGGATCCGCGCCGGCCTCGCTCCGACGGCGGCGACGGCGGCATCCTGGTCGATGTAGAAGTTGTCCGTGACGTTCCCCGCGACGGTGTCGCCGGTCAGGACCAGCACCGGAGTGTGGCACTTCGCGGCCTCGGCGATACCCGTCAGCGCGTTCGTGAGCCCGCACCCCTGATGCAGGCTGATGATCGAGACCTCACCGGTCGCCCTGCTGTAGGCGTCGGCCATGCAGGCCGCGCCCATCTCGTGCCGGGCCGCCGTGAACGGCACCTCGGCCTCGATCAACGCGTTCGTGACCTGGAAGTTGCCGCTCCCCACGACGCCGAAGATGTGCGACGCACCCAGCGCGGCGACCGTCCGGCCGACAGCCTCGGCGACCGTGATCTGTTCACTCACTTGCCTGTTCCTCACTCTGCTGGCCATGTGACCGTAGCCACCGTATTGCGCGGCCGACGGACGGCCGGGGCGCACTCAGCGGGTGAACGCGCTGAGCCCGGTCACGGCGCGTCCGACGACGAGGCTGTTGATCTCTCGCGTTCCTTCGAACGTGTAGACCGCTTCGGCGTCGGCGAAGTACCGCGCCACGTCACATCCGACGCGGATGCCCTCCCCGCCACAGATCTCCCGCGCCAGCGCGACCGTCTCCCGGAGTCGGTCGCTCACCCACGCCTTCGTCAGCGCCGAGTGCTCGTCGTCACCCTCTCCCCTGCTGCGCAGCTCGGTGAGCCGGCTCGCCATCGCCAGCGACGCCGTCGCGTTGCCGAGCATCCGGGCGAGCTTCTCCTGGACGAGCTGATAGCTCGCGATCGGGCGGCCGAACTGGTGCCGAGCGCGGGCGTAGCGAAGGGCTGTCTCGTAGGCACCGGCCTGCATGCCGGCCGCGTTCCAGGCGACGACGGGCCGCAGGCTGGCGAGGATGCCGGCGATGTCGGCGAAGGAGTCGATGCCCTGGAGTCGCTGCGACTCCTCGACCGCCACGTCCGTCAGCCGGATGTCGGCGTTGCGGACCATCCGCAGACTGAGCTTGCCGCCGATGTCGTCGAGCGACACGCCGGGCGCCTCGCGCGGCACCAGGAAGGCCTTCGCCGCGCCGTCGGCCGTGTCCTTCGCGACGACCACGATCACGTCGGAGACCGCCGCGTTGCCGATCCAACGCTTGTGCCCGGCGATCCGCCACGTGTCGCCGCTGCGCGTGGCGCTGGTCTCGAGGCCGCCGGCGACGTCCGAGCCGTGGTCCGGTTCGGTCAGCGCGAAGCAGCCGGTCAGCTCGAAGGAGACGATGAGCGGGTCGAGGCGGGCGTGCTGCTCCGTGGAGCCGCCCTCGCGCACCACCGTGCGGAACATACCCACCTGGCCGCCGTAGAGGGTGGCGACGGACAGGTCGCACCGCGCCATCATGAAGTGGCGGAAGCCCACGTAGTGCGGGCTGAGCGTCCCGTCGGGCCGGAGCAGGCCGGGGTCGTCCTCCAGCCGCAGGCGGGCGAGCTCGCCGCGCAGGTGCACCGGGCACTCGGCGCGTTCCCACCAGTCGGAAAGGTGGGGCCGCACGCGCTCGTCGAGCAGGGCGTCGAGCCTCTCCAGCTTCGCGCGCTCGGCGTCGCTCAGCTCGGCGGCGAAGCCGAACAGGTCGGTGGCGGCGAACCCGGTCATCGGTGCGCCTGCCGGGTCTCGAGGAGCTCGGCCGCCGCCTCCTGCTTGAGGCTGGCCAGGTCGACCTTGCCGTGCGCGCTGCGCCGCAGCGAGTCCCGCACCAGGACGTGGCGGGGCTTCTTGTAGCCGGCGAGGCGCCGGCCGAGGTGGTCGGCGAGGTCGTCCAGACCGATGGACGCGCCGACCGCGGAGACGACGACGGCGGTGACGGCCTCGCCGAACCGGGGGTCCGGGCTGCCGAACACCACGGCGTCGGCGACGTACGGGTGGTCCAGCAGGGCCTGCTCGACCTCGGCCGGGTAGACCTTCTCCCCGCCGGTGTTCACGACGGCGCTGCCACGGCCGAGGAGCTCGATGTGGCCGTCGTCGTCGAGGACGCGGACCCAGTCACCTGGCACGACGTAGCGCCGTCCGCCGATCACGGGAAAGGCCGCGCGGGTCTTCGCCTCGTCCCGGAGGTAGCCCTTCGGGAGCGCGCCGCGGAAGGCGAGGCGCCCCAGCGCGCCGACGCGGTGCTGCACCTCGGCATCGTCGTCGTCGAGAACCGCGGCGTCGGCCATGAGCCGCAGCCCGGCCGGCACGTCGTCGACGCCGTGGGAGACGGCGGTGGCGAACGGCCCGCCCTCGGTGGCCGCCAGCAGGTCGACGATGCTCAGCTCGGCGAGCGCGTGCAGGCGGCGCTTCGTCTCGTCGCTGAGCCGCATCCCGGAGCTGAGCACGGACCGCACCTGCCCGAGCCCGGCCGGTGCCTGCTCGGCGACCGTCAGGAGCGGGAGCGCGACGGCGTCCCCGGCCAGGACGAGGCGCGTGGCTCCTTCGTCGTGGATCTGCCGCAGCGCCTCCTCGGCATCGAGGTGCGGCGTGGCGTGCACGATGACGGTGCCGCCGAGGACGAGCGTGTTGAGCGAGGTGAACAGCGCGGTGCCGTGCATGAAGGGCGCCAGCGGCAACGTCGCCACGCGAGGCGTGCCGTCGGCGGCGATCGCGACGGCCTCCTCCACCGTCTCCGGAACCTCGAGCCCGGCAAGGGTGTAGATCGAGAAGAGCTTGCCCTCCAGCAGGTGGTCGGCGTCCCAGACGACTGCTCTCGGTCGACCGGTGGTCCCGCCCGTGTAGAGGCGCAGCTCGCCACCCGGCGGCGGCGTGGCCGGCAGCTCCCCCGGCTCGGCGACGACGTCGCGGTAGGCGACGGCCGCGGCGGCTTCGCCGTCCGGGGGATTCGTGCCGGCCGGGGGCTCCGTGCCGTCGTCGTCGAGCTGCAGCCGGGCCGGCGGCCGGTCGAGCGCGGAGGCCGCCTCTGCCGCGACGGATCCGAGGGACGCCGGGTGGACGAGCACCCGCGCCGCGGAGTCGCGCAGCAGGTCACGCAGCTCGGTGGCCCGGTATCGGAAGTTGATCGGCACCGGTGCCACACCGGTCGCCAGGCACGCGTGCAGGACGACCAGGAACTCCGGCCGGTTGTAGCAGTAGAGGGCGACCGAGTCTCCCGGACGGACACCGCACTGCTGGAGGTACCGGGCGACGGCGCCGGCCTCCTCGGCGAGCCGGCGGTAGGTCAGCCGCCGGTCGCGGCTGACGATCGCCGGTCGGTCCGGCGAAGCCTCCGCGATGCCCTGGAGCACGTCCGAGTACCGGCCGAGCCTCATCCAGCAGTGTCCTTGCGCGGCGGTCCGGACGGCTGGGCGTGCTCGCCGAGAGCTCCGCGCCAGGCTTCGTCGATCCTGTCGGCCGACCAGCCGCCGTCGTGGTCGACGCTCTCCAGCACCTGCGGATGGGCGTACAGCGTGAGGCGGTCACCACCGATGCCGATCGCCTGGCCGGTGACGTCGGCGGAGCGCTCGGACGCAAGCCACACGATCAGCGGCGCGACGTCCTCGGGCGTGCCGAGGGCGCTGTCCTTGCGGTACTCCGGCGGGATCGGCCGCCCGGCGAGATAGTCCTCGTAGACCTGAGCGTACGCCGGGATGGTCGCCGTCATCGGCGACAGCGCCGTCGGCACGACGACGTTCGCGGTGATGCTGAATCGTGCGAGCTCGAGCGACCACGTCCGCGTCATCGCGACCAGACCCGCCTTGACCGCCGAGTAGTTCGTCTGCCCGAAGCTGCCGAACTGGCCCGCCGGGGAGCCGATGACGATGATGCGGCCGCCCTCTCCCTGCTCTCGCATGGCGACGGCGGCGGCGCGGCCGCAGGTGAAGGTGCCTCGGAGGTGAGTGTCGACCACCGCGTCGAAGTCCTCGTCGGACATCTTCCACAGCACCCGGTCACGCAGGACCCCGGCGTTCGAGACAAGGACGTCGAGGCGACCGAAGGTCGACCGCGCGGCGTCCACCAGGGCGTCCGCCGTCGTCGCGGAGCCGACGGGGGCGACGACCGCCGTCGCCCGGCCACCGGCCGAGGTGATCTCCGCGACCACCTCCTGCGCGGCGTCGCCGTCGATGTCGTTGACGACGACGGCGGCCCCGGCGTCGGCGAGCGCCTTCGCGTACGCCTTTCCGAGGCTCCGGCCCGCGCCGGTGACGACGGCCACGCGGCCCGCCAGGTCGGTGTCGTCGTCGGCGCTGTTGCTGCTGCTGCCGCTCATGAGTAATACCTCAGGACGAACTCGGCCACGCAGGCCGGCTTCTCGTTGCCCTCGACCTCGTAGGTCAGCGAGAGCACGGCCTGCCAGCCACCGGAGACCTCGGTCACCTCGGCGACCTGGCCGCGGATGCGGACCCGGGCGCCGGCCGGAACGGCAGCCGGGAAGCGCACCCGGTTCAGGCCGTAGACGATGCCGGTCGACGCGCCGGTCACCGAGAACACCTCGCGCAGCATCGGCACGACAAAGCTGAGGGTCAGCAGGCCGTGGGCGATGCGCGTGCCGTACGGAGATCTCGCGGCGGCGTCGGCATCGACATGGATCGGGTTGTCGTCGCCGGTCAGGCGGGCGAAGACGTCGACGTCGTCCTGGCCGATCTCCCGCCAGGAGGACGGTCCGAACGCCGCTCCCTCCAGGGTGCCGACCTGGCTCACCGGCGCGGTCAGGACCGCGGAATCAGTCATGTGTGCTCCTCGCGCAGCGTCCTCATCAGGCGTCACGGTTTGGTCAGACGTCACGGTTCTGCAGCCCGTAGACCGACTCGTGCCACGGGATGAAGAAGCGCTTCAGCTCGTTGACGACGAGGAAGAGCACCAGCCCCATGACCGAGAGCAGCAGGATGAGCGCGAAGGTCCGCGCGGCGTCGAGGGAGTTCATCGCTGAGACCACCTCGTTGCCGAGACCGTCGTTGCCGCCGAGATACTCGCCGACGATCGCGCCGATGGTGGCCAGGACGATCCCGACCTCCATCCCGGCGAAGAGGTAGGGCAGCAGGCTGCGCAGCTCGAGCTGCGAGAACATCTGCTTGCGGGACGCGTTCAGGCTCCGCATCACCTCGCGCTGCCCCTGCTCGACCGAGCGGACCCCGAGCAGCACGTTGAGCATCACGGGGAAGAACGCCAGGATCGTCGCCAGCACGATCTTCGACGTGAACCCGAAGCCGAACCAGATCACGAAGAGCGGGACGAAGGCCACCTTCGGCGAGACCTGGGAGATCACGATCAGCGGCCGGACGCTGACCTCGAGCCACGGGAGCTTGCCCAGCACGACGCCCACCACCAGCCCGGAGAAGACCGCCAGGAGGAAGCCGACGACCACCTCGGTGACGGTCACCCGAGCCGCGGTCCACGTGGCCGGGTCACGGACCAGCTCGACCAGCGCCTCACCGACGGCCAGCGGGGGCGGGAAGATCAACGGGTTCACGTCCCGCGTGGTCACGACGACCTGCCAGATGATGATGATGCCCACGACGAGCAACGGGGTGACGATCCACGGCAGGATCCTCAGGTGGTTCTTGAACACGTCACTCCTCCTCGTCCAGCTCGTGCCGGAGCGCTCGCACGATCTCGTTGAACTCCGGGGTGGTCTGCAGCTCGACGTCGCGCGGCTTGGGAAAGTCGACCGGGAGGATCTTGTTGATCCGGCCCGGCCGCGGCGTCATCTGGACCACCCGGTCGGCCAGGAACACCGCCTCCTGGATGTCGTGGGTCACGAACACCACGGTCGAGGACGTGTCGAGCACGATGCGCTGCAGCTCGAGGTTCATCCGTTCGCGGGTCAGCGCGTCCAGCGCACCGAAGGGCTCGTCCATGAGCAGCAGCTCGGGCTCGGTGCTCAGCGCGCGGGCGATGGCCGCACGCTGGCGCATGCCGCCGGAGAGCTCACGCGGGTAGGACTGCTCGAAACCCGTCAGACCGACGAGCTCGGCGAGCTCTCCGGCACGAGCCCGGCGTTCCTTCTTCCCGACGCCGCGGAGCTTCAGCGGCAGCGCGATGTTGTCGAGAACCGAGAACCAGGGGAACAGGTTCGCCTCCTGGAACACGACGCCGAGCTTGGTGACGGCGGAGGAGTCGACCCGCCCGTCCCGCCACAGCGACTTCCCGTCGACCTCCATCGTGCCCGCCGTCGGCTGCAGCAGGCCGCCGACCATGCGCAGCACCGTCGTCTTGCCGCAGCCCGACCGCCCGATGAGGGCGACGAACTCTCCGCGCTGGATCGACAGGTCGATGCCGGAGACCGCGTGGGTGACGCCGTTCCGGGTGTGGAAGTCGCGGCCGACTCCCGAGATGCGGAGCCGTGGGGTCTCGGCCCCGGCGCCGCTCTCTGTGACGTCCGACGTCGTGGCATCACGCATCTCGGTCATGCCCACCTCCTTCTGTCCGGGCTGTCAGCGGCCGGCTCTGCTTGTCGAACCGCCCGGTCGGACGGGCGCGTCCGACTCACGGCTCGGGCGCGTATTCGTTGGTGAACCATTGCGTCGGGTCTTCGCCGCCCTCGACGAGACCACCCTCCGTGAGGGCCTCGTACGCCTCCTGGAACCGCTCGGGATCGGTGTGCATGATCGGCGTGCCCGAGTCGTCGGTCCAGGTCTCGGTCGTGTAGACCTCGAGCGCCGCTCGTGCGGCCTCGTCGTTGTGCAGGGCCGGGAAGTCCCAGTCCCCGCTCTCGCGGAGGATCTGCAGCGTCTCGTCGAAGTTGTTCTCCCGGTCGTCGATCATGAACTGCGTGGCCTCGGTCATCGCGGCCAGGAAGGCCTCGACGGTCTCCGGATCGCTCTCGATGTTCTCGGGGGTCGCGAAGTACAGCTGGAGGTCAGGGGTGACCTCGAGCCCCGCCGGGCCGACGACGGCGTCGTCGTTCTGCGTGGCGAGGGTGATCCCCGTGTCCAGGCTGACGATGTAGCCGGCGAGCTCCCCTCGGCGGACGAGCTCGAACGTCGCCGCGGTGACCGGGACGGCCTGGCGTTCGACGGAGTCGAGCGGGATGCCCTCGGCCTGAAGCGCCAGGTCCAGCGACCTCTCGCTGGTGCCTCCGATGGAGCCCAGGCCGATGGTCTCGCCCACCAGGTCCGACATCTCCTCGACGGGATTGTCCGTGGAGGAGGCGATGCGCAGGTTCGTCTGCCGCGCTTGGGTGCCGACACCGACGATCGGCTGCCCTTCCTCCCAGGCGGGCAGGAGGTCGGTGGTGCTTGCCCTGGCGATGAAACCGGCGCCGCCGATGATCGACTGGATCGTCGCCGCGGTGCCCTGGACGGGCTCGAGGGTGACGTCGAGACCGTGGTCCTCGAAGTAGCCCCCGGAGTACGCCATCATCTCCGGGGCGAAGGTGAACGACTCGAGGGGCAGGAACGTCACCACCGTGATGGGAGTGAGCTCGCCGGAGTCGCCGCCGCCGCCCGTTCCACCTTCGCCTCCGCCGTCGCCGTCCGCGCCGGCGCCGCCGCTCGAGCAGGCGCTCAGCGCGAGCGCGCCGACCGAGAGGAAAGCTGTTGCGATCTTCGCCATGCGCCTTCTGGGACGCTTCGTCATTGCCGCGGGCATGTCATCGCACTCCTTCGTCGGATGAGGCCGTCGCATCGTTGCTGACGCGGCCACGCAGAACTCTTGCCTAGTCACACCTGGACAAACAAGGCAGGCTCCCGCTGTGCGGGAGGGGCAGAATCAACGGGATCGCCCGGTCCGCCGGTCACCGCCCCCGGTCCGCCGGTCACCGTTCACGGGCCGCCGGTCCCTCCGCCGGGCCACCGGTCCCGGCGCCGGGCCACCGGTCCGTCCGCCGGGGCACAGCGGCAGGCGGGGACGAAAGAGCTGCCGGTCGGCTCGCACAGGTGCCCGTCGAGCCTCGTCGGTGCTGAAGCTGTCAGTGCTCGGCGGGCAGCACGACGTGGTCGAGGCGGTACGGCGTCGGCTTGAGCGCCTCCGACATCATCGCCTCCATCACCGACTGCGGTACCAGGCAGTCCTCGCAGGCGTCGTCGCCGGCCTCGATCGTCACGACCACCGCGTCCTGCTCGGATGTCGACCACCTGAGCAGGTAGCCATCGTTCGCCAGCATGTCCCGGAACTTCTCCAGGGCATCGTCCACGGCGGTGGCGCCGTCGGTCGTCTCGGACATCACAGCTCTCCTATCTTGCTGAAGGACGAAGGACGCTCGCGGGGCGCCAGCCCGAAGATCTCGACGACGGCGGACACGCCGGCGTTGTCGGCTCCCGCCACGACGATCTGCACCGAGCTGGGCGCGGTCATCACCGGGACCGTGTCCGGGTCCGGTCCCTCGCTGGCGGCGTCGGGAATTGCGTCGGGGTGGTCGGCCGGGAGACGCCAGCGGCTGTGGTGGGAGACAGCGTCCTTGCCGACCGCGGCGAGCTCGGCCCGGGGACGCACGGCGTGCTCGACGACGTAGTTGCGCACGTCGTCCTTGCTCCAGCCGGCGTCGGCGAAGAGATGGGCGTGCTCGGGGACGATCACCAGGAGCGCATTGGTGTGCTCGTGGATCAGCGCGCCGGTGCGGCGGATGGTGTCCGCGAAGTCGAGCGCGAGCTGCTCCGGGAGCTGGGTGTGACGGGCCTCGATGTGCATCACCGACCGGATGACGAAGGCGGTGACCGCGTTGTCGCCGCGCTCGAGACCATACTCGGTGTGCAGGGGGGCCCAGGGGCTGGCCTCCTCGTTCTCGGCGATGCAGGCGGTGTACTTCGCGGGCGTGCCCTGCGTCGCCTGGTCCAGCTGGTGCGGATGCAGGCCGAAGACGTTGATGAGCGCGAGGCGGATCGCCCGCCCGATCGTCGCGTTGGCCCGGAACCCGGACCCGAAGATGTTGCCCTTGCTGTTGAGACCGATCTGCTCGCGGACCGGCCCGTTGACGACCGTGAAGGGCGCCGTGCCGGTGGTGCTCTGCCAGATGCCCTTGCGCGGGTGCGGTTCCTGCGCGATGGCCTCCCATGCGGCCACCACGACCGGGAAGTACTCGGGCAGGCACCCCGCCAGGCCGGCGTTGATGGCGGCGAGCCGGACGGTCAGCTCCCGGTTCAGGTGCGGGATCGCCAGGAGCACCTCATCCGGCTCACGACCGGTGCGGGCGAGGAACTCCCGTAGGTAGGACTCGGTCACCGGCATGACCGGCAGCCCGTCGGTCCACCCGCGCTCGGCGTAGTACTCCAGCACGGCGCGGACCTCGTCGTGGTCGATCGTCGGGACGCCCGACGGCGTGGTCTCGGCCGGTTGGGCGGTCGTCACATCGCTCATGTCAGGCCTCCACGCCGAGGATCCGCAGGACGTCGGGCACGGCGTCGACGGCGCGCTGGTGGATCTGCTCGGCGTCGAGGCTCGCCACCGGGTGCTTCACGGTGAGGAAGTCGAAGCCGGGGAAACCCTGGACGCCTGCCATGGCACTGCCGGACATGAGGAAGGAGTCGGAGCAGATGCTCACCGTGGGCACCCCGGCGCGCTCGAAGAGCACGCCGTCGGCCACGGTCGCGGCGCTGCACGATCCGCAGTCCCCGACGGCGGTGATGACGACGTCGCACTCCTCGGTGATCTGCTCGAGCAGCTCCTGCTTCACCGGCGTCCCGAAGTAGTCCTTGGTGTACAGGCGGGCCTCGCCCGCCCCGTGCTCGCGGCGGAGCTCCTGCGCGATGTTCTCCAGCAGGGCCGTCGCGTTGGCCTTGGTGTTGTCCAGCAGCCCGACGGTCAAACCGCGCAGGGTGCCGGGCCGCGGGGCGAGCGTGCTGTCGGTGGTCCGCTCGTCCATGCCCGTCGGATCGAGCAGCGTCTCCGGTGCTGTCATGACGCGCCTCCAGCTCGTCTCAATTCAAACCTTGGCCGTCAGCAAAGCACCACGCCTGCCGGGGGCACAGGGTGATTCCCGCCTCCCGGAAGGCGAGAATCCGCGCGGCCGGGGCGCCCGGATCGACGCGATCGCCGCCGCTTCCACTGTCCGGGAAGCTGCGGGAACGCGGGCCGGATCCCGCTGCAGCGCAAGGGCTCGGCCACGGCCCCGCACCGCTCCCGCCTCGTACGCGTTCGCACCGCCGGTCCGGGCACGCACGGTGGGCAAGTGCGCATCCGGCCCGACGGTGCGAAGGCACGCGCCGTATGGCTCGGCGGGGCGGGGTGAGGTCGGGTGCGTTACTCGACCGGCGCCACCTCGGTCCAGTCGATGCCGACCAGGTCGTCACCGGCCAGTCCTGACCACCGGGTCGTGTTGTAGACATCCTGTGGCAGGAGGAACACGATCGGCGCGGAGATCATGAGCTCGCTGGCCCGCGCCTGCATGGCCCGGAAGTGCTCGGCACGCTCCTCCTGGTCGGTGCGGTGCATGGCCGCGTCGATCGAGGCCTGCATCTCCTCGTCGCAGACGCCCGACGGGTTCTCCGCCGCGTCCTTCTCCGGGTTGCACGCCCACCAGCGGGTGAGGCCGATGCTGGGATCGCTGCCGAGGGTCGACCACACGATGGCTGTGTCGAACTCTCGGTCGGTGTAGACGTGCTCCGTGAAGACGTTCGTCTGCTCACCGACCAGCTTGAGGTTGATGCCGACCTGGGCCATCGAGGCCTTCATGACCTCCGCGGCCGCCCGGACCTCGGCCAGGGGGCTCATGAAGTGCACCCGCAGGGTGAAGCGGGTGCCGTCGTCGCCGCGCGGGTACCCGGCCTCGTCCAGGCCGGCGTTGATCGCGTCGACGTCGTACGCGAACTCCTCGCGGTAGTCGACGGCGGGGTCGGAGGCCCACGCCAGCGCCTCGGGGAAGATCGAGGTAGGCACCTCGGAGTTGTCCGGCAGCACCGTCTCGGACACCTGCTGCCGGTCGGCAGCGGCGTAGACGAGACGTCGGACCTCGGGGTCCTGCAGCTCCGGGACCTTCGTGTTCATGGTGAAGATGAACTGCTGCGGCAGGGACCCGGCGGTCGAGACCTCGAGGTCCGGGTTCTCCTGGATCTGGTCCATCATGCCCTGGCCCGCGCCGCCCATGTCGAGCTCGCCCGCGAGCAGCGCGAGCGTCGCGGCGTTGGTGTCGGTCATGATCGGGAAGACGAGCCGGTCCGGCTGGATGTCGCCGCCCCAGTAGTCGGGGTTCGCCGTCACGGTGACCTCTTCGGCCTCCCGGAAGGCCTCGAGGACGAACGGCCCGGTGCCCACCGGTTTCCTGTTCGCCGGATTCGTCAGGATGTCCGTCCCCTCGTAGATGTGCTTGGGGAGGATGTACTGGGACGTCAGCGTCTGCATGAACGGCCCGTACTGCTCCGTCAGGTGGACGACGACCGTGTGCTCGTCGGGCGTCTCGACCGAGTCGACGACCTCCACCAGTCCCGCGCCGTAGGACTGGTACTCCATGACCTCCTCGAAGTTGAACTGCACGTCCTCGGAGGTGAATGGCTCGCCGTCGTGCCACTCGACGCCCTCCTGGAGGTGGAGGGTCACCGAGAGTCCGTCCTCGCTGAACTCCCAGTCCTTGGCGAGCTTGGGCACGACCTCGTAGTTGTCCTTCATCATCACCAACGTCTCGAGCATGGTGCCCGCGACCTGGTTCACCGACGGCGAGACGACGACCTGCGGGTTCAGGTGCGGCACGGTCCCGGTCGACATGATGATGGTGCCCCCGCCGCCATCGCCGCCGCCGTCGCCGCCTCCCCCGCTGCCGTCGTCGCCGCCGGCGGCCTCCGGGTCACCCAGGGTGCAGCCGGCAACGGTGATCATGAACGCCGCGGCCGCGGCGATCCCTGCTCTGAACTTGCGTTGTCCTCGCATGTCGAACTACCTCTCTGTAGCGATGTGTCACGGGCCCTGGGGCCCGGCGTGGGGCGCAGAATCGGGGTTCAGCCGACGGATGTCTCGGTGGTCGACGCGGCCGACGCGGCCGACGCGGCCGACGTGGTGGAGGCGGCCGACGTGGTGGAGGCGCCCGAGGCGGCATCGGCCACCTTGGCGGCCGACGTGACCCTGGTGGTCTTGCCGGCCGAGGTGGTCAGCGTGGGAGCCGCGGCCAGCAGCGTCTTGGTGTAGGGGTGCTCGGGGCCGCCGAAGATCTTCTCCTTGGTGCCCTCCTCGACGATCTCACCGGCCTTCATCACGTAGACGTACTCGGCGACCTTCTTCACCACGGACAGGTCGTGGGTGATGAAGACGTAACCGATGCCGAGGCGCCGGCGCAGGTCGTCCATGAGCTGGAGCACTCCGGCCTTCACCGAGGCGTCGAGGGCGGAGACCGCCTCGTCCGCAACGATGATCCGGGGGTTCAGCACGATCGCGCGGGCGAGGAGCACGCGCTGGCGCTGACCGCCGCTGAGCTCGTGCGGGAACCGGCCGAGGAAGTCCTCGGCGGGGGTCATGCCGACCAGCTCGAGGGCCTCGACGACCTTGTCCTGGATGGCTTCCCGGCCGCGCGCCATGCGGTGCAGGATCACGACCTCACCGACGATCTTGCCGACCTTCTTGCGGGGGTTGAGGGATCCGGACGGGTCCTGCAGGACGGCCTGGACGTTCTGCCGGAAGAAGTCCCGCTGGCCCTTCTTCATCCGCGCGACCTCGATGCCGTCGAGCGTGACGCTGCCGGAGCTCACCGGGACGAGGTCGAGCAGCATCCGGGCCAGCGTGCTCTTCCCGCTGCCGCTCTCTCCGACGATCGCCACGAAATCCCCCGGCCGAGCGCGCAGGTTGGCCTCGACGACGGCGTGAACCGACTTTCCGCCGCGCCGGGAACCGAACGTCTTCGAGACGTTGGTCGCCTCAAGAAGCATGGGCCTGCTCCTCTCGTGCCCAGGACGCCCTGAGCGAGTCCGGTATGGAGTACAGCTCCATCCCCTCCTCCGTCAGGCTCCGTACGCTGCGCAGCAGCGCCTGTGTGTAGGGATGCTCCGGGTTCTCCAGCACGTCGCGGGTGGCACCGGACTCGACGACGCAGCCGTCGTACATGACGTAGATCCGGTCGGTCATCCCGGACACCACCGCGATGTCGTGCGAGATGAGGATGAGCGAGGTCCCGAGCTCGGTGACGGTCTCGTCCAGCGTCTGCAGCACCCGCTGCTGGACGGTCGCGTCCAACGCGGTGGTGGGCTCGTCCGCGACGAGCAGGTCGGGCTTCTTGGCGACCGCGATGGCGATGAGCACGCGCTGGCGCATCCCGCCGCTGAGCTCGTGCGGGAACCGCTCCGCCAGCTCGCCGACGTCTTCCAGACCGGCGAGCGAGAGGCACCGGAGGACCTCGTCCCCACGGTCGTGGCCGCGCCGGTCGGGCGAGATGGACTCCCGCACCTGCGTGCCGATCTTCATGACCGGGTTCAGGTAGGTCAGGGGGTCCTGGAAGATCATCCCGACCGTCTTGGCCCGGACTTCGTCCCATGCCTTGGGCGGGGCGCCGACCATCTCCCGCCCGGCGAACTTGATCGAGCCCTTCACCCGGACCCGCGGCGAGGTCGGCAGCAGGCCCGCCGCCGCGCGGCCCGTGACGGTCTTGCCCGAGCCGGACTCTCCCACGATGCCCACCCGCTCGCCGCGGTGGACGCTCAGGGACACGGACCTCGTCGCCTCGACCTCGCTGCGTGAGCCGGTGGGCAGGTAGACCTGCAGATTGGAGACCTGCAGGAGCGGCGTCTCCTCGCCGTTCCCTGCCGTCGGCGCCTCGCTGCGGACTTCGCCGGTGCGTGTCGTCGTACTCACTTGACCCTCCCGATCGTCGGGTTGAGCGCGTCGTTGAGGGCGTCGCCGAGCATGTTCACGGAGAGCACCACGAGGAAGATGAGAAAGCCGGGGATGAGGGCGAGCCACCACGCCTGGCTCAGGTAGGGCTGCGCCTCGTTGAGGAGGGAGCCCCAGGTCGGCTGGTTGGCGTCGCCGATGCCGAGGAACGACAGCCCGGACTCCACCAGGATCGCGACGCCGACCATCATGGTCGTCGTCACGATGACGGGCGCCATGGCGTTCGGGAGGACGTCCGACCGAAGGATCCGCACACCGGAGAAACCGGAGGCCTTGGCCGACTCGACGTAACCGAGCTGGGCGATCCTGGCCGCCTCCGCCCGCATGATCCTCGCGACTCCGGGCCACATCGTGACCGCCAGGATGGCGATGATCATCGTCACGTTCGCGCCGAGGACCGCCGCCGCGACCAGCGCGAGGACCAGGCCCGGAATGACCTGGAAGAACTCGGCGATCTTGACGAGCACCCGGTCGATGGCGCCTCCGTAGAACCCGGCGAAGCCGCCGACCACGACGGCGAGCGTCATGCACAGCGCCGCGACCGAGAACCCGACGATCAGCGACGTCCGGCCGCCGTGGAGCACCCGGGCCAGGAAGTCACGGCCCAGATGGTCGGTGCCGAAGGGATACTCGGCGCTCGGCGGATGCATGATCGGGTTGCCGGTGGCGACGGGGTCCCCGGCGAAGACCGGCCCGAGGAAGGCCACGAGGATCATCGCCAGCAGCACGGCGAGGAAGAACACCGCGGCCGGCTTGCGGAAGAAGATGCCGGCGGCGGACTCCCGCGGTGGTGCCGCACCCGGCGTACCGGGGGTGCGCCGCGCACCCGTGGTCGTCTCGACGGTCTCGCTGTTCTGGACGGCGCTCATGCCGAACTCCTCACTGGCCGGCTGAAGCGCGCCCGGAGCCTCGGGTCGACGAGCCCGTAGGTGATGTCGGTCAGGATGTTGGCGATCAGGATCGTGACCGTCATGACGATGGCGACGCCGAGGACGACCATGTTGTCCTTGTTGTTGATCGCGTCCACCATCAGCAGGCCCATTCCCGGCCAGCCGAAGACCCGCTCGATGAGCACCGACCCGGCGAGCAGCGTGCCGACGCCCAGGCCGATCATCGTGACCATGGGCAGCATCGCGTTCGGGAGACCGTGTCGCCACAGCACCTGGTCGCTGCTCAGGCCCTTCGAGCGGGCGGTGTCGATGTAGTCCTGCGACAGCGCCTCGATCGTCGACGAGCGCATGACGCGGGTCCGGAACGCGAAGTCGTTCGCGATCATGCACAGGACGGGAAGGATCATGTACTCGAGGGCGATTCCCGGCTCGCCGTAGGCGTTGCTGCCGGTCGCCGGGAGCCAGCCGAGGTTGACGGCGAAGAACGTGATGAGCATGAGCCCGAGCCAGAAGTTCGGGATGGAGAAGAGGGCGACCGAGCCGCCGGAGATGAAGCCGTCGAGCCACCGCCGACGGGTGCGCGCGGCGATCGCGCCGAACAGGAAGCACAGCGGCGTGGAGATCGCCATCGTGGTCACGGCGAGGATCAGCGTGTTCGCCAGCCTGCTGAGGATGAGGTCGGTCACCGGCATGCGGTTGACGATCGATTCACCGAGGTTGCCGGTCAGGACGTTGCCGACGTACGTGAGGTAGCGCTGCCAGATCGGGTCGTTGAGCCCGAACTCGGCGCTCATCCGGGCGCGGAACGCTTCCGAGGCGGGGGCGTCACCGAGCAGCGCACGCAGCGGGTCACCCGGGGCGAGCTCGAGCAGCAGGAACAGGATCGTGATGACCACGAGCAGCAGCAGGAGCGATGAACCCACCAGTCTGCCGTAATGGATCAGCACCGATTTCATCCGATCCCCCTTTCTAGGACTGAGATCTCTCCGTCGAAAATCCCTGCGCGTACCGCGTCGGTGCGCAGCCGCCAGGCGGGCCCGTGGGGAGGTGAGCCTGCGATCGACCACAACCCTGTGGGTGACGTCCTGGTGTTCCGGCTTTCGGGCAATGGTTGCCACGTCCTAAAGCCGCAACAACGCCGTTTCCGTGTCACGGAAAATGGCGCCCGACGGCGATGGTGACCCGGCGGACGCGCCCTCCAGGCGGGCGCGCGGCGGTGCGCCAGGCCGGCACAGGGCGCCGCGCTGGCCGGCTCGGGACAGGCCGACTCGGGACAGGCGGGCTCAGGATGAGGAGGGCCTGGACCCGGACCGCTCCGGTCTGCTCAGGCCAGCCCCGCGTGGCGACGGTTGAACTTGACGGTCCGTGGGTCCGGTGGGGCCTTCTTCTGCCGCAACGCCTGCGAGACCCGGTTCGCGGTCACCCGCGCCTGGTCGGCTAGCCGGCACGGGTCGCAGCGGTCGGCCTTGTAGGTCAGCCCGACGGCGGTCTCCACCGTGCCGCCAGGACCCATCACCGGCGCCGCCACCGAGCCGGCGCCCTCGCCCAGGAACTTCGACGCGATCGAGTAACCGTTCTTCCTGATCTCCCGCAGCGTGCGCAACAAGGTGGGCGCGTCGGTGATCGTGTACTCCGTGTAGCCCTTCAGCGGCTCGCTGAGATACTCGTCCAGGACCGACTGGTCGCTGAAAGCGAGCAGCACCAGACCGGTCGCGGTCGCGTGCAGCGGCAGGCGGCCCCCGATCCTGTTCTGGCCGGTGTAGTTCTCGTGCCTGCGCAACGACTCCAGGTACATGACGTTTCTGCCGTCACGCACGGACAGGTGGACGGTCAGCCCCGTCCGCTGGTGGAGCTCGACCAGGTGCGGCACCGCCGTCTCACGCAAGCGCAGGGCCTGCGTCGAGGAGGAGACGAGGTCGAGCATCTTCTGACTGAGCCGGTAGTGCCCGGTGTCGTCGAGCTCGAGCCCGCCCCACTCGAGCACCTCCTTGGCGAGCCGGTGCGTCGTCGTCATGGTCAGGCCGGCGTGGCGGCTGATCTCCGAGAGTGTCAGCGAGCCGCCGCCACTGGCGAAGGCGCCGAACAGTGCGAGAACACGCGCCGCGGCGGTGCGCTTGCCGGTCTGGTCCAACGATGCGGTATCCATCGGTTCAGTCGTCATCCGATCGGTCACCCTCGAGCGATTCGTCTGGGGGAGACGCCGACCCACGTCGGCATCACCAGCGGCGGGTTCGTGCAGCCGCCGTCTCAACATCGTGCCTTGCTGTGCGCCCGAAACTGTTCTGCTTTCACCACACGGAAGGGCTGTTGCGGAACCTTCACCATCGGTCCGGGGCCGCACCATGGACGTTCCCGGGTCGCCGCCATGACCTGCGGCTGCGCGGCCTCTGCCCAGTGAGCGCCGGCTGGAGCGCCGCGCCAGACCTCGCGCGCCAGGCGCCCCACCACACGCCCGCACCGTAGGCGAGGTCGTCGAGCCGCCGGGCCAGCGCGAACCGCACCGGATCGAGCCCGGGACGCAACCGGACGTACTCCCAGGTGGCGTCCGCCAGCGCCGCCACCACGACGATCCGCCGCGCCCGCGGCGAGAAGACGGCAACGACGGCAACACCCGGCCACCAGTGACGCACGGCCAGCGCGCACGCCTGCGCGACGGCGGAGGTCAGTCCGTACGCCGTCAGCCGTGCCGCGAGCACCGTCGGCTTGTCGACGGACCCGAGCCGCCTGGCGTTGCGCATGGTGGCGACGACCGCGATCGCGCCGGCGACGGGCAGCGACCACGCCCGCTGCGCGGCCAGCGCCGCGAGCGCCGCCGCCGTCCAGGGTGCCAGCACCGCGGGTGCCACGAGACCGTCGTGCCGCCGGGCGAGCGACGCGGCGCCCGTGCCGTAGGTGAACTTCCGCCCCAGCCAGGCGCGCACGGAGTCACGGTGCTCGTGCTGGACGACGGCGGACGGCTCGTAGCGCACCCGCCACCCCTGGCCGGTGAGCCGCCAGACGAGGTCCACGTCCTCGGCGACCCGCATGCCGTGACCGAAGCCGTCGCCGAGCGCCGAGACCCGGGCGAGCAGGCAGGTCGTGGAGACCCAGGACATCGGTGAGTGGGGGCGCACGAGGCTGCCGGACTCCCCGTGGTCGAGCGAGGACCGGGTGTTCTCGTACCGCAGGATCCAGCCGTCGTCGGGCCTTGGCATGCCCAGGACTCGCGGCGCGACGGCGGCGAGCCGGGGATCGGCGAAGTGGCGCAGCAGGAGCGCGACGCCGTGCGGGTGCAGGACGACGTCGATGTCCACGAAGAGCACGAAGGGAGTGTCGACCAGCGCGAGGCCGGCGTTGCGTGCGTCGGCGGGTCCCTGGTTCTCGGGGAGCCGGACGACGTCGGCGCCGTGCTGTCGGGCGGCGGCGACGATTGCCTCGGTGGCGTCGCCGGAGCCGTCGCGGGTCTTGTCGCCGGAGGCGTGCTCGGTGCCGGCGCCCGAGCCGTCGTCGACGACGACGATCCGGACGCGGCCGAGGCCGGCGCGGACGCTGCGGAGCAGTCGGTCCAGCTGGCGGGCGCGCCGGTAGGTCGGGATCACCACCGTGACGTCGGCAAGCTCGCGTGGCGGCAGCGACCTCGGGTCGGGATCGGCGAGGCCGGCGTCGAGGAGGTAGCTGGCGAGTCGGCGGCTCCCGGCGTCGCTGACGGTGAGCGGCCCGTCGCGCAACGCGCCGGCGGCTCCAGGCTTGAGCCGGGCGACCCGTGCGGGTGTGCCACCGATCAGTACCGTGCCGGCGTCGGCCGTGCGGGTGTGCCGATTTAGCGTCAGCCGGGCGCCGTCGGGTGGGAACCCGCTCGGGACACGGTCGAGCGTGGCCGGGGCGCCGTCGGGGACGGTCTCGTCAGCGGACGGAGTCCCGTCGGGCAGCGCGCCGGCCGGGGTTGTGACGGTCTCGCTCATGCGACCAGGCGGCCGGACGCCGTCGGTGTCCAGGCGACGTAGTCCCGCCACGCGGCCTCGACCATCGCCGAGAGCAGGCGTTCCCCCTCCGCGGCGCTCGCACCGCGCGGGTCTCCGAGGATGCCGTTGGCGGCCACGCCCGCGACACCTCCCCGGCGCAGCTCCGGAAGGAGCGCCCGGAGCGGTTCGGTGTTGCCGGGCTCGGCGCGATCGAGGTGCACGCGCTCGGGCTGCAGGTGCAGCATCAACGACGTCTCCACCCGGCCGGCGTGCGCGTCGAGGGGCGCGCCGCCGTCGTCGCCGTCGGGAGCCTCGGGCACGCACCCCAGCCAGGCGACGTCGCGACCCTCGTGCACCAGCCGCGGCACGGCGGCCGTCAGGACGTCGACGTTGCCGCCGTGGCCGTTGACGATCACCAGCTTCTCCGCCCAGCGACAGGCCGAGCGGCCGTACTCCAGCAGCAGCACCTCGAGGGCGTCGCGCCCGATGGATACCGTGCCCGCGAAGTGCTCGTGCTCGCCGCTGGAGCCGTACGCAACCGGGGGTGCCATGACGACATCGGTTCCCGCCGCCGCCAGCCGGCCGGCCAGCCGCTGGGCGACGGCCGTGGCGACGGCCGTGTCCGTGTCCAGGGGCAGGTGCGGCCCGTGCTGCTCGATCGATCCGAAGGGCAGGCACACGACCGGGCGGCTGACCTCCGGCCACGGCCGGTCGGCCAGCTGCCGGGGACGGTGCGGCTGCCTCGAACCGGCCGACTGCCTCGGGCCGCGTTCCTCCGACGAGTTGGGCTCCCCCGAGTCGTGCGCCATGGCTCGGCCGGTCAGCCGGTCACCGGGGCGGCAGCGGCCGGCTCGGCGTCGGCCGGCTCCTCGTCCTTCTTCCCGTTGGCCTGCTTCCGGGGAGCCCGCGTGGCCGTGGGTGTCGCCGTCGTCGGCCCCAAGTCGTCGCCGAGCCGGAGGGAGAAGTCGTCGGGCACCACCAGGTCCTCGGGCGCGAGCTCGTCGACCGAGGACCTGCCCAGGCCGAGCACCGCGGAGTCCAGCCCGCTACGCAGCAGGTCGAGGACGTTCTCGACGCCGGGCTGGCCGTTGGCGGCGAGGCCCCACAGGTAGGCACGGCCGATCATCACCGCCCGGGCGCCGAGCGCGAGCGCCTTGGCGACGTCGCTGCCCCGGCGCACGCCGCCGTCGAGGAGGACCTCGACGTCATCGCCCACGGCCTCGGCGATCCCGGGCAGCACCCGGATCGTGGCCGGGGTGGTGTCGAGGTTGTTCCCGCCGTGGTTGGAGACCGAGATCGCCGTGACGCCGGCGTCGGCGGCCCGCTTGGCGTCGTCGATCCGGGTGACGCCCTTGAGCATGAAGGGCCCGTCCCACTGCGCACGGAGCCAGGCGACGTCCTCCCAGGTGGGCGGCGGCGTCGTCATCCACTCGTAGTAGGCGCCGAAGAAGGTGGGCGCCTCACCGCCGGCGGGCTGCAGGTTGGGCGCCGTCAGGTCGGGCAGGCTGCGGGTCTTGAGGTAGTCGTAGAGCCAGCCGGGGCGACGCAGGGCCTGCGGTGCGAAACGCGCCGCGACCTTCGCCGTGAGGCGTTCGGGGATCCACGGGCTGCCCCAGTCGCGTCCGTTGGAGAACGACCAGTCGAGCGTGGAGATGAGGCCCTTCGCCCCGGCCGCCTTGGCGCGTTCCATCCGCTCGAGCATCGCGTCCCGCGAGCCGGTCCAGTACATCTGGAACAACGTGTTCGGGTTCGCCGCGACGACGTCCTCGACCGGCTTCGACGCGAACGAGCTGAGCCCCATGATGGTGCCGCGGTTCGCGGTGGCACGGGCGACGGCGACCTCACCGTCGGGGTGGACGGCCTGCACGCCCGTCGGGGAGGCGAGCACCGGGAACGAGACGGGAATGCCCATGACCGTCGTCGACAGGTCACGTTCCGCATGGTGCCCGACGACGTGCGGGGCGACGCCGAGACGTGAGAAGGCGTCCTGGTTCTGCTCGATGGTGACGCCCTTCTCGCTGCCCGCGACGAGCGCCCCGTAGACGGACGGGGGCAGGCGGCGCTTCGCGCGGCGCTGCGCCTCGGCGACGGTCTCGAACCAGTCACCCATGGCTCAGCCCTCCCGTTCCGGCGTGAACCCGGCCAGCGGGCTCTCCTGGCAGGCAGACACCGGCGGGGCGGCGACGTCCTCGCGACGGCGGGACAGGGTGAGCGGCACCGGCCCCTGGCCCTGGCCCTGGCCCTGACCCTGTCCCTGTCCCTGTCCGGTGCGGGGCCGGGGCGGGGACTTGCGGTGCGAGTGGTCGCCGGAGGGCTTGGGCACCGCGCCGCCCTCGCGCTGGCGCAGCGTCTCCTCGCCGAATCCGCGGACACACTCGGGGTCGGGCCCGTCGAGCGGGAGCCCGGTGAAGAACTTCGCGGCCATGCAGCCGCCCTTGCAGCTGTCGAAGAAGTAGCACGAGGTGCAGGCGCCGCCCGACTGCGGCGAGCGGAGGCGACCGAACAGCTCGGAGTGGCGCCAAACCTGCTCGAACCCGCCGTCGTCACGGACGCTGCCTGCGAGGAACTCGTCGTGGATGGCGAACGGGCAGGCGTAGACGTCGCCGATGGGGTCGATGAGGCAGACGACGCGGCCGGCGCCGCAGAGGTTGAGGCCCGGGAGCGCCTCGCCGAACGCGGAGAGGTGGAAGAAGGAGTCTCCGGTGAGGACGTCCTCGCCGTGCGCGACGAGCCAGTCGTACAGCTCGCGCTGCTGCTCCTGCGTCGGGTGCAGCTCTTCCCAGACGTCGGCGGCGCGGCCCGAGGGGCGCAGACGGGTCAGGCGCAGCTGCGCGCCGTAGCGGTCGGCGATCTCCTTGAAGTCGTCCAGCTGGGAGATGTTCTGGCGTGTGCAGACCACCGACATCTTGAAGTTCTTCATCCCGGCGTCGGAGAGGTTCTGCATGGCCCGCAGCGCCATCTCGTAGGACCTCGGGCCGCGGATGAAGTCGTTCACCTCGGCGGTCGCACCGTCGAGGGAGATCTGGACGTCGACGTAGTCGTTGGCGGCGAGGCGGTCGGCGACCTCCGGGGTGATCTTCACACCGTTGGTCGAGAACTTCACGCCCACCTGGTGCGCCGTCGCGTAGTCGAGCAGCTCCCAGAAGTCGCTACGGACCGTGGGCTCGCCGCCGCCGATGTTGACGTAGAACACCTGCATGCGCTGGAGCTCGTCGATGATCGCCTTGCACTCGTCTGTGCCGAGCTCGCGAGGATCGCGGCGCCCGGAGGCGGAGAGGCAGTGCATGCACGAGAGGTTGCACGCGTAGGTGAGCTCCCAGGTCAGACAGATGGGGGCATCCAGCCCATGCTCGAAGTGATCGACGAGGCGTCCCGGCCCGGGCTGGGCTTCGCGCTCAGGGGCCGATACGCGTTCGGCAACCGTCATCTGTGCACTCATTGCCAGGCTCCTCCCGTGCCACCGACGTTGGTGGCTCTACTCTCGCGACCGCCGTCATCGGCGGCTCGGCGTGACCGGAACCACACTAATGGCACTGAGTGCCGTATGGAAGGGCCGACGCCGGTCTGCCGCCGGTCGGGCTTCTGTCACGCGGAAGGTTCGGTGGAGGATGGCGCACGGAGGTGCTCACATCGCTGGCATGGAGAACGTCGAGGGAAAGGTCGCCGTCATCACCGGAGGCTCGAGCGGTATCGGCCGGGGAATCGCGATCGCGTTCGCCCGGGCCGGCATGCGAGTCGTCGTCACCGGACGGCGGGAGGACCATCTGAACGAGACCGTGGCGGAGCTGTCCGAGCTCGGGCTGAGCGCCGAACCGATGCGGGTCGACGTCACCGACCTGGCGGCGATGCGAGCGGCGGCCGACGACGTCGAGCGCCGGTACGGGCGGATCGACGTGCTGGTGAACAACGCCGGGATCGGGCTCACCGGACCGGTCGCGCAGGCCACGCCGAGCGACTGGGACTGGGTCATCGACGTCAACATCCGAGGCGTCGGCCACGGGATCCAGGCGTTCCTGCCCAAGATCCGTGCCCACGGCGAGGGTGGGCACATCGTGAACACGTCCTCCATGGGCGGGCTCATGCCGATCGTGGCCGGGCTCTACTCGATGACCAAGGCCGCGGTGATCGCGCTGTCCGAGGCGCTGCACATCGAGCTGCTCGACGAGCGCATCGGTGTGTCGGCGTACTGCCCCGGTCCCACGCACAGCAACATCGCCGCAGGCGTGGCGAACCGGCCGGCGAAGTACGGGGAGTCGGGCTACCGGCCGCCGGACGCGAGCTGGACGGAGTTCGCCAAGAAGCAGCCGTACATGTCGGCGGAGGAAGCCGGCGAGCGGGTGCTGGAGGGAATGCGCCGAGGCGACATGTTCATCCTGACCCACGCCGAGTTCAAGGACGGGGTGGCCGAGCGGCACGCCGCCATCGAGGCGGCGTTCGCGGACGAACCGATCGACGACGAGCGCAAGGCCGCCATCCCGTTCCTGCTGACCTCACCCGTCTACGCGGCCGAGAACCTGCCGCCCTCCCCCACGGTGCCTGCCGTGCGGCAGGCGCGGGCGTAGCCGCGAGCCGGCAAGGGCGGCTGGCCCTGGTGTAGCGGGTTGAGATCGCCCTACTGGTGTGATGGCGCCATCGCGGCGCCGCCTGGACAGCGATGCTTATCGGCGTCCCATATGCCTCGTCGGGTGTCGCCGTCATCATGTAGGCACCACGACCGGCCGCAATGACCCGTACATTGCACAGCCCAGCAGGGATCGTGGACAAGTAGACCAGCGTGTCTATGCAATCTTCGCTGAAAGTCGACAACTGTTGTCAATTTGACAGCGAACAATTCGCAACCCGCCACCTTATGAAGCATCGAATCCTCAAGTATGACGCCCTCGGTAGCCCATGGCCATGATGTGGGGACTGTGTTCAGCCAGTTCATCGAGAGATCCGCCGCGCTTGAGCACCAGGGACTCAGCCCGTTCAGCGAGATCAATGCCCAGCTGGACGACGTGCGGATCGTCCGGGAGCAGTTCGAGTGCACCGACGTTCGGGCCCTCGAGGCCGCGCAGATTGACGTCGATGAAGCCCGTAGATTCCACCTCGGAGCGGAGCTCGGAGGCCGTGTGGAAGTGGCCCCCCGGAAAGCCTCCACCTACGTTCGCCCACTCGCCGGTTCGCAGGATGTGGGGTCATCTGCGCCGAGGTTCTCGAACCGTCCACGGATCGCAGCATCCGTGAACGCCGTCAGACGACCAATGCCCTGGGCGAACAGAACCCCGCCTGGCTTCAGGACCCGATGCGCTTCACGGAGAGCCGCCATCCTCTCCTCCGGGTCGATTAGGTGGTAAAGCGGACCAAGCAGCAGGACGACGTCTATGCATGCGTCCTTGGCGGGCAGGTCGCGAGCGTCCCCGACGACTGCCGAAAAGCCTCCGACCGCGTTTGCGCGCTCGACCTGGGCCAGGACCGGATCAATCAGGGTCACATCATGCCCCTCCGCGGCGAGCCAGCGACTGTGTACCCCAGTTGCTCCGCCCACATCAAAGACCCGCGAGCTAGGCTCAATGACAGCGCCTATCAGTCGCCGGGTGCGCTCAAACTCGATCCGCCTCCAGCTGACCTCGACTGGATCCGAGCGTCCTCATCGAACTCGTCGGTGTAGTACGTCAGCAGAGCCTGATCCAGCTCCTGCTGCGTTGGTTTCATGCACTCAAGTCTATCCAGAGCTCGACAGTTGCGATCGGGCCGAAATCCGAGCGCACCAGGACTCCTCAGTGGTCGGGTTCTTTCTCTCGAATGCCCTTCTTCCCCTCTGGGGGCTGGAACAGCCGCGGTGACGGGCTGCGGGTCGAGCGGTACCTTGCACAATTACCCTCCAGCCCGAGATCGTGCAAACTAGCCGGCGTGTTTGTGCAGTCTGCGGTGCATCGACAGCACGGCTCGCTACGCGTCAGACGCCTCGGCGCATGAACCCCGCCACCAGCTCACCGATCAGCACCGCCGTCGCGGCAGGCCCGCGGCTCGGCGCGACGGGCAGGATCGAGGTGTCGGCCACGCGCAGGCCGGTCACGCCGCGAACCCGCCCGTACTGGTCGACCACCGCTGCGTCGTCGTCATCCGGACCCATGCGGGCGCTGCCGCACAGGTGGATCGCCGTGCCGAGGTGGGCGAGCATCCACGTGTCCAGCGCCGCGTCGTCGTCCAGCGTCGCGTCGTCGAGCTCCGTGAGCCCGTCGAACAGGCCGGCGAACGCTCGCGAGCGCAGCAGCGACACGGCGGTGCGCACCCCGTGGCGCATCCGTTCGCGATCGGTCGGATCGGAGAGGTAGCGGTAGTCGATCCGCGGGTACTCGTGCGGGTCGGCCGAGTGCAGCGAGATGGTGCCGCGAGACTCCTCGACCTGGAGCGCGACGAGCAGCATGAGGTCGCGCGCGTGCGCCGCCTGCCGCGCCAGACGCCGCAGCGACACCCCGTGCAGCGCCCGCAGCACGCCGACGGGATGCCGCAGGCCCGCCCGCAGCCCACCGCTGGTCATGCTCCTCGAGCCGGTGAGCAGCATCGACAGCGGCCGAACCGACAGCAGGATCTCGAGGTCACCGCGGGCAGGCCCCCCGGGAGAGGCGTAGTTCAGCGCGGTCACGAACGACTCCGGCCGCCGGCCGACGATGTTCCTGCGGCTGCGCCACCCGACCGCGACGTCGGGATGGTCCGTGAAGCCGCGCCCGACCCCGGGCAGATCGGCGACGACGGGAACTCCGTGCTCCGCCAGCTCGTCCGCCGGACCGATCCCGGACAGCAGTAGGAGGTGCGGGCTGGCGACCGCCCCGGCCGCGAGCACGACCTCTCCGGCCTCCACGATCTCCGTCTCCCCCGCCGTCTCGACCTCGACGCCGGTGGCCCGCACGCCGGTGGCCTGGTCGCCGTCGAACAGCACGCGGAGCACGTGCGTCTCCCCGCGCACCTCCAGGTTCTCGCGGTGCCGCACCGGGTTGACGTACTGCATACCCGTGTTCCGCCGGATGCCGGCCACCACGTTGAGGGGCACCGGCCCGACCCCCGGAGGCCCCGGCGCGTTCTTGTCCGCCTCCTCGGGGAACCCGAGCTCGAGCGCGGCCCGGTGGAACGCGCGTGCGGCACGGTTGCGTTGCGCCGCGCGAGCCACCGGCATCGGACCCGCGCCGCCGTGGATGTCCGTGTCGCCGTAGTCGAGGTCGCGCTCGAGGGTCCGCAGCGACGGGAGCACCCGCTCGTACGACCACTCGGGGCCGACGCGGGCCGCCCAGTCGTCGAAGTCCTCCGGCCGTGCCCGCACGAAGTAGCCACCGTTGATGGCGCTCGAGCCGCCCAGCACCCGGCCCCGCGCGATCGTGTACGGCAGCTCGGGAGTGAGATTGCCCTGGAAGGACCAGTTCAGCGGGTGCCCGGGCACCGACGCGCGCACCGTCGCCCCGTCACGCACCTCCGCGGTGAACGCGGCGTCCGTAGCGGGCACCGGGCCGGCCTCGAGAAGCAGCACGCTGCGTTCCGGGTCCTCGCTCAGCCGCGCGGCGAGCGGCGCGCCGGCCGAGCCGCCACCGACGACGACGACGTCGTACCGCATCAGTGAGCGTTCGCCGGCGAGAACACCGCTCGGATGTCGGTGAATCCCTGGTCGATGAGGACGGTCAGCACGTGATCCTCGTGCGCGAGCCACTCGTCGTAGGCGGCGAGGCTGATGCCCAGGCACGCCCAGCCGATCGTCTGCGGCTGGAGCGCGGTCGGCGGCACGCCGAGCCGCCGGCCGACGAACTCGGCGATGACCTGACGCCAGGCCTGGTAGCGCAGCGCGGAGTGGGCGACCAGCGTCGGCGTCCTGAGCAGGACCTCCATGCGGCGGCGGTGGGACTCCCGCTCCTCGTCCGGGAACCTGTTGAACTCGATGACGGCATCGTGGAGGGCGTCGAAGAGCGGGATCTCCGGAGGCACAGCGGCCAGGTACTCGCGCATCATCGCCAGCAGCGCGTCGAAGTCTCCCCACGGCAGATCGTTCTTCGACGGGAAGTAGCGGAAGAACGTGCGGCGCCCGATGCCGGCGGCGGCCGCGATGTCGTCGACGGTCACCTCGTCGAAGCCGCGCTCGATGAACAGCTGGAGACCGATGCTGCCGAGCGTGGCGGCGTCGGTCGAGCGAGCACGGCCGAGGCGATGACCCTCGCTCCCTGACACGATCGCCATATCCTTCCCATCGGCACTGAGTGCCACTAGCATGGCAGCAGACCGCAAGGTCGACGCTCGAAACGCCACCAATGCCGATGGTTTACGACAGGAGAAGCATCCTATGAGCGCAGGCACGCAGGCCACCGAGCCGCTGCAGGACACCCGTTCGCACGACGGCGACCCCTCCCCCGTCGCCCCCTCGCCGGCCGACCAGTCACCGGTCGAGTCGGACGAGCTGATCGAGGAAGTCTCGATCGACGGCATGTGCGGCGTGTACTGACTCGCTGATGCCTGATTTCGACCCCGACCGCGCCTGGAACATCCACCCGCAGGTCGCCGTGCGACCCGAGCCGTTCGGCGCCCTCCTCTACCACTTCGGTACGCGCAAGCTGTCCTTCCTCAAGGACCGCACGCTCGTGGACATCGTCCGGTCCCTCGAGGACCAGCCGAGCGCCCGCACCGCGGTCGAGGCGGCCGGAGTGGCGCCGGAAGCCGTCGACAAGTACGTCGGCGCCGTGGGTACGCTCGCGGCGTCGCAGATGGTTGTCGAGCGCGAGTCCGCGCCCGCTTCCTGACCGCACCGGGCGCGACCGGCGAGGTCACCCGCGCTGCTCACTGACGCACGGCAAGACATCCGTCCGGCGCTCGGGCGTGCCCCAATAGACTCGTCAAACATTCCGACGTGAGGGGCCCAGCACATGAAGGCTGTCAAGGAGCGCACCGCGACGTTCGCCGACGCGCCCGAGACCGTTCACAACGCCCTGCTCGGCGTCATCCAGAACGGCAAGTACGAGCTGGTCGGCGTGCAGAACGAGCAGCACCGCTTTCTGTTCAGCGCCGGGATGTCGGCGTTGTCATGGGGGACGACGTTCCTCGCGGAGGTCACGAGCACCGGCCCCGAGTCTCAGCTGAGCGTCACCTGCGGCGGGCGCGACGAGGCGCCCTCCGCACTGCTCGACGGATGGAAGCACGGCAAGGCCGCCGACAAGGTCGTCGGTGAGGTGCGAGCCACGCTCGAGGTGGGCGCGGCACCGGCGGCGCCCGTGGAGTCGTTCGTGTCGCTGCCCGACGGCTCCACGCAGCCGTGGACGACCGGGGAATGGCCGTTCGAGTAGCCACGTCGAGCGGCACCGGTTCGCACCCGACGCGCGGCAGCGCCAGACTCCCCTACAACCGCGAGGGCTACTCCAAGCACCCGCGGGCTACAGGCAGAACAGTGGCCTTCGCCGCCAGGAGTAGCCCTCGCTCGTTGTAGGTGGCCCGCCGCCGATCGCCCCGCGGCCATGGAACGCACGACGGCGGACCCGCCCGCCGCTTCAGTCCGCCGGTGCTGCCGCGCTGTCCGTGGCCGCCGCGCCCTGCTTGCCCGCCTTGCCGTTGACGCTGGGCCTGTCGACCGCCGCGGGACGGTCCGGGTCGTCGAGCGGGAAGTGGCAGGACACCCGGTACCCGGGCGCGACCTCCTCGAGCGGAGGCTTGACCTCGGCGCACACCGCCTGCGCGCGCGGGCACCGGGTGTGGAAGCGGCAGGCCGTGGGCGGGTCGAGGGGCGAGGGCGGCTCTCCCTGCAGGGGTACCGGGCGGCGGGCGACGCCGGTGTTGGCGTCGAGCAGCGGGACCGAGTCCAGCAGCGCACGCGTGTACGGGTGCCGCGGCGCCCGGTAGATCTCCTCCGCCGGCCCGGTCTCGGCCAGCTGGCCGAGGTGCATCACGGCCACCCGGTCGCTGATCTGCTTGACCGTCGCCAGGTCGTGCGCGATGAACACGTACGACAGCCCGAGCTCGACCCGCAGCTTCTCGAAGAGGTTGAGCACCTGCGCCTGGATCAGCACGTCGAGCGAGGAGACCGCCTCGTCGCAGATGATCAGCGCGGGGTTCAGCGCGATCGCGCGGGCGATCGCCACGCGCTGCGCCTGCCCGCCCGAGAGCTCCAGCGGCCGCCGCTGCCGGTACGCCCTGGGGTCGAGGCCGACGACGTCGAGCAGCTCGTCGATGCGGGTGCTGCGCTCCTCGCGGCCCATGCTGGTGTGGCCGCGCATCGGCTCCTCGACCACGTCCTCGATGCGCCACCGCGGGTTCAATGAGCCGAACGGGTCCTGGTAGACCATCTGCATGTGCGCGCGGGTCTTCTTCAGCTCGCGCTTCTTCAGCTGGACCAGGTCCTGGCCCTGGAAGTGCACCTCGCCCGACTTGGGGCGCTCGACCTGGATGATGGCGCGGGCCAGCGTGGACTTCCCGGAGCCGGTCTCGCCCACGATGCCGAGCGTCTCACCGGGCATGAGATCGAAGGACACGTCGCTCACGGCGTGCACGACGCCGGCCTTGACGCCGCCTGGGCCACGCACCTCGTACTCCTGCACGAGGTTGCGCACCGACAGCAGCGGGGCGCTCTCGCGTGCCGGGTCCTGGGTGGCCGGGATCGAGTCCGTGACGGTCACGACGGCTCCTCCTCGTGCGTCGGGTGGTCGGTGGCCAGGGGCCCTCCGCCGGCGTCGGGCGTGGTCGGGTGCCAGCACGCGTACTTGTGGTCCGGCTCGTGCTCCAGGAGAGCGGGCTCCTCGACGCACTGGTCGGTGGCGCGCGGACAGCGCGGCCGGAAGGGACATCCCTCGGGAAGCGCCCCCAGGTCGGGCGGGTGGCCGCCGACGACGGTCAGCTGGCTGTGCGACGGCGTCGTCAGCTGCGGGATGGCTCCGAGCAACGCCTTGGTGTAGGGCATCCGCACGTTGCGGAACAGCGTGCTGGTCGGGGCCTGCTCGACCGCCTTGCCGGCGTACATGACGAGCACGTCGTGCGCGTAGCAGGCCGCCAGGCCCAGGTCGTGGCTGATCATGACGACGGCGGTCCCGAGCCGCTCCTGCAGGTCGACCAGCAGCTCCATGATCTGCGCCTGGGTCGTCACGTCGAGCGCCGTCGTCGCCTCGTCGGCGATCAGCACCTTCGGGTCGGCGGCGAGCGCGATCGCGATCATCACCCGCTGGCGCATGCCCCCGGAGAGCTGGTGCGGGTAGTCCTTGATCCGCCGCTCCGCGGCCGGCAGCCGCACCAGCTTCAGCAGCTCGACGGCGCGGTCGGTCGCGTCCTGGCGGCTCACCTTGGAGTGCATGCGCACGGCCTCGGTGATCTGCGCGCCGACGCTCATGGTCGGGTTCAGCGACCGGGCCGGGTCCTGGAAGACCATCGCAATGTCGTTGCCGCGGATCGAGCGCAGGGAGGGCTCGTCCAGACCGACCAGCTCGGTGTCGGCGAGCTTGGCGGAGCCGCTGATCTGCGCACTCGGCGGCAGCAGCCCGGTCAGCGCGCGCACGCTGACCGACTTCCCGGATCCGGACTCGCCGATGATGGCCAGGGTCCGACCGGGACGGACCTGATAGCTCAGCCCGTTGACGGCGTGGATGTGGCGGCCCCCGGCCGTGAACCGCACGCGCAGGTCCTCGACGGCGAGGACGGGCTCGGTCGTGGGGGCCTGGACGTCGGGCGTCGGGGCGTCGGTCGTTCCCAGTGTCGTCATTTGCCAGTGACCTCGTCTCGCACGTTCTCGCCGAGCATGTTGAAGGACAGCACCGTCAGCAGCAGCGCGACGGCGGGCCACAGGACCAGCATCGGCGTCGCGGACATCGACTGCTGGGCGTCGTAGATCATGTTTCCCCAGCTCGGTCGGGGCGCCGGGATCCCGAGGCCGAGGAAGCTCAGCGCACCCTCCGTCACGATCACCAGGCCCATCCCGAGCATCGCGTAGGTGGTCAGCTGCGGTGCGATGTTCGGCACCACGTGGCGCAGCAGGATCCGCCAGCCCGGGCTGCCGCTCAGCTCGGCGGCCTGCAGGTACGGCATGTTCATCACCCGCAATGTCGCCGACCGCGAGACGCGGGAGACGGCGGGGATGCTGAAGGCGGTCAGCGCCAGGATCGTGTTCGGGAGGCTGGGCCCGAGGATCTGCGCGAGCACCACCAGCAGGACCAGCGACGGGAACGCGATGAGCACGTCGAGCGCGCGCATGATCAGGGAGTCGGACTTCCCGCCGAGGTACGCGGAGATCGCGCCGACCGTGCCGCCGATCGTCAGTCCGATGACGTTCACGGTGATGCCGACGATCAGCGACGAGCGCCCGCCGTGCAGCAGGCGGGAGAGCACGTCGTTGCCGTTGACGTCGGTGCCGAGGGGGTGGCCCGGGGTGCCGGGCGGCAGCGCGCTCTCCAGCACGTTGCCGCCGACCGGCGGGGCCAGGGGGAAGATCAGCGGGCCGACGAAGCAGGCCAGCACGATCGTCAGGACCACGCCCGCCGGTACCCAGACCAGCAGGTGCCGCCGCAGCTTCGACCGGCTGACCTTCGGGTCCGGCGGCAGGGGCGCCACCCCCACCGTCTTGGGGCTCGTCGTGGTCGTCTCGGTCTCAGTGGCTGCCATAGCGGATCCTCGGGTCGAGCACGGCGTACATCACGTCGACGAACAGGTTCGCGAACACGGCGACGGCCGCGAAGATGAAGACACAGATCTGCACGACGGCGGTGTCGAGCGACCCCACCGCCTGCAGCATGAGCATCCCCATGCCTGGCATGGCGTAGATCTGCTCGATGATGACGGTGCCGCCGATCAGGCCGCCGACGTTGAGGCCGACGAGCGTGAGCAGGCCGAAGGAGGAGTTGCGGAACGCGTGGAGCCACAGCACCCGCCACGGACCCGCTCCCTTCGCGCGTGCGGTGTCGACGTAGTCGGCGGACTTGAGCTGCTCGACGAGGTCGCCGCGGAGGAACCGTGCGTAGAAGCAGGCGATGGGGATGCCCAGCGCCAAGACCGGCAGGATCACCGAGCGCAGGTTCGGGATCAGACCCTCCCCGAGCGGCACGTAACCGATCGCCGGCAGGAGGCGGAGGACCACCGCGAACACCAGCACCAGCAGGATGGCCATCACGAAGTTCGGGATGGCGAGCAGCGTCATCGACATCACCATCACGGCCTTGTCCACCAGCCCGCCCGGGCGCCGGGCGGCGAGCAGCGCAACCGGCAGCGAGACGACGAAGGAGACGACGAACGCCAGCCCGACCAGCTCGAGGGTGACCGGGAGCCGCTGGGCGAGCAGCGTCGTGACGGGCTGCCCGCTCACCGACGACTGGCCGAGGTCGCCGGTGACGAAGCCGCCCAGCCACGACAGGTAGCGCTCGGGGGCCGGCCGGTCGAGGCCCATCCGTTGCCGGACGGCCTCGACCTCCGCTGCCGTGGCGTCCATCCCCGCCTGGTTGCGAGCCGGGTCGCCCGGCATCGCCTCGAGCAGGATGAACGTCAGGATGCTGACCGCCAGCAGCAGCGGGATCGCGATCAGCACCCGGCGGGCGATCAGCCGGAGCAGCGGCGAGCCGGCCAGGCGCCGCAGCGTGCTCTCGCGGCCCGCGGCCGCGGCGGCAGGGGCCGGGCCGTTCGAGGGACCGGCCGCGGGATCAGCCGGGTTCGCCTGGGCCGTGCCACTACTCATTCTCGACCCACACCCTGTCGTAGAGGACGCCCTGGTTGACCGCAAGCGCCGGGATCGGGACATCCAGACCCGGACCGTGCACGCCCTGACGCATCACCTGCGCCGGCGAGAACGCCATCCCGAACGGCCCGTAGGCCTGGTCGGAGATGTACTTCGAGACCTCCCGGTACATCGCCTCGCGCTCCTCGGGGTCGACGGTGGCCACGGCCGCCTCGAGCATCTCGTCGAGCTCGGTGGTCAGGTTCTGCTCGAGCGCCTCCTGCGCCGAGGACGCTCCCTCCGGCAGCGGGGTGCCGCTGAACGGTGACGTCGAGCCGAACCGCACGCCGACGCCAATGCCGACCGCGGGGTCCCACGCGCCGGCCGTCTGGAGCATCGACTGCCACTCACCGCTGGTGAAGGAGGTGATGACGTCGCCCAGCGGCTGCGCGTCGATCTTGACGTCGATGCCCGCCTCGCGCCATTGCGTCTGCAGGGCCGTCGTGACCGACCGGGCGGTGACGATGTCCGTCGTCCCGAGCTCGACCGTCAGCCCGCCCAGCTCGTCGACCAGCGCTCGGGCCTTGTCCGGGTCGTACTCGCGGTAGCCCGGCACCTCGGGGTGGTGGAAGAGGCCGCCGGAGGCGGTGAACGACTGGCTCATCTCGCCCTGACCGTTGAACAGGCCTTCGTTGATGGCCTCCCAGTCGGTGGCGTAGTAGATCGCCTCGCGGGCGCGGATGTCGTCGAACGGCGGCTTCCGGGTGTTGAGTTGGATGACGTACGGCGACGTCGGAGCGCCGAGGACGACGTTGAGGTTGGGGTTGTTCTGCGCCTCGTCGATCAGGGTCACCGAGCTGAGTCCTTCGATGACGTCCCCCTGACCGGCCTGGAGCGTCTGGTACATGACCTGGTCACCCGTCACCGACTGGAAGTTGAGTGCGTCGAGGTACGGCAGCCCGTCCTTGAAGTAGTTGTCGTTCCGCTCCAGCTCGAGGCGCTCGTTCTGCTTGTTGCCGGTGATGACGAACGGGCCGGCGCCGACGGGCTTCTGGCTGAACTTCTCCGCCCCCATCTCGGCGTACGCCGTCGGCGACGCGATGAGGTTCAGGTTGGACGCCGGGAAGCCGTTGACGAGCGAACCGTCGGGCTGGTTGAGGTTCATCTCGACCGTGAGGTCGTCCACCGCACGGATGGAGCCGAGCCGGGCCATGATGAGGTCCCGGTCGACGTCCTGGGGCAGTGCCGCGAAGAGGCTGTCGAGGAACTCCTGGTCGAGGTCGGGCGGTTCCATCTCGAGGTTGAGGTCGAGCTGGGGCGCCCCGGTGCTGCCGGAGGAGATCTGCCGGATCCAGTTCCACACCACGGCGTCGGCGTCCATCGTCGTGCCGTCGCTGAACTCGATGCCTTCGCGGATCTTCACGGTCAGCTTCAGCCCGTCCTCGGACCACTCGTAGCTCTCGGCCTGGTTCGCCACGATCTCGCCCTTGCCCGCGTCGGTGGCCTCGAGGGTGAAGAGGCCGCCGAAGATGGCGCTGTTCTGCGGCAGGTTGGCGCCGGTCGTGTTGCTGGTCGCGGGGTCGAGCCCGGTCGCCCACCCACCGGCGAAGCCGGCGTCCAGCAGGGTGGTGATCTCGCCGCCGGACTGCGGCTCGCCGACCTCCTCGTCGCCGCCACCACCGCCGTCGTCGCCGGCCGCACCGCCGGTGCAGGCGGCGAGAGCGAGGACGGCTCCGACGGCGAGCAGGCGGGACAGACCCGCTCGTCTCCGACTCCAGAATTCTCTTCTCATGGCATGTTCCCCTTTGAACGATCGCGATGATGAAGCTGTGCGGCCCGTGCGAGCCGCCGGTCCGCGTGGCGGACCCTGACCTCATTGGCAGTCTCACCGAGCAGCCGAGTGCGCTGCGGACCGCTTCCATGTGACGAAAGGAGGACTTGGCTCCCTTCTCGGCTCGTCACCCGCAGCCGTCTCCGGGCGGGCGCGGCCCGCGCCCGTCTCCGGGGGGCATCGGCCCGCGCCCGTCAGTGCGTGGGCCGGGCCGGCTTCTGCCCGTTGCCGGGCAGCACCTCCGGTCGCCCGTCAGCGGGCGGACGCCTCCTGCGCCTGAGGTGCCGCGACGCCCGCGGTGACGGGGTCCCGACCGAGCCAACGCATGGCGTTGCGCCAGCTGAGGTCCTCCCACTGGTCCTCCGGGAGCTCCAGCGAGCGCGCCGTCTTCGAGGCCGGATCCTCGCGCGGCATGGCCGGGAAGTCCGAGCCGAGCAGGAGGCGGTCGGCGCCGAGCAGCTCGACCAGGTACTGGATGGTGCGCCGGTCGAAGACCATCGAGTCGTAGTAGAAGCGGCGGGCGAGCTCCAGCGGCGAGGGTCCGTCGTCGGGCATCACGGCCCGCTCGAGATCCTTCGGTTCCTCGTTCCAGGAACCACCCCAGAAGTAGTTGGCCCGCGGCAGCATCATCGCCAACCCGCCGGCCGCGTGGCTGAACGAGATGCGCAGGTCCGGCAGGGCGGCCGCGGTGCCACCGAGCATCATCGACGCCGCGGCGTACATCCCCTCGATGCCGACGACGTAGGTGCCCATGGCGGACGTCGGTAGGCGGTCGATCGGCGCGGGCATGGCGTGCACGAAGATCGAGAGACCCAGCCGCTCGGCCTCGGTGAAGAAGGGCAAGAACTTCTCCTCGCCGATCGAGCTGCCCAGGATGTTGGAGGCGATCTCGACGCCGGGCAGGCCGGCGTCCGCGATGGCGGCGAGCTCGGCCGTCGCGGCGTCCGGGTCCTGCATCGGCACCATGCCGAGGCCGATGATCCGCTCGGGGGCGTGCGAGCTCAGCTCGGCCGCGAAGTCGTTGACGTGGCGGGCGAGCGCCAGCCCGTCGGCCGCCGGCAGGTCGTACCGCAGCAGCGGCGGCATCGGGCTGACCACCTCGGTGTCGACGCCTGAGGCGTCCATCGCCTCGACGCGCCGTTCGGCCTCGAAGAAGACCTCCTTGGCCGGGAAACGCATCTTGCCGAACACCAGGAGGCGGTCGTCGGAGCCCTCGATGGGCTCCATGTGCGGGAAGCACTCGGGGGCGTCTGCCGGGTAGTCCTTCGGCAGGAGGTGTGTGTGGGCGTCGACGATCACTGGGGTCTCCTCAGGCGCTCGGGTGGACGGACACGTGGATGGCGGACCCGTCGCCGGCGGTCCCGGCGAGGGTGTCGATCGCGAGACCGACCTCGTCGAGGCCGAAGGTGTGCGTGTGCAGCTTCTCCAGCGGGAAGCGGCCGGACTCGATCAGCTGGATCGCCTTGCGGTTGGCGGTGGCGTCCACGCCGAAGGCGCCCTTGACGGTGAGTCCGCGGTTGATGAGCAGGTCCGTGACCAGCGGGATCTCCTTGTGTCCCTTGAGCCCGGCGAGCACCACCGTGCCGCTGTGCCGCACGGACTTCAGGGCGTCGGTGATCGGCTCGGCCGCCATCGGGGTGAGGTCGACGGCGACGTCTGCCATCTGCCCGTCGGTGAGCTCGCGGACCTCCTCGACGACGTCACTGCCGCCTTCGCCGACGACGATGGTGTGGTCCGCGCCGAGCTCCTCGGCGACGGCGAGCTTGTGCTTGTCGCTGGCCAGTCCGGTGACGATGATCTTGGACGCGCCGACGGCCTTCGCGGCGATGACGGCGGCGAGACCGCGCTGGCCGGCGCCGAGGACGACGAGGGTGTCGCCCAGCCCGACGCCGCCGAGGTCGACGGCCCAGCGCACGCCGGCGCCCAGCGGGTTGTACATGGCGGCGATCTCGACCGGCAGCGTGTTGTCGATCTTGTGCAGCACGGCGGTCGGGGAGAGGTAGAGGTACTCGGCGAAGCCGCCCCACAGGCTGGGGGCGATGTCGATGTCCGTGACGCCGTGGCCGTACTTGCGGGCCCGGCAGGACTGGTAGCGGCCGGTGAGGCAGTCGTTGCAGGCGCGGCACGGGACCATCACCTCGAGGGCGACGCGGTCGCCCTCCTTGACGCCCCAGCGCTCGGCGGCCCGCTCACCGATCTCCTCGATGATGCCCATGGGCTCGTGGCCGGGGATGAACGGCGCGCGTGCCCCGCCGATGTGGCCGCGGTAGATCTCGACGTCGCTGCCGCAGATGCCGTTCGCCTCGACGCGGAGCAGCCCGTCGTCGGGGCCGGTCTTCGGCCGCGCGAACTCGCGCATCTCGATCTGTCCGGGTCCGGTCTGTACCGCTGCTCGCACCATCTGTGCCATGACGTCCTCATCTCTGTGTCGCCGTCGTGCTGCGTCTCGTCGTTGCTGGGTCGTCGTCGGGTCGTCGTCGGGTCGTCGTCGGGTCGTCGTCGCTGTGCTGTCGCTCAGAGCGATCGCGTCACACGGCCTGCTCCGCGCGCTGGCGGGCCTCGACCGGGACGGGGCTGCCGGACCAGTCGGCGAAGTAGCGCACGACCATGGAGATGCCGGCGTTCCGTGCGCCGGCGACGGCGACGAGCATCGAGGAGGTGTCGGCCGGCGGCATGGTGCGCTGGAAGGCGTCCGGGGTGCCGTCCCCGCCGGGAAACCGCACGCCCCGCCCGTCCGCGTGGTCCTTGCCCGCGCGCACCAGCGCGCTGGTGGTGCGGCCGGAGTGCTCCGAGAGCCACGCGACGACGTCGGCGCGGCTGTACCCGGCGGCCGCCAGGAGCTGGGCGTGCTCGGGGCAGAAGACGACGCCGGCCATCCCGTACTTGAAGATCCAGGCGCCGGACCGACCGATGGTGTCCGCGAAGTCGCCGAGGAGCTGCTCGGGGTCGGAGGTGTGGCGGTTGTCGACGTACTCCGAGGTCCGCAGCAGCGTGGTGCTCACGGCGTTCCCGGGCACGCCGAGCTCCTCCGCCAGCGGCGGCCAGGGGCTCTCCTCCTCGTTCTCGCCGAGGCAGATCGACCAGCGTCCCGGCACGCCCTGCGTGGCCTGCTCGAGCTCGTGCGGGTGCACGCCGAACGCGTTCCGCACGATCAGGCCGATCGCGCGGGCGACCGTGGCGTTGGGCCGGAAGCCCGGGCCGAACGCCCCGCCGGCGCTGTTGAAACCGAGCTCGCGCCGGATCGGGCCGTTGACGAGGATCAGCGGGGCCGGGCCGCTCGTGGACTGCCAGCCGCCGGCGGCGGCGGCACGCTCACGCATCAGCGCGTCCCAGGCGGCGAGCACGACCGGGAAGTACTCCGGCCGGCATCCGGCCATGGCGGCGTTGATGGCGGCGGTCTCCACCGTGACCGAGCGGCCGACCTGCGGCATGTGGCCGATGACCTCGCCGGGCGCGCGTGCGGTGGTGGCGAGGAACTTCTCCACGAAGGGCACGCTCACCGAGACCACCGGCAGCCCGTCCGACCAACCCTGCTCGTAGCAGTACTCGATCGTACGCTGGGTGACGTCCGGGTCGATGCCGACAGCGCCGTTCGAACCAGCAGCGCCGTTCGAGCCGACGGCGCGGGTGCCGTCCCCGCTCACGTGGCGGGTCCCGTCAGGCTGCGCACGATGCTGGGCAGGAGCTGGCGCGCCCGGTCCTTGACCTCGTCCTCGCTGAGCACCGCGATCGGGTGCTCGGTGGTGATCCACCCGTAGTCCGGGTCACCCTGGAGGTTCGCCATGGTGCGCCCCGTGGTCTCGAACGCGTCGGTCAGCACGACGGCGACGGGGAGCCCGCCGCGCTCGAGGCTGATCCCGTCCGCGACGGCGGCCGCGCTGCACGACCCGCAGTCCCCGATCCCGGTGACGACGACGTCGCAGCTGTCGCGGTAACGGGAGACGATCTCGTCGTCGACCGGTACGGAGAAGTTCCGCTTGGTCTCGACGATGCTGACCTCGGCGGCGCCGTGCTCCTCCGTGAGGAGCCTGCCGACCTCCCGCAGGAACAGCATGGCGTTGTGCTTGGTGTTGTCCAACAGGCCGATCCGGGCTCCGGTGAGGTCGTCGCGGCGCTGGGCGTGCCGTGTTCCCTGGTCGACCCGCTCTGCGGACCGGCCGGTCGGGTCGAGGATGGCGTTCGGCACCGTGGTGCTCCTCCCTTTCGGCGCGCGACGGAGGTCTCCGGCGCGGGTACGGAATTGGGCGGCGGCGCAGCAGCGGCGTCGCGGCGGGGCTCGCGGCGCTGCGAGCCCTACTGCTCGTGCACGATGATGCCCCGGATGTTCTTGCCCTCGGTGAGGTCGCGGTAGGCGTCGTTGACCTCGTCGAGCGAGTAGCTGCGGGTGATCAGCTCGTCCAGCTTCAGGTCCCCGGACCGGTAGAGGCCGAGCAGGTTCGGGATGTCGAACAGCGGGTTGCAGTCGCCGAAGAGCGCGCCGCGGATCTGGCGCTGGTAGCCGATGAGCATGCCGGCGTGGACGTGGACGGCCTTCTCGTCGATGTGCCCGACGGCGGTGATGGTGACCTTGCCGCCCTTGCCCGTCATGGCGACGGCGGCGCCCACCATCTCCTCGGTGACGGCGTCCGGCGTGAGGATCACGTGGTCCGCGAGCTGGCCCCAGGTGTGGGCGACGACGAACTCGTGCGCCTCCTCCGCACCTCCGAATGTGTGCGTCGCGCCGAACTCGAGGGCGTTCTCCCGCTTGAACTTGACGGGGTCGATGACGATCACGTTCTTCGCGCCGGCGAACCGGGCGCCCTGGACCGCGTTGCTCCCGACGCCGCCGGCGCCGAAGATCACGGCCGTGTCGCCGGCGCGGACGCCTGCGGCGTAGACCGCGGAGCCCCAACCGGTGGGCACGCCGCACCCGACGAGCGAGGCGATCTCGAAGGGGATGTCGTCGGCGAGCGGGACCACGGCCCACTCGGAGACGACGGCATACTCCGAGAAGGTGCCGAGCGAGCAGAAGCCGCCGTAGTCGTCGCCGTCCTTGTGGAACCGGTAGGTCCCGTCGAGGAACATGCCGGTCCCGGCGTTCAGACCCTTGACGCACATGTTCTGGTGCCCGGTCGAGCACGGCCGGCAGGCGCCGCAGGCGGGGATGTAGGAGCAGACCACCCGGTCACCGGGCTTGACCCGGCCGACGTTGGGACCGACCGACTCGACGATCCCCGCGCCCTCGTGGCCGCCGACGATCGGCAGCCGCACGGGGGCGTCCCCGACGGTGATGTGGTGGTCGGAGTGGCACAGGCCGGAGGCGGCGAACTTGATCCGCACTTCGTGCTCCTTGGGGGCGTCGAGCTGGAGGTCGACGAGCTGCCAGCCTTCCTTCGGTGCGTAGGCGACCGCGGCGTGGCTCGTGAGCGTTGTCATCGGTGTTCCCCTTCTCAGCGCTGAGGTGGGACGGTGGCGCCGCGCATCGACACCGTCTTGACCTGGGTCCAGTCGAGCACCGAGTCGGCGCCCATGGTGCGGCCGAAGCCGCTGTTCTTGTAGCCGCCGAACGGGCCGCCGATGACGCCGGCGCCGAGCGGGCTGTTGACGCCGACCTGGCCGGCCTGCAGGCGGCGGCTCATCCGCACGGCGGTGCCGAGGTCCTGGGTCCACACGGAGGCGACCAGGCCGTAGTCGGTGCCGTTGGCGACCTCGACGGCCTCGTCCTCGTCGTCGACCGGGATGATCGACAGGACCGGCCCGAAGATCTCCTCCTGCGCGATCCGCATGTCCGGGGAGACGTTGTTGAACAGCGTCGGCTCGACGAAGAAGCCGTTGCCGAAGTCGGCGCCCTGCGGCACGCCACCGCCGGTGACGACCTCGGCGCCGGCGTCCCTGCCGAGCTCGATGTAGCCGAGCACCCGCTCGTGCTGCTTCGCGTTGATCAGGGGCCCCATGTTGACGTCCCTGTGCCACGGCCCGACCTTGACCTGCTGCATCTGCTTGGCGAGCCGGTCCACCAGCTCCGCGTGGATGCTGCGGTGCACGACCACGCGGGACCCGGCGGCGCAGATCTGCCCGGTGTTCAAGGTGATGCCCGCGGTCATGGCGGGCACGGCCACGTCGAGGTCCGCGTCGGGGAAGACCACCTGTGGCGACTTGCCCCCCAGCTCGAGGTGCAGCGGCGTGAGGTTGCGCGAGCACGCCTCCATCACGAGCCGGCCGGTGGCGGGCGAGCCGGTGAAACCGACGCGGCGGATGCGCGGGTGCTCCGGGATCGCCGAGCCGGCCTCGGCGCCGTAGCCGGTGACGACATTGATGACGCCGGGCGGGATGCCGGCCTCGAGCGCCAGCTTGGCCAGGGCGAGCGGGGTGAGCGGGGCGTCCTCGGCCGGCTTGATGACCATGCAGTTGCCGGCGGCGATGGCCGGGGCCACCTCGTTGACGAACATCGGGCCGGGGGCGTTCCACGGGATGATCGCGCCGACGACGCCGTACGGCTCGCGGAGGGTGAAGCCGAGTTGGTCCGGCGAGTGGGTCGGCAGGGACAGGCCCTGAACCTTGTCGGCCTGGCCGGCGGTGAAGCGCAGCTGGCTGCCCATCCGGGGCGGGCCCCAGCTCGGTCGGCCGACCTCCTGCCGCTCGAGCTGGTCGAGGTCGCTGCCGTGCTGGTCGACGAGGTCGGCCCACCGGAAGAGCAGGTTGGCCCGGCTCGTGGCGTCGAGGTCGCGCCAGGCCGGGAAGGCCTGCTCGGCGGCCCGGACGGCGAGCTCGACGTCCTCGGCGTCGCTGCGCGGGATGCGGGCGAGCAGCTCACGGTTCGCCGGGTTGATGACGTCGATGGTCTGCCCGGACCGGGCCGCGACCCACTCCCCGCCGATCAGCTGGACGCCGTCCAGGGCGAGCGGGATGTCGACGGTCTGGGTCTGGTGGTCTGACGCGATGGCCATGTGGGGTCTCCTCCGTGTCTCAGTGCTCGATGGTGACGACGCCGCGGATGTTCTTGCCGTCCAACATGTCCTGGTAGCCCTCGTTGACGGTCTCGAGCGTGTACTTGTTCGTGATGAGCTCGTCGAGCTTGAGGTGACCGGTGCGGTACAGGCTCAGGAGCCGCGGCACGTCGTACAGGGGGTTGGAGGCTCCGAAGATGGTGCCCTGGATGCGGCGCTGGAAGCCGATCAGCATGCCCGGGTTCTCGTTGATCCAGCCGTTGCCGACGGCGGTGACCGTGACGGTGCCGGTCTTGCCGACCACGTTGAGCGCGTCGTGGATGACCTCGTCGTGGAGCACGCCGACGGTGATGATGGCGTGGTCGGCCAGCTCACCCCAGGTCGACTCGACGACGAACTCGGTGGCCTCCTTCGCCGTGGCGAAGGTATGCGTGGCGCCGAAGACCTTGGCCATGTCGCGCTTGAACTCGACCGGGTCGACGACGATCACCCGCTGGGCACCGGCGAAGGCCGCACCCTGGACGGCGTTGCTGCCGACACCGCCGGCGCCGAAGATCACGACGGTCTGGCCGGCGCGCACACCGGCGGCGTTGACGGCGGAGCCCCAGCCGGTGGGAACGCCGCACCCGACGAGCGAGGCGACGTCGAAGGGGATGTCGTCGGGGATGGGGATGACGGAGTACTCGGAGACCACGGAGTACTGGGAGAACGTGCCGAGCACGCACAGTCCGCCGAAGTCGTCGCCGCCGGAGTGGAACCGGAAGGTGCCGTCCGGGAAGATCCCGGTGCCGGCGTTCTTGCCCTCGTCGCAGAGGTTCTGGCGGGCCGTGGAGCAGTAGCGACACTTCCCGCAGGCGGGGATGAAGGAGCAGACGACGTGGTCGCCGACCTTGACGCGGGTGACGCCGTCACCGATCGCGTCGATGACACCGGCGCCCTCGTGCCCCCCGACGACGGGCATGCGCATCGGGGCGTCACCCTTCTGGATGTGGTCGTCGGAGTGGCAGAGACCGGCGGAGTGGAACTTGATCCGCACCTCGTTGGCCTTGGGCGGGTCGAGCTCGAGCTCGGTGAGCTCCCACGGCTGTCCGGGTGCGCGGCACACGACCGCTCGGGTGGTGATGCCCTGCAGACCCCGGCCCGTCGTCGACGGTGAGGTGGTGGTGCTGGCGGTCGTGCTCATGTGTCCCCTTACTCCCGCTGGTGATTAGGACGAAAGACTCTGATCCCTCGAAAGACTCTGATCTCTCCTTCGAGATACGCGGGGGCGGCTCGACTGGCGAGCCGGACCACGTCCCTGTGGTGGCGTCCTGCTGGCGCTTCGTTGCTGGCTTCGTTGCTGTGATTGCTCGCCATGCTCGTCCGGTGCGGTAGCCACATCAACGGCCCTTCCGTGCCACGGAAGCGTCCGTCGTCGGGTCGGGCTGCGCCGTCGCCGGGTCGGGTCGTGGGGCCGCTGTCGCGCGGCCCGGGACGGCGGCGAGCCGGGCTCAGATGAGGCCGGCGTGGCGCCGGTTGAAGTCGATGGTCCGCGGGTCCAGGTTCGTCTTGCGCTCGCGCAGGCTGTGCGAGATGCGGTTGGCCGTCGCCCGTACCTGGTCCACGAGTCGGCACGGGTCGTAGTCCTTGGTCAGGTACACCATCCCGACGGCGGTCTCCACCGTGCCGTCGAGGCCCTTGACCGGCGCGCCGACGGACCCGGCCTCCATGACGACGAACTTCGAGGCGATCGAGGACCCGTTCTTGCGCACGTTCCGCAGGTAGGCGCGCAATGCGGCGGGGTCGGTGATCGTCTCCGACGTGTAGCGCTTCAGCGGCTCGCTGAGGTAGCCCTCCAGCACCTCCTCGTCGGAGAAGGCGAGCAGGACGAGCCCGGTGGCGGTCACGTGCAGGGGCAGGCGGCCGCCGATCCGGTTCTCGCCGCTGTAGTTCGGGTGGGCCCGCAGCGCCTCGAGGTACATGACGTTGTCACCGTCGCGCACCGACAGGTGCACGGTCAGGCCGGTCCGTCGGTGCAGCTCAACCAGGTGCGGCAGCGCGGTCTCGCGCAGCTGCAGCGCCTGCGTCGAGGAGGAGGCGAGATCGAGGATCTTGCTGCTCAGCCGGTAGTGGCCGGTGTCGTCGAGCTCCAGGCCGCCCCACTCGAGCACCTCCTTGACGAGGCGGTGCGTCGTCGTCAGCGTGAGGTCGGCGTACCGGCTGATCTCCGAGAGGGTCAGCGAGCCGCCGCCGCGGGAGAAGGCGCCGAGCAGCGCGAGCACGCGCGCGGCGGCCGTGCGCTTTCCGCCCGACGGGGTGACATCGTCCGTCCGTTCTGACATTCGGCAGTTCATCCTCGAACATTGCGATGCGACGTCGCCCTCGTGCGGCGTCGCGGTCGTGTCACCTCACGATAGCCGCGCGCGGCCGCAGCCGGGACGGCCTTTCACCGCGCGGAAGCCTGGATGATTTCGCTGCTTCACGACCCCCTGCCGCTACGCCTCCAGCCCGAGCAGGGCGGCCGCGTTGTCCCGCATGATCAGGCGCGTGACGTCCTCGTCGTAGCCCAGACGTTCGAAGTCCTTCATCCACCGTTCCGGCGTGATCACCGGGTAGTCGGTCCCGAACAGCATCTTCCGCTTCAGCAGCGTGCGGGCGTACTGCACGAGGTTCGGCGGGAAGTACTTGGGCGACCATCCGGACAGGTCGATGTAGACGTACGGCTTGTGCAGCGCCACCGACAGCGCCTCGTCCTGCCACGGGAAGGACGGGTGCGCCAGGATGATCCGCAGCTCCGGGAAGTCGACCGCGACGTCGTCGGCGTACATGGGGTTGGCGTACTTGAGCCGGATCCCGCCGCCGCCCGGCCGGCCCGCGCCCGCACCGGTGTGCCCGCTGTGGAACAGCGCGATCGTCGAGGTCTCCTCGATGGCTTCGTAGATCGGGTAGACGTCGCGGTCGTTGGCGTAGAACTGCTGGCTGGACGGGTGGAACTTGAAGCCGCGCACGCCCCGCTCGGCGAGGCGGCGGACCTCGCGGGCCGCGCGGCGGCCGCCGTGCGGGTCCACGGTCCCGAACGGGATGATCACGTCGGGGTGCTCGGCGGCCAGGTCGCACAGCTCGTCGTTGCTGACGGCCGGCTCCTCGCCGGTCGCCCAGCTCGTGTCCACCGTGAACGCCACGCACATCATGTTCAGCTCGCGGTAGGTGGTGGCCAGATCGTGCACGGTGGGACGCACCATGTCGGTCTTGAAGTACTTCGCCATGGCCTCGGAGTGCTCGACCTCGTCCTCCCCCGAGACCTGGCTCACCGAGGCGAGCACGTGGGTGTGGACGTCGATCGCGACGATGTCCTCGTTCAGCGCCATCGTCATCACCACTGCTCCTGCATGATGCGCGGGGGGCCGAGCACATCGACCGCCATCGCGGTGCGGGCAAGAACCTCGTCGACGGTGAACCCGGCGGCGATCTCCTCGATCACGAACCCGTTCTCGCCGCGCCGCAGCAGGGCCAGGTCGGTGACGATGATGTCGGTGCACGCGGCGGCGGTGATCGGGTAGTCGCACTGCTCGACCAGCTTGGGCCGGCCCTTCGAGTCGACGTGCTCCATGGTCACGATGACGGACTGCGCGCCGACGGCGAGGTCCATGGCCCCGCCGATGCCGCCGCCCGGCCGGCCGGGGTGCGCCCAGTTGGCCAGGTCGCCGTTGCCGCCCACCTGGTAGGCCCCGAGGACGACGAAGTCGAGGCGGCCCCCGCGGGCGATCTCGAAGGACGTCACCGAGTCGAAGAAGCTCACCCCGGGCAGCACGCCGATGAAGTTGCCGCCGGCGTCGTGGAAGTCGGGGTCGGCCTCGTCGAGGTCGACGAACCGGCCGTAGCCCAGGATGCCGTTCTCCGCGTGCAGCGTCACGGCACGCCCCTCCAGGTAGTTCACCGCCTGGTTGGGCAGCCCGGCGCCGAGGTTGGCCACCGCGCCGTCGGGCATCAGCGCTGCCGCGCGGCGCCCGATCTCCTGGCGGGACAGGGCCGGCTTGCCCTCGTACTCGCGGCGAGAGTCGGCCGCGCGGTTGGCCCGTTGAGGCAGCTGGGTGACGTCCACCCGGGTGGTGGTCCGCACCACCCGGGAGACGAAGACGCCGGGCAGGTCGATGTCCTCGGGCCGGAGGTCGCCCACCTCGAGGATCTCCTCGACCTCGATGATCGCGGTCCGAGCGGCCTTGGCGAACGAGTCGTTGAAGTTGCGTGAGCCTCCCCGGAACTGCACGTTGCCGTACCGGTCGGCGCGGTACCCGCGCAGGATCGCGTAGTCGGTGGTGATGGCACGCTCGAGGATGTGCGGCACGCCGTCGAAGTCGCGGACCTCCTTGCCCTCGGCGACGGCCGTGCCGACGCCGACGGTGGTGTAGAAGGCGGCGAGGCCGGCGCCGCCGGCGCGCATCCGCTCGACCAGGATCCCCTGCGGCACCACCTCGAAGTCGAGCTTGCCCGCGACGATCTGTTCCTCGGCCAGGGTGGGCGGGCCGGGCCGGGAGGAGAAGCTCGCCACCAGGTGGGAGATCTGCTCGTTCTCGGCCAGCAGCTGCGCCGTCGGGGCGCCCTGCGAGCCCAGTCCGTTGCAGTAGACGGTCAGCGCCTTGGCGCCCTGGTCAGCCAGCGCCTCGAGCAGGCTCGAGGGGAACCGGTGCGAGATGCCGAAGCCGGAGATGGCGACGGACGCGCCGTCGGGGATGTCGGCGACGGCCCCGGCCGCCGAGTCGAAGACCTTGTCGGTGATGCCGTGCATCGTCTCGGGTGCGTCTTGGATCGTCATCGGGACCTCACTTCTGCTGCGAGCCGGCGGCGCCGGTGTTCCGGGGGATGGCGAAACCGCCGCCGTCGACGGCGAGGACCTGCCCGGAGATCCAGCGGGCCTGCTCGGTGGAGAGGAAGAACGCGGCGGAGGCGATGTCCCACGCGTTGCCCTCGACCTGCATGGCGACGTTCTGGCGGCGCAGCTCGCGCTGCTCCTCGTTCATGCCGCGGGCGGCGAAGGCACCCCAGATCATCCCGACGCGGATGCAGTTCGCGCGGATCCCGCGCGGCGCGAGCGTGCTGGCCACGCCAACGGTGAGCTTCTCGAGCGCGGTCTTGGCGACCGTGTACGGCATGGACGGCCCGCGTCCCTCCGCGGCACTGGAGGAGACGGTCACGATCGCGCCGCCGCGGGTCATGTGCTTCTCCGCGTGGCGCATGAGGAGCCAGGCCGACTTGCAGTTGAGGTCCATGGCGGCGTCCCAGTCCTCCTCGGAGATGTCGAAGACGCTGCGCGCGCCCCCGCCGCCGATGGAGGTGGCCACGACGTCGATCTGCCCGAAGTGATCGTGCGCGGCCTGCACCGCCGCTGCCGTGGAGGCGTCGTCGGTGATGTCGAGGTCGAAGTGCTGGGCCTCGCCGCCGGCCGCGTGGATGGCGTCGATGGTGCGTTCGGCCGCGGTCCGGTCGCGGTCGAGCACGGCGACCTTGGCCCCGCTGCGGGCGTAGAGCCACGCCATGGCGAAGCCGACGTTGCCCAGCGGACCGCTCAGGCCGCCACCGGCGACGAGGGCCACCTTGCCCTCCAGCCAGGGTGGGCCGGCGGCCGCGAGCGAGTCCTCCAGCTGGGGTTCCCAGGTCACTTCGGTTGTCATTGCGCTCCTCGTGGGCTTCGTTGCCGGGTGCTATGGCGTTCAACGTATCGGGAAGGACTGTCCTGACCAGGTCGAGAAGACTCGGACCACCATAGACATGGCGGCGTTGGGCGACCCCGCGACGACGATGGGCAGGCTCGCCGGTGAGGCGTCCGCGAAGACGGGGTGGACGTGGTCGGGCTCGAAGGGGCCGGCCGGCAGATGGTTGAGGCTCTTGCCCACCCGCGCCAGCTCGGCCTCGGTGCGGCCGGCACGCTCGACCAGCCACTCGCGCACGTCCTGCTTGCTCATGCCGGCCTCGGCGAGCACGCGGGCGTGGTCGGGGTTCATGACGATGCCGACGGCGGAGTGCCGGAAGATCCACGAGCCGGCCCGCTGGATGGTGTCGGCGAAGTCCAGCAGCACCTGGTGCGGGTCGTGGAAGTGCCGGTTGTCGACGAACTCGCAGGTGCGCACCAGCATCACGGAGACGGTGTTCTCGCCGGGCGCCATCCCGCCGTCGACCGAGAGCGGCTCCCAGGGGCTGTGCTCCTCGTCCTCGCCCAGGCCCATGGTCCAGCGCCCGGGCAGTCCCTGGGTGGCCTGCTCGAGGGCGTGGGGGACGATGCCGAAGCTGTTGCGCACCGTCAGGCCGATCGCACGCGGGATGGTGGCGTTCGCGCGGAAGCCGGGACCGAGGACCCCGCCGGTGGAGTTGATGCCCAGCTCCGCACGGATCGGGCCGTTGACGACGACGAGCGGCGCGGGTCCGCTGGTGCTCTGCCAGCCGCCGCCGAGCGCTGACCGCTCGGCCGAGAGCGCGTCCCAGGCGGCGAGCACCACGGGCAGGTACTCGGGCCGGCAGCCCGCCATGACGGCGTGGGTGGCGACGTCGCGGACGGTGGCGGTGCGGCCGAGCTGGGGCAGCCGCGCGACGATCTCGTCCTCGTCGCGGCTGGTGTGGTCGAGAAAGGCCGCGACGCTCTCCGGCGTGGCTGGCACCAGCGGCAGCCCGTCGGACCAGCCCTGCTCGAAGAGGTGCTCGGTGACCCGGGTCGCGTTGACCGGGTCGAGCTCGGGCGCGGTCGCGCCCGAGCCGGTGGACCTCGCGGTGGTCGAGTCGGTGCTCACGCGACCACACCGGTCCTGGCGCGCGCCCCCGCGAGGCGGTCCGCCACCCGGCCCGCCAGCTCACGAGCGCGCTCGACGATCTGCTCGTCGGTGAGGTTCGCGACGGGGTGCCCGGTCAGCAGGAACGGATAGCCCGGGTCCCCCTTGAGCTCGGCCATCGCCGTGGAGGTCGCTTCGAAGGCCTCCGTGCAGATGACCGCCGAAGGGGTGCCGGCGGTCTCCAGGGCGATGCCGTCGGCGACGGCCGAGGCGCTGCACGAGCCGCAGTCACCGACACCGAGGACGACGACGTCGCACTCGTTCACCAGGTCTTCGAGCAGCTCGTCGGGCAGCGGCATCGCGAACTGCTTCTTGAGCCGGCGCACCAGCACGCCGGCGCCGTGCTCGCGCACGAGCACCTCTCCTACGGCGTCCAGGATCTGCGCCGCGTTCCGCTTGCCGTTCTCGAGCAGGCCGACGCGGAGGCCGTCGAGGCTGTCCGGCCGCGGCGCGTCGCTGCGCGCGGTCGTGACGCTCTCCCGGCTCCCGCCAGTCGGGTCGATGATTCCACCGGCCATGATTTCCTCCAATGATCGCGAGGCCAACTATGTGGCGTCGGCCGCGGTGCTCGCCTCGCCGCTTCCGCGTCACGGAAAATTGCCGCATCGCGCCGGCGGAGCCACTCTCGTCCACCGCACGGCCCGCGTCCGCGCCAACTTTCGCCCGGTGGAAACCGACCGTGTCCGGTGACCGGTGCGGTGCTAGCAATGGGTCTCCAAGACACTCGCACCGGGAGGAGCAGGACGTGCACGACATCGTCATCATCGGGTCCGGCCCTGCCGCCTGGACGGCCGCGATCTACGCGGCCCGCGCGGCCCTGCACCCGGTGCTCGTGGCCAGCTCCGTCGAGGTCGGCGGCGAGCTCATGAACACCACGGAGGTCGAGAACTACCCCGGTTTCCCCGAGGGCATCACCGGTCCGGAGCTGATGGCGAAGCTGCAGGCGCAGGCCGAGCGCTTCGGCACCGAGGTGGTCTACGAGGACGTCGTCGCCGTGGACCTGGACGGACCGGTCAAGCGGGTCTCGCTGGCGGACGGCACCGAGTACGACACCGCGACGCTCGTCTACGCGACGGGTTCGGCGTACCGGAAACTCGGGCTGCCGGAGGAGCAGGCGCTGTCCGGCCGCGGGATCTCCTGGTGCGCCACCTGCGACGGGTTCTTCTTCCGCGGCAAGACGATCGCCGTCGTCGGCGGGGGCGACTCGGCGATGGAGGAGGCGACCTTCCTGACCCGGTTCGCCGAGAAGGTCTACGTCATCCACCGCCGCGAGACGCTGCGCGCGTCGAAGATCATGCAGCAGCGCGCCTTCGACAACGAGAAGATCGACTTCCTCTGGAACGCCGATGTGGCGGGCATCCACGGCACGACGGCGGTCACCGGAGTGACGTTGCGGGACACCGTCACCGGTGCGGAGCGCGACCTCGAGCTCGACGGCGTGTTCGTCGCCATCGGCCACGACCCGCGCACCCACCTGGTGCACGGCCAGCTCGAGCTCACCGTCGATGGGACCATCGCGGTGAAGGGCCGCTCGTCCGGGACGTCGATCGAGGGCGTGTTCGCCGCCGGCGACGTCGTCGACCCCCACTACCGGCAGGCCGTCACCGCGGCCGGCTCGGGTGCCGCGGCGGCGCTCGACGCCGAGAGCTATCTCGCTGCCCGTGAACCTGCCGCACCCGAACCCGCCGTCGCCGTCGCGGCGGCCACTACGAGGAGTACCCCATGAGCGCACGTTCCGTTGACGAGAGCACCTTCGATCAGGAGGTGCTGCAGAACGACAGGCCCGTCCTCGTCGACTTCTGGGCCGACTGGTGCGGGCCGTGCAAGTCCCTCAGCCCGATCCTCGACCAGCTGGCGGCCGACCACCCGGGCACGCTCGACGTCGTGAAGGTCAACGTCGAGGAGAACACCGGGCTGGCCGCGTCGTACATGGTCACGGCGCTGCCGGCGATGAAGGTCTTCCAGGGCGGCGAGGTGGTCCACGAGATCAGGGGTGCCAAGCCGAAGCGGGCTCTGGAGGCCGAGCTCGCGCCGTATCTCGGCGCCTGACCGACGCCTCCCGCACCAGCGCCGTGCGACGGTGGACGGCGGTGACGCACTCGTCGGCGCTTCCGCTGAAGCGCGCACCGTCGGGACCTGCCCCAGACTGGAGACCGGAGGTGCCCGGCATGGACGAACTGCTGCTGCAGCGGCTGCAGGACGGCTTCGCGGCCGACGGCTTCCGGATGGAGGTCGAGCGCACCGGTGACCACGCGGTCGTCACGGTCACGCCCGACGGCGGAGACGACTGCCTGATCCCGAAGGCCACCCTCACCGGCTACCTCCGGAATGCCCTCGATCTCGACGCCGCACGCATCGAGGTGCGGTACCCGGAAGGCGCCGAGTAGCGGCACCGTCCGCGATCACGCCGCTCGGGTCGTCAGGCGCCGTATCAGGCGCCCGCGCTGCCGGCTCGAGAGCAGGCGCGGCGCCAAGGCCGCCGCGAGCCGGTTGCCCCGCCCGACCGCGATGCTCGGCGGCGGGGTGCGTCGGTCCAGCGCCGAGAGGGTCGTCTCCGCGACCTCTCGAGGGCTCCGCAACCGCGCACCGCCGGAGGCGGCCGGGTTCCCCACGACGTCGAAGAACTCCGTCTGCGTCGCCCCCGGGGAGACCGCCATGACCTTGAGGCCCGTGCCCTGCGACTCGTGCCAGAGGGCCTCGGTGAAGTTCAGTACGAACGTCTTCGCTGCCCCGTAGACCGCCATGTTCGGGGCCGGCTGGTACGCCACCATGCTGGCGACGTTGACGAGGACACCCTGTCCCGACTTGCGCAGCTGGCCGATGAAGGTGCGGCTGATGTCGACGACGGCGCTGACGTCGACGGCGATCTCCTCACGCAGCCGCTCGGGATCCTCCTCGTGGAACGGCCCGAACGTGCCGAAGCCGGCGTTGTTGACGACGCTGGTGATCTTGTCTCCGCCGATCGCCTCCACGATGCGTGCGCCCGGTGCGGGCTCGGCCAGGTCGAGCGGCACCACGTGCACCGCGGTCCCGTGGCGCGCCGTGATCTGCCTCTCAATCTCCTCGAGCCGCTCACGCCGGCGGGCCACGAGCACGAGGTCCGAACCTCGTTCGGCGAGCACGTCGGCGAGCTCGATGCCGATGCCGGCGCTCGCTCCCGTCACGAGAGTGGTCTGTCCGCGGTAATCGACTGCCGCCATGATGTTGCCGTCCTGTCGGAACGAAGAACCTGTCGGCCCGAAGGCTTGCTGGCACTGTACGTCTTCCTGGCACCTTGTGCCAGGTCGGCACGGGAAGGCACGGGCGATAGGCTCGTGCCATGCCCTCCCGTCCGTCGAGCGCCAAGAACCCTCCCCTCTGGGAGCGGGCGCGTGCCGGCGTGCGTTCCGAGGTGGTCGAGACGGCGATGCGCCTCTTCGCCGAGCAGGGCTTCGAGGCGACGACGATCGGGCAGATCGTCGAGGAGGCGGGCGTCTCCCGGCGTTCCTTCTTCCGATACTTCGGGACGAAGGAGGACATCCTCCTGGGTGACCTGATGGAACGCGGCGCGAAGATCGCCGAGGCATTGCGCGAGCGTCCCGCCGACGAGAATCCGTGGACGGCCCTCGAGGAGTCGTTCCGCACGTCCATGGGTGACGCTCCGGTTCCGACCGAGCACGATCTCCTCGTCTCGCGTCTCGTCGTCGAGACGCCGTCTCTGCGGGCCGCGCACGCGGCCAAGCACCAGCGCTGGCAGCGCGACCTCGCCCCCGTGCTGGTCGAGCGCCTGCGTCAGGAACCGAACGCCGAGCTCGCCGCCAACGCCATCGTGGCCGCCGCGCTGGCCTGCCTCGAGACCGCCACCCAGGCCTGGGTGGCGAGCGGTGGGCGCGAGGATCTCGAGCGGCTCTACCGGCAGACAGTCGCCGTGATCCGGACGTAACGCCTCAGGGGGCAGGGTCGCGGTACCACCGGACGTGGCCACACCGGGCGAGCCCGTGAGCGCCGGGTCCACCGCGTCCCACTCGACCGGCAGCTCGGTCGTGGCGCCGATCTCCGTCACGCCCATGACGGTCTCCGGCAGCACCGGCTCGCCGCCACGGCCGGCACCGCAGTAGGCGACGCCCTCCGCGGTCATGCCGCTCGGGTCGTCAGCGGGCGGTCGTCGTCGGGACATCCCGGCGATGACGGAACGTCGCGGCGAACTCTCATCCGTCTGCCGAGCGCCGGTCCCTCCCGGCAGGTACGGCCACCAGGACCAGAGCCGCCGCCAGCGCCACGAGCATGACCATCGGCGCCTGCCACCCGCCCGTGCGCTCGGCGAGCACCCCGGCGGCGATCGGGCCGCCCGCGGCCAGCAGGTAGCCGAGCGACTGGGCCATGCCGGACAGCCGCGTGGTCTCGTCCGGGTCACGCCCGCGCAGGCTGATGAGGGAGAGCGCCATCACGAGGGAGGAGCCCGATCCCACCCCCGCCACCAGCACCCACGGCAGCATCGCCGAGGGCATCAGCAGGATGCCGCTCAGGCCGACCAGGAGCATGCCGGAGGCCCCCACCGCCGCCACACGTTCGTCGGCGGTGCGATGCAGCAGGTTGGGAATGGCGAGCCCGGCGAGGATGCCGGCCATCTGGTAGGCGAACAGGTGCAAGCCTGCGACCGCGGGACCGACCCCGGAGGCGACCTCGATCGTCGGCAACCAGGTGACGACGACGTAGAAGCAGGTTGACTGCAGGCCCATGAAGGCGGTGACCAACCAGGCGTCGGGCTGCCGCCAGACCGTGATCCGGCGGGTCGTGGGCAGCAGCTGTGCGTCCGGGTGCGGGTTTTGCTCCTCCTTGGCGCGCAGTGACCAGATGGCGGCCACGAGGATCGTCGGCACCGCCCAGATGGCGAGCGCGCCCCGCCAGCCGGCGACCTGCGAGATCGGGACGGCGACGGCGCTGGCCACCGCGGCGGAGCCGGCGATGCAGGCCGAGTAGACGCTCGTCGCGCGGGCGACCCGGCGCGGGTAGTCCCGTTTGATCAGGGTGGGGACCACGACGTTGCCGACGGCGATGGCGCAGCCGATCACCGCCGTCCCGAACCACAGCCCGGCTGTGCCGGTGTACGACCGGACGACGAGCGCCGCCGCCAGGGCCAGCAGGGCGAGCAGGACCGCGCGCTCCGGACCCGCACGCCGGACGGCGTGGTGGACGAGGGGCGCGGAGGCCGCGAAGGCGAGCAGGGGCAGCGCACCGAGCGCCCCGAGCGCGGCCTCCCCGAGGCGAAGGTCGGCGCCGACCTGCGGCAGCACCGGTCCGACCGTCGTGATGGCGGGGCGCAGGGAGGTCGTGATGAGGAAGACGGTCGCGAGCAGGACCGGACCGTGCTGCGGGACGCCCGTCCCCGTTCGCCCGGCCATCGCTCTGCTGCACCTCCTCGACGGCCCAGGACACCACAACGAGGACCGAGCGCGCCCAGCGTCTCAGCCGGCGAGGAGCGGCGACGCCCCGCTTCGCACGCGACATGTACTCGGCACGACGCCGCACGGTCTCGACGAGGGCCTGAGGGCACACCGCTCGCGCTGGTGGCCCGCCGGGAGGTTCGGGCGTCAGCCCTCGAGCCTCACCCCTCGGCAGGACGCTGCAGCACCCGGACCGCACGGGGCGGGAGCTCGCTGCCTCGGTCGTCTTCGCCCGCCGAGTCGTCGCCGTCGTCGTCGTCACCGCCGGCCCGGACGCCGCCCAGCGTGGCGACCTCCGTGCCGAGGACGTCGGTCAGGTCGGTGAGGTCGACCGGCTCGGCCGTGCGGTTGACGAGGAAGACGAACTCCCGCTCGCCGTCGGTGCGCACGGCAAGCTCGACCGTGCCGCGCAGCGACTCGGGCAGCTCGCTGGCGACGCCGGCGGCCTCGAGCAGCTCGGGCACGACTGCGGTCAGGCCGTCCACGCCGAGGCTCGTGGACACGTAGGCGGCCGATCCCGATCCGACCGTGCGGCGGGTCACGGCCGCTCCGCCGTCGAGCTCACCGCCGACGTACCGGCGCAGCACGTCGGCCTCGAGGACGTCGACGGGCTCGGACCACAGCGTGCCGGTGGTATCGGACCACACGCTGCCGGTGGGCCCGTCGTCCAGGGTGACCGTCTCCCCCGCTGCCAGCGGCGCGAACTCCTCGACGCGGACGCCGAGCAGGTCCCGCAGCGCCCCTGGGTAGCCGCCGAGGTAGGCGTGGTCGTTCTCGTCGACGATCCCGCTCAGGTACGTGGCGACGAGGTGACCGCCGCCCTCGACGTAGGAACGCAGCCGCTCGGCCCGATCCTGCGAGACCAGGTGAAGCACGGGAGCGATCACCATCGCGTACCCGTCCAGGCCCGAGTCCGCCGCGTGCGAGGCGGGCACGACGTCGACCCGCACGCCGAGGTCCAGCAGCGCGGAGTACCAGGCGCGCAGCTCCTGGCGGTACGACAGCAGGCTGGTGGGATGGGAGTCCGCCTCGACGGCCCACCAGGACTCGTAGTCGAAGAGGAGTGCCACGGGCGCCTGGGCGCGGTCGGCACCGACCACGGCGGACAGCGCACGCAGGTCCTGGCCGAGGGCGACGACGTCGCGGAAGAGGCGAGTGTCCTCGCCGCCGTGCGGAACCATCGCGGAGTGGAACTTCTCGGCGCCGGCGGCGGACTGGCGCCACTGGAAGAAGCAGACGGCGTCGGCGCCGTGCGCGACGTGGACGAGGGAGTCGCGGGCCATCTCGCCGGGCTTCTTCGGTGCGTTGACCGGCTGCCAGTTCACCGCCGACGTGGAGTGCTCCATGAGGAACCACGGCCGGCGGCGGGCGATGTTGCCGGTCAGGTTCGCGGAGAAGGACAGCTCGTCCCGCTCCCGGTCGAGCCAGGACAGCACGTAGTGGTCGTTGGCCACGAAGTCGACCTCGTCGGCCCAGTCCGTGTAGTCCATGTTCTTGGAGCCGGACAGCATGAAGTTCGTCGTCACCGGCACGTCGGGCGTGATCCGGTCGAGGACGTCCCGCTCGGCACGCAGGTAGTCCTTGAGCGCGTCGGAAGAGAACCGCCGGAAGTCCAGCTGCTGCGTCGGGTTGGGGAAGGAGGCGGCCAGCCGCGGTGGCAAGACCTCCTCGAAGGCCGAGTATCGCTGCGACCAGAACGCGGTCCCCCACGCGGCGTTGAGTGCCTCGACGGTGCCGTAGCGCTCGGCGAGCCAGGTGCGGAAGGCGTCGGCTGCATCGTTCGAGTAGTCGTAGAAGTTATGGCAGCCGAGCTCGTTGTTGACGTGCCAGGCCACCAGCGCCGGGTGGTCCGCGTAGCGCTCGGCGAGCGCGGTGACCAGCCGGAGGGCGTGCTCGCGGAAGACGGGTGACGTCGGGCGCCAGTGCTGGCGGCCACCGGGCCACAGCGTCGCTCCCTCGGCGGTGACGGGGAGGATCTCGGGGTGGGCGGTGCTCAGCCAGGCCGGCGGCGAGGCGGTCGCGGTGGCGAGGTCGACGCTGATGCCGTTGGCGTGCAGCAGGTCCATGATCTCGTCGAGCCAGGCGAAGTCCCAGGTGTCCGCCGTCGGCTGGATCTGTGCCCAGGAGAAGATCGCGAGGGAGACGGTCGTGACGCCGGCCTCGCGCATGAGCCGGACGTCGTCGTCCCAGACCTCCCGCGGCCACTGGTCCGGGTTGTAGTCGGCACCGAACTCGATGCGCGGAGCTGTGCCCTCGGGCAGGCGGAGCCAGCGGTACGGGCGGGTCATGACATCTCCTTGACGGTCGGTTCGGCGATCGGCGAGGGCCGGCGGGCCGGGAGTGTCCCGGCCCGCCATGGTGTCACTCGACCGTGAACCCTTGCTCCTCGGCGTAGTCGATCGACGCCTCCTGCCACGCCTGCAGGCCCTCGGCGATCGTGGTGTCGCTGACGTACGCCTGGCCGACGGTGTCGCTGTAGATCGAGTTCGCGTAGACCTGGAACGGAAGGTAGGTCCAGCCCTCGAGCACGTTCGAGGCCGACTCGGCGAAGATCTTGTTCGCCTGCTGGCCGCCGAAGTACTCGAACTCGCGGTTGAGGAACTCCTCGGACTCCATGTGCTCGACGGTCGCCGGGAACGCGCCCTCGTCCAGGCGGGTCTGCACGCCCTCCTCGGCGGTGGCGTAGGCGATGAAGTCGTAGGCCAGGGCGGCGTTCTCGCTGGCGGCCGGGACGGCGAGCGAGCTGCCACCGTTCTCCGCGCTGGCGTTGGCGCCCTCCTCCCACTGGGGCAACGGGGCCACGCGCCAGTCACCCGAGGCGGACGCGACGCCGGACTCGAGGTTGGCGGGCATCCATGCCCCGACGGCGAGGGTGGCGATGGTGCCGTCGGCGAGGCCCTGGTACCACTCGTCGGTCCAGCCGGAGATCGGCGCGACGAGCTCTTCCTCGACGAGGGTGTTCCACGTCTCGGCGTACTGGCTGGAGCCCTCGTCGGTGAAGTCGATGCCGATCGTGGTGCCGTCCACCTGGTACGGCTGCCCACCGGCCTGCCAGATCAGGCTCGTGGTCGTGCCGGCGTCACCGGTGTCGCTGGTGATGTAGGCGTTCGGGTCGGCCTCCTGGAGCTTGCGGGCCGCCTCGACGTACTGGTCCCACGTCTCCGGGACCTCGATGTTGTGCTCGTCGAAGACGGTCTTGTTGTAGAAGAGCGCCATCGGCCCGGAGTCCATCGGCAGCCCGAAGATGCCTTCGCCGGACTGCACCGAGCTCCACGGCCCGGGGGTGAAGGTGCCCTCCAGGTCGGCGGCGCCGAGGTCGCTCAGGTCGGTCACGGTCTCGGCGAGCGAGAACTGGCTGAGCGCGTAGTACTCGATCTGGGCGACGTCCGGCACGCCGGAGCCGGCCGAGATGGCGTTCTGCAGGGCGGTGTACTGGTCGTTGCCGGTGCCCGCGTTGACCAGCTCGATGTCGACCTCCGGGTTGGCCTCCTCGTAGTCGGCGACCACCGACTCGAGCGTGGGCTCCCACGCCCAGACGGTCAGGGAGCCGCCCTCCGCGGCGGCGTCGTCGGGAGACTGGCCGCCGCCCCCGCCTCCTCCGCCGTCGCCGGAGTCCGAGCCGCAGGCGGCCAGTGCGACGGCGACGGCGCCGGCAAGCGCGGTGGCCTGCAGGGCGCCGCGACGCTGAGTGATCCTCATCGTGGTGTCACATCCTTGTGTGGTCGTGGCCCGCCGGTGCGGCGGCCCGTCGGTCGTGGGTCATTCGTCGTGGGTCATTCCTTGACAGAGCCGGCGGCGAGGCCGGACTGCCAGTAGCGCTGGAGAAGCAGGAAGGCCGCGACGAGCGGCAGGATCGTCAGCAGCGATCCGGTGATGACGAGGTTGAAGATCGCCTCGCCGCCCGCCGTGGCCGCTTGGTTGTTCCAGGCGTTCAGGCCGATGGTCAGTGGGTACCAAGACGGGTCGCGAAGCATGATCAGCGGCAGGAAGTAGTTGTTCCAGGTCGCGACCATGGTGAAGAGGAGCACGGTGACGGTGCCGGGCCCCAGCAGCGGCAGCGCGATGGAGAAGAACGTGCGGAACTCGCTGGCGCCGTCGATCCGCGCCGCCTCGAGGAGGTCGTCGGGCACGGCCTCGGTGGCGAAGACCCACATCAGGTACAGACCGAACGGCGAGATCAGCGACGGGATGATCACCGACCAGGGCGTGTTGGTGATCCCCATCTCGGCGAACATGAGGAAGGTCGGCACGGCGAGCGCGGTCCCGGGTACGGCGACCGCACCGATGACGACGGCGAAGACGGCGCGCCTGCCGGGAAAGTTGAACTTCGCGAGGCCGTAGCCGCCGACCAGGGCGAGGAAGGTGGCACCGCCGGCGCCGAGCACCACGTACATGACGGTGTTGAGCAGCCATCGCAGGAAGACGCCGTCGTCGTAGGTGAGTGTGGCGACGACGTTGTCCAGGAGCGAGAAGTCGTCGGCGAACCAGAGGCCGAACGAGTTGAGCAGGCCGCTGCCGTCCTTGGTCGCGTTGATGGCCAGCCAGGCCAGGGGGACGAGGCTGTAGAGCAGCACCAGCCCGGTGAGCACGGTCAGCAGGACGCTGCGGCGCGGGTTGTCGATGCTGTGGCGGCGGCGCGGCCGTGGGCCGGGGGTGCGCAGGCGGGGTCCGGCGACGCTCATCTCAGCTCCCCCGCCGCATGCCGCGGAGCTGGACGACGTACGCGACCGCCATCGTGACCAGTCCCATGATGATCGCCACGGTGGCCGAGTAGTTGTACTGCTGGCCGGAGAAGGACAGCGAGTACGCGTACAGGTTCGGCGTGTACGCGGAGGTGATCGTGTTCGGCGCGAGCGGCTGCAGGATCGACGGCTCGTTGAACAGCTGGAAGCTGCCGATGATGGAGAAGATCGTCGCGATCACCATGGCGCCGCGCAGGGCCGGGAGCTTGATGGCCGTGACGACCCGCAGCTCACCGGCGCCGTCGATGGCGGCGGCCTCGTAGAGGCTGCGCGGGATGACGCGCAGCGCTGAGTAGAAGATCAGCATGTTGTAGCCGACGAACTCCCACGTGACGATGTTGCCGATGGCGATGAGCACCAGCTGCGCGTTGAGCGGGTTGGGCAGCGAGATCCCGAACGCGTCGTTGAGGTTGCCGACGAGGCCGAAACGAGTGCCGTACATGAAGCCCCACATGAGGGTGGCCACGACGGCGGGCACGGCGTACGGCATGAAGATCGAGATCCGGAAGAACGACTTCCCGTACAGCCGGCCGCTGTCCAGCGCGAGCGCGACCAGCATCGAGATGAACAGCATGATCGGGACCTGCACGAGCAGGAACAGCGTGACCCGGCCGAGCGCGTCCCAGAACTTCGCGTCGTTCAGCACCTGCTGGTAGTTCTCGAGCCCGACGAACGAGACGCCGCCCACGAGCTGGTTCTGGAACAGGCTGAGGTAGATCGAGTAGGCGATCGGCGCGAGGAAGACGAGCGCGAACACCAGCATGAACGGACCGACGAAGGCCCAGCCCGACCACCTGCGGCGTTCCCTCCGCCGGGGCGCGCCGGTGGTGGACGTCGGCATCGCCGTCGTCGTCATCTCATGCACCTCGCCGCCGTTGGTCTGCGACTCCCTCGCCGAGGGTGCCGGGCCGACACAAGCCGTGATGTTTGCGCAAACACGGTGAGTGGGATGCTTGCACCATGTCGAACACGACGTCAACCTCGAACGGCCCGGTCACCTCGGGCGAGAACGGCGCCGACGGCGGCCAGCGCCGGCCGTCGATGGCGGACATCGCGCGCCGGGCCGGCGTCTCGTCGCAGACGGTCTCGCGCGTGGCCAACGGCTCACCGCAAGTGGTGGAGGCGACGCGGCTCCGGGTGCTCGCGGCGATGGAGGAGCTCGGCTACCGGCCGAACAGCGCGGCCCGCGCCCTCAAACGGGGCGACTTCCGCACGATCGGCGTCATCATGTTCAACCTGTCGACGACCGGGAACATGCGCACGCTGGAGGCGATCGCCGCGTCCTCGGCGGCGGCCGGGTACGCGATCACGCTGCTTCCGGTGGCCGCGCCCACGCGCGGACAGGTCGAGGGAGCGTTCACCCGCCTGGGTGAGCTGGCGGTGGACGCGGTCATCGCGGTCATGGAGGTCCACCTCCTTGACTCGACCTCCATGGTGCTGCCACCGAGCGCGCACGTCGTGGTGGTCGACTCCGACGCCGACAACAGCTACACGGTGGTCGACACCGACCAGGCGGACGGGGCAGGCCGCGCGGTCAACCACCTGCTGGAGCTCGGGCACCGGACGGTGCACCACGTCGCCGGTGCCGAGGAGTCCTACGCGGCGCAGCGGCGGATGTCGGCCTGGCGGGAGACGCTGCGCCGCCACGGCCGGGAGGTCCCGGCGCCGCTGCACGGCGACTGGTCGGCCGACTCGGGCTACGCGGCCGGGGTGCGGCTCGCCCAGGACGAGGGGTGCACGGCCGTGTTCGTGGCGAACGACCAGATGGCGCTCGGCGTGCTGCGTGCCCTGCACGAGGCCGGCAGGCACGTGCCGAACGAGGTCAGCGTCGTCGGCTTCGACAACATCCCGGAGACGTCGGCCTACTCCCCTCCCCTGACGACCGTCCACCAGGACTTCGCCGAGGTGGGCCGCCGATGCGTCGAGGCCGCCATCAGCCAGCTGCACGGCCGGGACACCCAGCACGGGCGGGACCTGGTGCCCACCTCGCTGGTGGTCCGGCAGAGCACCGCGCCGCCGCGCGGGCGATGAGGCCGGCAGGCGACGGCGCACAGCTCAGTCGCCGGACGAGACGCGCGCCCGTCGACGTTGTGCGCGATCGAGCCCGAGACCCAGGAGCAGCCCGAGGATCACCAGGCACAGACCGACCATCGTGGCGGTGGTGGGTCTGCTCTCGCCGAGCAGCAGGCCGGCCAGCAACGCCCCCACCGGGGTGCAGGCGTAGAACAGGGCGGCGTGATCGGCGCCGATCCTCGGCAGCGCCGCGTACCAGAGCAGGTTGGCGAGCACCGCGATCCCGACCGTCATGTAGGCCAGGCCGGCCAGCTCGTCCGGCGTGGGCACGTGCAGGTAGGTGCCTGGTCCCTCCACGATCAGCGCGGCGAGGACGAGCTGGAGCGCCGCCGCGGACACCGCGTACGCCGTGGTGCGCACCGTCCCGATCCGGTCGATGAGCGGGACGGCGAGCAGCGCGAAGGCGACCTCGCACACGAGCGCGCCGAGCCCGAGGCCGACACCCAGCGCCGTGGCCGTTCCGAAGCCGGCCCCCAGCGCGGTCCCGACGGTGACGAGGGCACATCCCAGCACCACGAACGCCCCGGGCCGACGGCGGCGCAGGACGGGGTCGAGCACCGCCAGCGCCAGCGGTGCGGCCCCCAGCATCATGCCCACCAAGGCCGGATCGGCACGGTGTGACGCGGCCACGAGCAGCACGTTGAAGCCGGCGATACCCACCAGTGCGAGCAAGACGGTTCGCGCCATGGTGCCGGGGCTCAGCCGGACCGGGCCGTCCGGCAGCCGGCGGACCCACAGGAGCAAGACGGCGCCGGCGACGACGAACCTGAGCGCCTGACCACCGAGCAGCGGGTAGTCCTCGAGCCGCGCCGCCGCGGGCGCCGACGTGCCGATGAGGAACAGTGCCGCAGCGGCCGCGAGCTGGCCCACCATCCGCTCGCTGACGGCCCTCGCACCCACGGGCGCCACGCTCGTCGTTCCCGTCTAGTAAGACCAGCGACAACTGAGGCCCGGTCCGTTAAGTTGGACTTCATGCTCGCCTTCGGCCGCCTCGTCGTCCTGCGGGCGGTGGCCGAGCACGGGTCGATGACGAAGGCCGCGGAGGAGCTGTCCTTCAGTCCTTCGGCGGTGTCGCAGCAGATCACCGCTCTGGAGCGACAGGCCGGCACGGCGCTGGTGGTCCGTCACGCCCGCGGCGTGCACCTCACCGAGGCCGGCCAGCGGCTCGCCGAGCACGCCGAGGCCATGCTGGAGCGCCTGCGGCGAGCCGAGGAGGAGCTCGACGACCTGGTCAACCTGCGAGCCGGGCGGTTGCGGCTGGCGGCCTTCCCCAGTGCCGGTTTCCGCCTGGTCCCGGACGCCGTCGTCGCCTTCCGGCGAGCACACCCCGATGTCCGGCTGAGCACGGAGGTCCGCGAGTCCTCAGCATGCGCCGAGCTCGTCCGGAACGGCCAGCTGGACGTCGCCGTGGTGTTCGACTTCGCCACCGGGCCGCTCTTGCCGGCACCCGGACTGGACCTGCGACCGCTGACCGAGGACGTGCTGCACGTCGCCGTGCCGACCGAGCGTGCGAGCACCTTGGAGCACCGCGACAGCGTCAGCATCGCGGAGCTGCGCGGCGACGCGTGGATCCGGGACGGTGGGCCCGACCCCATGTGTCGAGAGAAGCTGGACGAGCTGTGCGCCCAGGCCGGCTTCCGGCCGCGCGTCTCCTTCGAGAGCGACGGGTACCTCACGGTCAGCCGGCTGGTCTCGGCCGGGATGGGGGTTGCCCTGGTGCCCCAGCTGGCGGCAGAACAGATGGAGCCGGGCGTCGAGCTGCGCCGCATCCACCCGCCCGTGGTCAGGCGGGTCTCGGTCCTCACGGCGGCCACTCCCACGCCGGCGGCCGAGGCGATGAGGGACATTCTGACCGCGGCAGCAACCCCGGACCCGGCTTGATCGGCGGGCTGCGGCATCGGCTGCGCCGGGAGGCGTGCCCTACGCGTCCAGCGCGATCTCCAGCCCCACGGGCGGCCCCCCGCGACGCCGCGGCCGACCCAGCAACGTGACGAGGCGGAAGATCCGGAACTGCATGCCGTACTTGGCGGTCAGGGCGCGCATGGCCAGGCGCCGGTCCCGTCCGGTGAGGATCCTGGCGCGGCCGGCGCGCGCGGGTTCGCGCGGCTCGCCGTGGAAGTCCGACGCGGCGATCTCGACCCGAGGATCGCGTCGCAGCCGTCGCACCTTCCACGAGTGGCCGGGCGTGTACCCGTACCAGTGCCCGTTGTCCGGCGCGAGCCAGATGGGGCCGCTCACGCCAGAGCCGTCCTTGCGGTACGTCGTCAGGGCGAAGAACTGGTCCCCGGCCGGGTCGTCCCGGAACTGCATCGGCATGGCGTCAGTGTCTCAGCGCCGCGCGGCACTGCTGAACCGGGTCAGGGCACCTCGGGCAGCGGCACGTTGGTGCTGGCGCCGTCCGGCCACCTGACGCTCGCCCGGCCGCCTGAGATCTCGACGGCGGGCGATGCGGCGGCCGCGTCGCCCGCCTCGAGCCCGACGGCGACGGCGTGCCACTCCCCCGGCCTCGCCGGTCCGCCGACCACGGGAACGGCCGCCCGGTCACTCAGGGGCGAGGCGTCGTCGTGCCGGCTCACCCGGGTAGTGTCAGCCCCGCCGAGCCCGACGACGGTGGAGCGCAGGTTCCCGTCCGTCACCGTGGCACCGGCACGGCTCGCGTCCACCGTCTCCGCCGGCGGCACCTCCGCGGCCAGCGGCCAACCGCCGGCCTCCCAGCCGGTGACCGACTCCGCGACGCCGTCGAGGTGCAGCAGCCGCACCTCCCAGGCGCCGCGGACGACGGAGACGACCGTGACGGTGCCGGCGTGCTCCGCGTGACCGCGCAAGCCCGACCCGTGCGCCCGGCGGCCGGGCTCGTGCGTGACCCAGCGGACCCGCGAGCGCGAGGCACCCACAGCGGCAGGTGCGCCGCCGTCGCCGGACGCACCGCCGTCGGCCATCCCGACGGTCAGCAGCTCCATGCCGCAGCGGTGGGTACGCCGACCGGCACTGTCGAGAAGCACCACGGCGTTGTCGACCGGGTCCCGCCAGGCGGCGTCGTCGAGCAGCGGGGCGGTCGCCGTGGAGTAGCCGAGCCGGGCGTAGAGGGGCGAGTCGCCGGCGTCGGAGCCCGGAAGGTCGTGATCGGTGCCGTGGTTGACGACACGGACCACGCCGCCGCTGCCGGAGACCAGCCAACCCGGGGAGCGCAGGACGTGCGTGAAGTCGCCCGCCTCGACGGGCAGCGGCTCGTCCTCGGCCGCCCACACCGGGTGGTCGGCGGGCAGCGCGACGCCGAGCAGACCCTTGCTGGCCCAGTAGGGCGAGCCGGGCCCGGAGTAGGACTGCGCGATCCGGAGCCATTCGTGGTGCCAGCCGAGGGTGAGGAGGCCGCGGTCGTCCGGGGCGCCGTGCTCGATGAAGTGGCCCACGATGGAGCCCGCCGCGCGGCGGAGCTTGCCGAGCGGGACGGTGTCGACCTCGGCGAGGGCGCCGACCCAGAACGGAGCCGCGGCGGCGAAGCGGTAGGTCAGGCTGCGGCCCTGGATGAGCGGGCCGCCGTCGGCACCGACGAGGTGGACGGCGTCGGTGAGGAACTTTTCGAGCCGGGCACGATCGGTCGCGGCGCGCGGTGCGGCGAGGTCCGCGGCTCCGGCCATCCGTGCCCACAGGGTGGGGTACAGGTGCAGCGCCCAGCCGACGTAGTGGTCGTAGTTTCGGCCGCGGCCGTCGGAGAGCCAGCCGCCCTCGCGCACGAAGGAGTCGTGCGTGGCGAGGTCGGCGGTCATGTCGTCGAGGGAGTACGGGCCGCCGACGGACTTGAGGAAGGTCTGGACGACGAGGCGGAACCACACCCAGTTGTTGACCGGGTAGCGGTCGTCGCCGACGCACTCGGCGAGGTAGTCGACCACCTGCTCCTGCTGGCGCGGGCCGAGCCTGTCCCAGATCCACGGGCGGGTCATGTCGAGGATGAGCGCGATGGAGGCAGCCTCGACCTTGGCCTGGCCGTGCTCGCTCATCCGGACCCACCGCTCGGGTGAGGACGGGTCGGTGCCTTCGGCGAGACCTCGCGCGTACCGCTCGGCCAGGTTCGTCGGGTCGTCGCCACGTTCCCCGGCGAGCCGGAACCCCGCCAGCAGGAAGGACCGGGCGAAGCCTTCGAGGCCGTCGATGTCGTGGCCGTAGCCGCCCTCTGGACCGGGTGGGGTGATCCGCGCTCCGCCGGGCGAAGTGTACGGCTCGAGGGAGGTGAGCAGGTGGTCTGCGAAGGCGAGCCAGTCCGCGCGCCGCCCGGTCGCGCCGCCGGTACCCGGTCCGGCGACGGCGGTAGATCTCTGCGTACTCATGCGCTCACCTCGGCGGCGGTCGGGTCCAGCAGGCCATGGAGCGGCTCGCCGCGCAGCCAGCGGTCGAGCTCGTCGACGGCGTGGTCGCTCATCCGGCGGGTCTCGCTGCCGAGCGAGCCGGCCACGTGCGGGGTGATCATCACGTTCTCCATCCGGCGCAGTGGCGAGTCGGCGGGCAGCGGCTCGGGCTCGGTGACGTCGAGGATGGCGTCGATCCGTCCCGTGGCGCAGGCGGCGGCGAGCGCGTCGTGGTCGACGAGTGCGCCGCGGGCGGTGTTGATGAGCGTGGCGCCGTCGGGCAGCATCGCCAGCTCGGCGGCGCCGATCAGGTGCCGGGTCTCGGGCAGCGCCGGGGCGTGCAGCGTGAGGATCTCCGAGCGCCTGAGCACCTCGTCCAGGGCGGTCAGTCGTCCGCCGAGCGCGGCGACGGCGTCGGCGTCCGCGTACGGGTCGGCGACGAGGATCTCGGCGGTCTCGAGGATGCGGAGCATCTCCATGACGCGCCGCCCGGTGCGGGAGAACCCCACGACGCCGATGCGCCGGCCTCGGTTGCTCAGGTCCCTCCGGCCGTGGGTCTCCCGCCGCCCGTCCGCCGCCGCGAGGTCGGCGCCGTCGTCGCCCCCACCGGCCCATGCCGCGCGGCGGGCCAGGAACGGCGCCTTCTTGCCAGCCATGATGATGGCGGCGAGGGTGTACTCGGCGACCGGGACGGCGTTGACGTCGGCCGCGGTGCTCACCGCGATGCCGCGCTCGTGCACGGCGCCCGTGACGATGGCGCGCACGCTCCCGGCGCAGTGCAGGACGGCACGCAGGCGCGGGGCGGCGTTGAGGATCTCGGCCGTCAGCGGCGGTGCGCCCCAGGAGGTGAGGAGGACGTCGGCGGTGGCGAGCCGGCTGCGCGCCTCGGGCGAGTCGAGCTCGTGGAGCACGACCGGCTCCTGGAGCGTGACGATCTTTCGCAGACGTGCCAGCTGCTCCGTGCCGAACTGGAGCCCGAAGGCCCACGAGCTCATCACCAGCAGCGCCTCGCTACGTTCGACTCCCACGTCACCCTCTCCTGACCGAACGGCACCACGGCGTACCTTCCCCGGTCGCTCCGACATCGACGCGGCCGACGCTACCGCCGTTGCGGACGCGGCCGGATCGTTACGATCACAATCGATCACTGAATCCAGCCGGCCCCGGCCGGGAACCGCGAGGAGGCGGAATGGCCGCGACCGGCAAGCTGGCCGAGACCTGGGGTGATCTCGCGACGGCGGACGAGCTGCGCCGCCTGCTCCTGCCGCCCGCGAGCGCGCTACCGGTGCCGCCCGCCACGGACCGGGCGACGTGGGATCTCGACACCGGCACCGCCGACTCCCCCACCGTCCGCGACCTGCTGGCGCGTGCCGAGCAGGACCGCGGCACGTGGCCGCAGCCCACCGCCACGCTGTTCGCCGACTACGTCCGCACCGGCGACCGCGCCAGCTACGAGCACCAGGTCTTCACGCGGCAGTACCGCCTCTCACGAGCCGTCGTCGCGGCCGCCACGACGGCGGATCCGGCCTGGCTCGACGAGGTCGCCGACGGCCTGGTCCTGCTCTGCGAGCAGAGCACCTGGTGCTGGTCCGCGCACGACGACTCCCACCGACGGAACGGCTGGCTGCTTCCCGACGTGACGAACCCCTACCTGGACCTGGGCGCCGGGGAGGTCGCCGGCCAGCTGGCGTGGACCGACCACCTCCTCGGGTCGCTGCTGGACGAGCGGATCCCGGGGCTGCGCGCCCGCCTGCGCCACGAGGTGCGCAGCCGGGTGATCGACCCGTACGTGCGGCGTCGGGACTTCAAGTGGCTGGGCCTGCAGGGCGAGGTGAACAACTGGAACCCCTGGATCTGCGGCAACGTCCTGCTCGCCGGCCTGGTACTGCTTGACGGCGCCGACGAGGAGAGCCTGCGGGCCGAGGTGGTCGCCCAGACCATCGAGGACGTCGACCGGTTCGTCGCCTCGGTCCCGGACGACGGCGCCGTCGACGAGGGCAGCTCCTACTGGTGGGAGGGCGCCTGCCGCCTGCTCGAGATGCTCGACGTGCTCCGCCACGCGACCGGCGGCGCGCTGGACGCGACCGGCGTCGCCTCCCTGCGCGAGTCCGTGGCCTTCCCGCACCGGATGCATCTCGGTGACGGCTGGTACCTCAACGTCGCCGACGGCACCGCCCGGCCCGGGCAGGACCAGCCGTGGGACGTCCCGCACCGCTGGGCGCTCCGCCTCGGCGACGACGCCGCGCGCCGCCACGCCGCCGCCCACCGCCGGTCGGGGCGCCCGGTGGCCGGCGAGCAGCGCGGTCTCGGGCGGCTGCTGCGCGCCATGACCGACCGGGACTGGATCGTCGCCGAGGGCGAGCCCGCGGCCGAACCGACCGGCGAGGTGTGGCTGCCGTCGGTGCAGGTGCTCCTCGCTCACGCGCCCGTCCGCACCGGCGCCGCGAGCCATCGGCTGAGCCTGTCGGTCAAGGGCGGCCACAACGGCGAGAACCACAACCACAACGACGTCGGCAGCGTCGTCGTCGCGCTCGACGGCGTCCCCGTCCTGGTGGACCCGGGCCGGCCGACGTACACCAGGCAGACGTTCGGGCCGGACCGGTACGACCTGTGGCCGATGCAGAGCCGGTGGCACAACGTGCCCCTCATCCGCGGATCGGCGCAGCAGGTGGGCGCACATCATGCGGCCCGCGACGTCGTGCGGATCGGCGACGGCGGAGCGGTCGGCCTGGAGCTCGACCTCGCCGCGGCCTACGGCCGCACGGACGTGCGCGGCTGGCGCCGGCGCGCGGTGCTCGACCGGGGCGGGTCCGGCGTCGTCGTCACCGACACGTGGGACCTGGACAGGGCCGCCGATTGTGGCGAGGGAGACCGCAGCGGGGCGACCCGCCTGCACTGGATGATCGCCGGCACCGTCCACCTGACCGCACCCGGCCGGGCCGAGATCGAGCCGCTCACCGGGACGGGCACGCTCGAGCTGACGTGGGATCCCGCGCACCACGCCGAGCTCGAGGTCAAGGAGCTCGACGACCCCTACCTCACCGAGCCCTGGGGTCCGAGCCTGACCCGGCTGGCGATCGACCCCGGCCTCGGCAACGGCCAAGAGCACGGCTCCTGCACGTTGAGAGCTCAGCTCCGGTAAGGCGGCGTTCCGCCGCCATACGTTCGAACAACCTGGCTGCCGCTCGGGCTCGGCGCCGCATTCGGCGACCACGATCGACGATTCACGTCCCGGGAGTCCGCCGACCCGCCTTCGGCAGCAACTCGCCGTGACCAACGGAACACAGCGCTGCGATCCCCGGCACCGCGCCGTTCCGACGGGCGTCGATCGACACGCGCCGTTATCATTCTGTGACATTCGGTGGTGAGGTAGGTAGCGTCCGAAACATGGTGGCCAGCGCATCCGCCCAGCCCACGACGGGCCGGCACTTCCGGTCCGACGTGCAGGGACTGCGCGCCGTCGCGGTGCTGCTGGTCCTCGCCTACCACGGCGGCGTCCCCGGAGTGCACGGCGGATACGTCGGCGTCGACGTCTTCTTCGTCATCTCCGGCTTCCTCATCACCACGCACCTGATCCGCGAGGTCGACACCGAGGGCCGGCTCGACCTCATGGCCTTCTACGCGCGGCGGGCGCGGCGGATCCTCCCGGCGGCGCTCACGGTGCTGACCGCCTCCGCCGCCGTCGCCTACCTAGTCGTGCCGCCGGTCGAGCGGCAGGCCGTGCTCGAGGACGCGACGGCGAGCGCGCTCTACTTCCCGAACATCCACTTCGCCGTCCAGGACACGAACTACCTCGCCGACGGCTCGCCGTCGATCTTCCAGCACTTCTGGTCCCTCGGCGTGGAGGAGCAGTTCTACCTGTTTTGGCCGATCGTGCTGCTGCTGGTCCTCAAGCGGTGGGGCAGCACACGCCTGGGTGCCGTCCCCGCGGTGGCGGGCCTGGTGGCGCTGTCCTTCGTCGGGTGCCTGCTGGTCATGGAGGTCTCGCAGTCGTGGGCGTTCTTCGCGCTGCCGACGCGGGCCTGGGAGCTGGGCGTCGGGGCGCTGATCGCCGTCGTCGCCTCCCGCGGGGTCAAGCCGACCGGCCCGTTCGCCGGTGTGCTGGCCTACGCGGGCCTCGCGATGATCCTGGTCTCGGGGCTCGCCTTCAGCGACAAGACCACGTTCCCCGGGGTCGCCACCCTCCTGCCGGTCGGCGGTGCGGCCCTGGTGATCCTCTGCGGCGGTGGCGACAGCCGGACCTCGCCGGGCTGGCTGCTCGCGCTGCGGCCCATGGTCTTCGTGGGCGCGATCTCGTACTCGCTCTACCTCGTGCACTGGCCGCTCGTGATGATCCCGCAGGCGGCCGGGGAGGCGCCGCTGCCGGCCTGGGCGACCATCGGGCTCAGCCTCCTCGCCATCCCGGTCGCGCACCTGTGCTACCGGTTCGTCGAGCAGCCGTTCCGCCGCCCGCGCAGCGCCCGCTCGACGCACCGTCGCACGGTGGCCGTGTCGTTGGCGGCCTCGACGGCGTTGGGTGCCGTCACGATGTCCTCCGGCGTCGCCGTCTCCCACGCCCCCATCCACGCCGGTGAGGATGCCCCGGCGTACCAGCTGGAGCCGAACCCGTCCGGGACACCGTTCGTGCCGGCCAACCTCACGCCCGACCTGCGCAGCGCTGGTGACGACAACCCCGAGATCTACGACAACGGCTGCCTGCGCGGGCAACGTGAGGTGGACGGCAGCGGCTGCCAGAAGGGCGAGGACTCGGAGGCGCCGCGGGTCGTGCTGTTCGGTGACTCGCACGCCGCGAGCTGGTACCCGGCGCTCAAGGGCATCGCCGAGGAGGGCGACATCCAGCTGGACGTCAACGCCAAGAGCTCCTGCCAGTCCGCGATGACCGAGGGCGACGGCGAGGGTCGCGAGGCGTGCGTCCAGTGGCGGGAAAACGTGATCGGCCGCCTCAACGAAGACCCGCCGGACCTCGTCATGCTGGCGAACTACCCCAGGCTGTACGCCTCGGAGGCGGAGGACAGCGAGGCGTTCTGGCGGGACGCGCTGAACCAGACGATCGACGCGCTGCCGGAAGAGACCCAGGTGTCGATCGTGGCGGACAACCCCACGATGCCGGCGGTACCCGCGTCCTGCCTGTCCCGGCACGTCGAGAATGCCGACCGGTGCGCAGCGGACGTGCAGGACGCGCTCGATGCGCCGACCCGGGCGGCGGAGCGCACGCTGGCGGCCGAGCGCGACCGCGTCGACCGCATCGACCTGACGTCGTTCTTCTGCAACGACAGCACCTGCCCGGCGGTGATCGACGACCGCCTGGCCTACCGGGACACCCACCACCTCACCCGGACGTTCAGCGAGTCCCTCGAGCCGCTCGTGCGCGAGGAGCTGGCGGGCCTGCTCGACGACGTCGACGCGCCGCCGGTGATCGCTTCCGGCTGAGCCGTCGTAGGGCAGGAGTCAGCCCCTGGTGGGACGGCGCGCGTCAGCCTCCGGTCGCACGACGGCGGAGCGTCCGCCGCCCCCTGGGTGCACCCCGGCGCCCGCAGCGCTAGCCCGGGGGCCGACGACATGACGGGCGGGGCGCGCCGATGCTGGTGGTCATGGATCAGACCACCCAGTACACGGGCTTCCCCGTCCGCACCGCCGACACGGTGCTGATCGGCCACGGCCTGACCAAGACCTACGGACCGACGCTCGCCCTGGGCGGCGTCGACATCGCCGTGCTGCGCGGGGAGTCCGTCGCCGTGATGGGCACCTCGGGTTCTGGCAAGACGACGCTCCTGCACTGCCTGGCCGGCATCCTGGTGCCCGACGCCGGAACCGTCACCCTGCACGCCGACGGCGCACCCGTCGCGGTCCACAGCCTCTCCCCCGGCGGCCGTGCGGCACTGCGGCGCGAACGGTACGGCTTCGTCTTCCAGCAGGGCCTGCTGCTGCCCGAGCTCACCGCCCTGGAGAACGTCGCGCTACCGCTGCTGCTCAACGGCACCGCGCGCCGCGAGGCCGAGACGCAGGCCGGCAGGTGGCTGGACTGGCTCGGCCTGGAGGGCATGGGCCAGCGCCGCCCGGGACAGCTCTCCGGTGGCCAGCAGCAGCGCGTCGCCGTGGCCCGCGCCCAGGTCGCCGCCCCGCCGGTGGTCTTCGCCGACGAGCCGACCGGTGCCCTGGACAGCGCGACGTCGGAGGAGACGATGACCGCCCTGCTGGCGGCCACGACCGGACGTGGCGGGACGCTGGTGCTGGTCACCCACGACGAGTCCGTCGCCCGCCGCTGCGACCGGGTGGTGCGCCTGCACGACGGCCAGGTCGCCCACGACGGCCCGACGGCGCACGAGCGCCCCGTGCCCGGCGCCGCCCCCACCGGCACGCAGGTGAGCCGGTGACCGCCCGGCTGGCCGTCCTGCTGCTGCGGCGCGAGGCCGCGGCCGACCGCGCGGTGCTGGCGCTGCCCGTGGCCGCGTTCGCCGTGGTGACCGCGTTGGCCCTGACGGTGTTCGGCGGCGCCCGGTTCTTCTTCTCCGTCGAGGGCGACAGCGCCCTGTTCTACGAGGGCCTCGCGATCCTGGCCGTGACCCTCCTGCTCATCCCGCTGCTCACCCTGTGCGGGGCGGCCGCGCGGCTCTCGGCCCGGCGCCGGGACCGGCGCCTGTCGACGCTGTCGCTGCTCGGTGCGCCGGCCGGCACGGTGACCGCCATGACCCTGCTGGAGTCGACGCTGCTCGCCCTGACCGGGACGGTGCTCGGAGTCCTCGGACACCTGGCACTGGCGCCGCTGGTCGGCCTGGTGCCCTTCCGTGGCGGACCCATCGGCGCCTCCCAGGTGCTGCTCGGGCCGCTGGGGACCGTGGCCTGCGTCCTCGGGCTGGTGGTCCTCGCCGCGGCCAGCGCGCTCGCCGGGCTGCGCCGGGTGGTGGTCTCCCCGCTCGGGGTCCGCACGCGGCAGCAGGCACCGCGCGCATCGCTGCTGCGGGCGCTCGCGTTCGTCCTCGCGATGGCGGCGGGCCTGGTCATGGGTCAGCTGATGAGCGTCGACGGCGGCACCATGGGGCTGGCCGTGGGGATCGTGATCACCTTCGGGCTGACGATGGCGGTGCTGAACCTCGTCGGGCCGCTCGTCCTCGGTGTGCAGGCCAAGATCCAGCTGCGGCGCTACGGCGGACCGAAGGCCGCGGAGCGGCTCCTGGCCGCACGCTCCGTGCTGGACTCCCCCAAGGCCGCGTGGCGCCAGGTGGGCGGCGTCGCGATGACCTCCTTCGCCGCCGTGTTCGCCGGCGTCGGGCTGAGCATGGTGCAACCGACGGCCGACGGCGGCCCGGGCGGTGCCGCAGCCGTCGAGGAGCAGATCCTGCTCACCGACATCCGCACCGGCGTCGTGCTCACCCTGGTCATCTCGTTCGTCACCGTCGCGGCCTCCGTAGCCGTGAATCAGGCGGCGGACGTCCTCGACCGGCGCGACCTGTTCGCCGCGCTGGACCGCATGGGCATGCCGCCGCGCCGGGTCGACGTCGCCCGCACCCGGGCGGTCATGGGCCCGCTGACCACCGTCGCGCTGTGGTCGGCCGGGTCCGCGGCGATCCTGATCCTGCCGATGGCCAGCGTGTCCGCGGTCGCCGACCCCATCACGGCGCTGACGGTCGCCGCCGGTCTGGCCGGCGGCATCCTCCTGGTCCGGCTGGCGCTGCTGGCCACGCGACCGCTGCTGGACCGGGTGATGGCCGGACCGGTGCCGACGGCCTGAGGCCCTCAGGTGCGGGTGGCGTCGCGGACCTCACCGACGAGCTCTTCGAGGACGTCCTCGAGGGTGACCACGCCGACGACGTCGCCGTTGCTGTCTTCGACGGCCGCGAGATGCGCGCCCTCGTCCTGCATGGTGCTCATGACGGTTCTCAGCGGGGCATCCGTCCTCGTGCGGGCCAGTGGCCGGAGCGCCTCGTCGAGGACGGGTTCGTCCCGGTGCCGCGGATCCATGCTGATCAGGTCTCGGACATGGAGGTAGCCGGTGATGGCGCCGTCGGCGTCGCGGACCGGGAAGCGCGAGAATCCGGTCCTCGCGCACAGCTCCTCGAGCACGGCGGGGGAGGCAGTCGCGGGGGCGGTGACGACCTCGGACAGCGGCAGCAGGACATGCGAGGCGTTCCGGTCCTCGAACCCGAGGGCGCCGCCGAGCAAGTTGAACTCCTCGTCGTCGAGAAGTCCCTCGCGACCCGACTCGGCCACGAAGCCGGCGACCTCCTCGCGGCTGAAAGCGGTCGTGACCTCCTCCTGGGGTGCGACCCTCATCAGGCGCAGGACGGTGTTCGCCGAGCCGTTCAGGATCCACACGACGGGCCGGCTCGCCCACACGAGCGCGTACAGCACCGGGCCGAGCACCAGAGCCGAACGCTCGGGCCCCGCAAGCGCGATGTTCTTGGGCACCATCTCGCCGAGAACCATGTGGAAGAAGACGACGATGGTCATCGCGACCGCAAAGGCCAGCGGGTGGACGAGACCGTCGGGCAACCCGGCCGCGGCGAAGGGAACCTGCAGCAGGTGCGCAACCGCGGGCTCGGCGATCGCACCCAGCCCGAGGGAGCACACCGTGATGCCGAGCTGCGCGCCGGCCATCATCGACGAGACCTGCTCCATGGCCCGCAACGTGACCCGGGCCGCCCTCGACCCCTCGGCGACGCGGGGCTCGATCTGCGTCCGGCGCGCCGAGACGAGCGCGAACTCCGCTCCCACGAAGAACGCGTTCCCGATCAGCAGGCCGAGGGCGACCAGCAGCGCAGGCGCGGAGTCACTCATCCCGCTCCTCCCCGCTCGACGAGTCCCCTTCGACCGCTTCGGTGCTCGGGATGCGGAGCCGCACCGCGGCGACGCGGTGGTGCTCCATCCGCGCCACGATCGCCTCCACGTCCACGCTCTGGGGAAGCAAGTCCTCGGAGTCTGGCGGGCGTCGGCACCGGAGGCGGACGGTGTCGCCCGCCTCGGGCAGCCTTCCGAGGGTCTCCGTGACCAGGCCGCCCAGGGTGTCGGACTCTTCACCCTCGGGGAGCTCGACGCCCACGAGGTCACTGACCTCGTCGGGACGCAGCAGGCCGGACACGGTCCAGGTGCCGTCGGGAGCCTGGACGTGCAGCTGCTCCGGGTGGTCGTGCTCGTCCTCGATGTCCCCGACGATCTCTTCCAGGAGGTCTTCGAGAGTGACCAAACCTGCGGTGCCGCCGTACTCGTCGACCACAACGGCCATCTGCAGTCCTTGCCGGCGCAGGTCCCGCAGCAGGGGGTCCAGCTCCATGGACTCGGCGACCATGGTCGGCTCGATCATGATGTCGCGAACGAGCCTGGTGGAGCGCTGCTCGAACGGGACGGCCACCGCGTGCTTGAAGTGCACGAAGCCGACGACGTCGTCGACTCCCTCCCCGGTGACGGGGAACCTGCCGTGGCCGGTCGCCCTGGCCTGGGCGATCACGTCGGCCACCGGTGCAGCCACGTCCACGAAGTGCACGCGCGGCCGTGGAGTCATCACGTCCCCGGCGCTCCGACGGCCGAACTCGATCGAGCGCATCACCAGCTCGGCCGTCACCCGGTCCAGGGTCCCCTCCTGCTCGGACCGGTCGACCAGCGACGACAGCTCTTGAGCGGTCCGTGCGGAGGCGAGCTCCTCGCGGGGTTCGATACCGAGCATCCGCAGGACGATGTTCGCCGCGCCGTTGAGAAACCGGATCACCGGGCCGGCAACGGTGGCGAAGACGTGCTGCGGCAACGCGATGAGCCGGCCCACCCGAAGTGGCTCCGCGATGGCCCAGTTCTTCGGCACCAGCTCACCGAAGATCATCTGCGTGTAGGTGACGAGGATCAGGGCAAGGGTGAGGGACAGGCCGACGACCGCGGCGTCCGGGACGCCTGTAAGCCCCAACGGTCCGCGGAGCAGCGTCGCCAGGGACGGCTCGGCCAGGGCGCCCACCAGCAGGCTCGTCACCGTGATGCCCAGCTGAGCGCCGGAGAGCTGGGTCGACAAGGTCTTCAGCCCGGCCACCAGGGTCGCCGAGCGCTTGTCGCCGTCAGCGGCCCGACGTTCGACCGTGTTGCGGTCAACGGTGATGTAGGCGAACTCGACCGCGACGAACAGTGAGTTGGCCAGCACCAGTACCGCCGCGATCGCCAGCAGGAGCCACTCGCTCATCGGGCGCGCACCCGCCCCGGCATCAGCGTCATAGACCGATGGCGGCCCGGACTGTCGGACTCCGAACTGTCCGCGCCGGCGGACGAGCGATCGCGGCCCCGATGGGCGCTGGCATGGGTGTGCACCGGCTCAATCTACTAAGGATCTGCCTCCGGCAGGCATGCGGCCGGTCACGTTTCAAGCCCGCACGGCGAAGCCGCCTGCCGTTGCGCTCGGCGGCTGACCACATGAGCCACGAGCACTTTCGTGTTCCCGCACTCTTGCGTTCTTCCTGTCGACATCTGTATACATTCGTGCACATGGCGCTGACAGATGCGGACGAAGCGGCACGGCTGCCGCGGGAAGGCCAACGATGACCAAGGACTCAGCAGGCACCCCGATGGACGGGCTCGGATCCCGTCAGATGCGACGACGTGTCGTCCGTGCGAGCTTCATCGGTACAGCGATCGAGTGGTACGACTTCTACCTCTACGGCACGGCTTCGGCACTGATCTTCAACCGGCTGTTCTTTCCGGAGTTCGATCCCGCCGTCGGTACGATTGCGGCATTCGGCACCTTCGCGGCCGGGTTCCTCGCACGCCCGATCGGCGGCATCGTCTTTGGTCACTTCGGAGACCGCCTGGGGCGCAAGAAGATGCTGATCTGGAGCCTGCTCGGCATGGGGATCGCGACGTTCCTCATCGGCCTGCTACCGACCTACGACCAGATCGGTGTTGCGGCCCCGGCCCTGCTGATCCTGCTGCGCTTGCTCCAGGGCTTCGCCGTCGGCGGCGAATGGGGCGGCGCGGTGCTGATGTCGGTCGAGCATGCCGAGAAGGGCCGGCGAGGGCTTGCCGGAAGTTGGACCCAAACAGGTTCACCGGCCGGCCTGGTCCTGTCCACCGTTGTCTTCGGTCTGGTTTCGCTCCTCCCGGACGAGCAGTTCACGTCGTGGGGTTGGCGGCTGCCGTTCCTGTTCAGCGCCGTCCTGGTGGTCGTGGGCCTGTTCATCCGCCTGCGCGTCATCGAGAGTCCGGCCTTCACGGCCGTGGAGAACGCCGGCAAGAAGTCCTCGCTGCCGCTTCTCGATGCGCTGCGTCGCCACCCGCTGAACATCGTGCTCGCCATCGCAACGTGTCTCGCGCCGTTCGTGAACTTCTACCTCTTCGCGACGTTCCTGCTCACGTACGCGACCACCAACCTCAACATCGAGCGTGCCGTCGCTCTGACGATCGTCGCGATCGCCGGCGCCGTCGAGATCGTGACCACCCCGCTCGCCGCCGCACTGTCCGACCGACTCGGGCGGCGCAGGGTGTTCCTGTCGGGCGCCGTGCTCCTGGCGCTGTACGCGTACCCGTTCTTCCTCATCAACGAGGCGGCGCAGGATCCGGTGATTCTCGGCATCACGTGCGTGGTCGGTCTCTCCCTCATCCATCCCCTCATGTACGGACCGCTGGCGACGTTGTTCGCCGAGCTCTTCTCTCCGGAGGTGCGATACAGCGGCGCCTCGCTCGGCTACCAGATCGGCGGCATCCTCGGTGGTGGCTTCGCCCCGCTCATCCTCACTTCGCTGCTCGCCACGGGCGCCGGAGCCGCCGTGGCGATCCCGCCGTACATCATCCTCGTCTCCGTCCTCACCTTCATCGCTGTCTGGTTCGCCACGCGGCCGGGGCGGCGCTGGGAAGATGACGACGTCTCCACCACGACCCCCGCCGGGACGGCACCGTGACAACCGCTCCGCCACCGTTCGACGACGCAGCCTCCTGGTTCCGAAAGTGCAGCCACGACGGCGAGCTCGGCGTCGCCGGCCGGGACGCGACGGTCACCTTCGCGGTCCGGTGCGGCGACGCGCGGCTGGTCGTCGACTGCGACCACGGCACATTCGCGCCGGGCAACGCCGAAGCGGAGTTCGAGCTGGTCGCCACGCCCGAGGCCTGGACCCGCTTCTTCTCGGCCGAGCCGCCACCCTGCTACCACCATTTCCTAGCGATGCGGATGCGGGTCCCCGGCACGGCCGTAGAGGGCGACGAGCGCGCGTACGCCCAGCACGCGCGCATCGCCCACCGGGTTCTCGCGCTGGGGCGCGAGCTGCTGCAGGGCCCACCCGAGCGGGACCCCGACCCGCCGATCGACCGGTCCGGCATCCGCGAGGACTACGTGTCGATCGAGGTCGAAGACACGCACCTCGACATCCACGTCGCCAGAGCCGGAACGGGGGCGCCGCTCGTCGTCCTGCACACCGCGGGTGCCGACGCGCGTCAGGCGCACGCCCTGATGGCTGACGCCGGACTCACTCGGCGTCACGAGGTGATCGCCTTCGACCTGCCGGGCCACGGCAGCTCCGAGAGACTGCCTGGCCCGGTCGGCTCCTGGACGCTGACCACCCGCCGGTACGGTGACGTGATCCTTGCGGTGGTCGCGGCGCTGGGCCTCGACCGCCCGATCCTCGTCGGCGCGTCGATGGCAGGCGAGGTGTGCCTGGAGATGGCCTACCGGGCGCCCGATGCCTTCTGCGGCGTCATCGCGTGCGAGGCGAGCGAGCGGGTGCCAGGACGGACGACGCCGTGGGCGCGTGACCCTCGAGTCGACAGCGCCACCTTCATCCCCGAGTGGATCGCCGGGCTGATCGCGCCGCGGAGTCCCACCACATGCCGGGAAGAGATTCTGTGGACGTACTCGCAGGGCGGCGCTGGAACCTTCGCCGGTGACATCGACTTCTACAGCGGCGACTGGGACGGCACGGCGAAGGTGGCGGACATCGACACGGTGGTCTGCCCGGTCGTCATGATGACCGGGCAGTACGACTACTCGTGCACACCGTCAATGTCCGAGCAGACGGCGGCGAAGATCTCGGGTGCCGTGTTCTGGGAGATGCCTGGGCTGGGGCATTTCCCCATCTGCGAGAACCCGGCGGTCTTCGCGCCGCATCTGGACCGCGCGCTGAACCACATCGGAGGAGAGAATGCCCACTGACACCCGGATGCTGATCGGCGGCGGGCGGCCCGAGGTCGAGTCCGCACGGTCGCTGCCTGTCGTGAGCCCCATCGACGGGAGCGAACTCGGCCGCATCGCGGACGCGAGCGCGGACCAGGTGCGCGACGCCGTCACTGCAGCGGAGGAGGCCTCCGCCTCGTGGCGGCGCACCTCCGGCGGCGAGCGCTCCCGACTCATGCACGCCCTCGCCGACCTTATCGAGCGCGACGCCGACGATCTCGCACGACTCGAGACGGCCGACAACGGCAAACTTCTGCGAGAGACCCGCGCACAGGCACGGTTCGCTGCGCGCAACTACCGCTTCTTCGCGGGGCTCGCCGACAAGATTCACGGCCGCACGGTCCCGCTCGACTCCTGGGACGCTTTCGACTACACGGTGCGTGAACCGGTCGGCGTGGCCGCGCTCATCACGGCGTGGAACTCGCCCATGCAGCTGTTGGGTAACAAGCTCGCGCCCGCGCTTGCGGCGGGCTGCACGGTCGTGATCAAGCCGAGCGAGATCGCTCCGCTGACAACTCTTCGCCTCGCCGAGCTGGTGGCGGAGGCGGGCTTCCCGGCCGGCGTCATCAACGTGATCACCGGCGGTCCGGAAGCGGGTGTGGCGCTGACCTCGGACCCTCGTCTCGGCCGTATCAGCTTCACCGGTTCCGTCGAAGTCGGCCAGGCGATCCAGCGTGCCGCGACGGCCGCGCTGGTGCCGGTGACGCTCGAGCTGGGCGGCAAGTCCGCGAACATCGTCTTCGACGACGCCGACGTCGAGCGGGCACTACCGGGGGCAGTGGCGGGCATCTTCGCTGCAGGCGGCCAGACCTGCATCGCCGGCAGCCGCCTGTTGGTGCACGAGCGCCTCCACGACGAGTTCGTGGAGCGGGTAGCCGACGTCGCGCGTCGCATCGTGCTGGGTGATCCGACTGAGGAGGCCACCCAGATGGGTCCGGTCGCGAGCACGAGGCAGCGCGAGCGCATCCTCGACCGGATCGAGCAGGCACGCGCCGACGGCGCCCGGCTGCTGACGGGCGGTGGGGCCCCCGAGGGCGGCGCCCTGGCGTCCGGGTGCTACGTCGAGCCAACAGTCTTCGCGGACGTGGACCCGGCCGCCGACCTGGCACAGCGGGAGGTGTTCGGTCCCGTGCTCGTGACCCACCGCTTCGCTGACGAGGAGGAGGCCGTCGCCATCGCCAACGCCACCGAGTACGGCCTGGCGAGCGGCATCTGGACGTCGGACGTCTCGCGTGTTCACCGGCTCGCCCGTGAGCTCGTCGCCGGCACGGTCTGGGTGAACACCTACCGGTACAGCGCCGCTCAGGCACCGTTCGGCGGTACCCGCAAGTCGGGATACGGCCGCGAACGAGGCATCGAGGCGGTCGATGAGTACCTGCGTACAAAGAACGTGCTCATCGACCTCTCCGACGAGGTGCGTGACCCCTTCGCGATCAAGGCATGACGGAGGCCGGCATGACACAGACCGACACACCGAATCATGTTGGCCTCTGCGGGCTCGGTCAGATGGGGCTGCCCGTCGCGGGCAGACTGGCTGCGAGCCGGGCCGTCCTCGCCTACGACATCACGGGCGAACGCCGTGCTCTCGCCGCCCAGCTCGAGCAGGTCACGACCACGGACACCTTGGTCGGCCTCGCCGCGTGCGACACGATCGTGCTCTCCCTGCCCAGTCCGGCCGTGTCCCGTTCCGTCGTCCGTGAGCTCGCCGACCACGTCAAGCACGGCACCGTTATCGTCGAGACCGGCACTGTCCTGCCGGCCGACGTCCGCGAGTGGCACGGAATCCTCGATCCCGCCGGCGCCCGGGTGATCGACGCGGCGATCCTCTCCGGCGTCGCACAGATGGAGCGGGGCGCCGCCACGCTGCTCGTCGGCGGAGCCGTCGACGACATCGACGCGGCACGAGGCGTGCTCGACGTCCTCGGCGGTGCCGGCTGGTCACGGTTCGGCGACCTGGGTGCCGGCATGGCGGCCAAGGTCGTGAACAACGGCGTCGCTCACGCGGTCATGGTGGTGCTGGTCGAGGCCTTCGCGATGGCCAAGGCCGAGGGGGTCGAGCTCGCCGACATCGCCGCGATGCTGGAGCGACCCGACGGCGGACTCGTGCGGCCGCTCACGCACCGAGTCATGGAGCGGGTCGCGCAGGCCGACTACGACGGCGGTATGCCGCTCGAGGCAGCACGCAAGGACTCCACGCTCGCCCTAGCCATGGCACAACAGTCCGGGACACCGCTGTTCGCGACCCAGGCGGTGCAGACCGTCTACGACCTCGCGCAGGCCGCAGGACGCGGACGCTCCGACTACGCCGCCGTCGCCGAGCTCTGGGAGGAGTGGGGCAACGCGCCGCTGACCTTCCAGGCCAGGGACGAGTCGTGAGCGGCGCGCAGGGAGTTTTCGCGCTCCGCTACGCCTACCGCACGGCTTCCGTGCGCGGCGAGCACTTCTACGGTCATCCCGACGGATGCCTCGACCCGTGGCCGATCGACTACTTCACCTGGGCAGTCCTCGATGGGGACCGGACCGTCGTCGTCGACACCGGGTTCACTCCCGAGACCGCCGCGGCACGCGGCAACCGCCCTTACCTCGCCACACCGATCAAGTCGCTGGGTCGTCTCGGTCGCGACCCGGAGGACGTTACCGACGTCGTCGTCACCCACCTGCACTACGACCACACCGGGCACCTCGACGGGTACCCGAAAGCCCGGATCTGGCTCCAGCGGTCGGAGCTGGAGTTCTGGTCCTCGCCGATGGCGGGCCGGCCTGCCTTCGCGCACCTTCTCGACCGTGATGACCTCCGCGCCGTCAAGGACCTCGCCGGCCAGGGCCGGGTCGAGCTGCTCGACGGCGACGGCGCGGTCGGCGCGGGGATCACGCTCCATCACGTCGGCGGACACACACCTGGCATGCAGGTCGTTCGTGTCGTGAGCGACGACGGCGCGATCGTCCTCGCCTCCGACGCGAGCCACTTCTACGCGAACGTCGAGGAGGACAAGCCCTACGGCGTCGTCTACTGCCTGACCGACATGTACGGCGCCTTCGACCGACTCCACGAGCTCGCCGGCCCCGACGGTCTCGTCGTGCCGGGCCACGACCCCAGAGTCGCCGACCGGCATCCGCCTGTCCCCGGCACCGACGACCTCGTCTACGACCTCGCACGGACCTACCCGCAGACAGAAGGAGAACCAGATGCCCGCAGCCAGCGTTGACGTGATTGTGGTCGGGGGCGGCAACGCTGGGTTCTCGGCGGCGCACGCCGCCGCCGAACGTGGACGTCGCGTCACCGTCCTCGAACGCGGGACACCGGAGACGGCCGGCGGGAACTCGTTCTACACGGCCGGCGCAACGCGTATCGCCCACGGCGGCCTGGACGACCTCCGCGACGTCGTGGAACCCGACGAGCGGCACCCTGCCACTGAGGTGCCGCCGTACAGCCGGGCGGAGTACCGCGCCGACCTCGAGCGCGTCACTGACGGGCGAACAGACCCCGCCATGGCCCAGGTGCTTGTGGACGAGGCCGCCGACGGCGTTCGCTGGTTGCACGGACTGGGCCTGCGGTACCACTTGATGTACGAGCGACAGGCATACACACGACCGGACGGCTCATACCTGTTCTGGGGCGGCCTGCACCTCGGAAACGTCGGCGGAGGCGAGGGCCTCATCGCCGACCACACCACGGTGGCCGATCGTCTGGGCGTCGAGGTCCGCTACGGCGCCGACGTCCGGCGCCTGCTCACCGAGGGCGACCGGGTGGTCGGCGTCGCGTACACGGACAGCGAGGGTGAGCACGAGCTGCGAGCACAGAACGTGGTGATCGCCGCCGGTGGATTCGAGTCGAACCCGGAGCTGCGCGAGCGGTACCTCGGCCGGGGCTGGCGCAACGCCAAGGTCAGGGGCACGCCGCACAATGACGGCGCCATGATCCTGGCAGCCCTGAAGCTCGGCGCCGCCCGGGGCGGCGACTGGTCGACGGCGCACAGCGTGCAGTGGGACGCGTTCACCGAGCAGAACGAGTCGAACCGCATTCTCACCAACCGGTTGACGCGGCAGAGCTACCCGTTGGGCATCATCGTCAACCGGGACGGCGAACGCTTCCTGGATGAGGGCGCCGACTTTCGCAATTACACCTACGCGAAGTACGGCCGTGAGATCCTCGCCCAGCCCGGCAGCGTCGCCTTCCAGGTCTTTGACGGCGCGCTCCGCCCGAGACTGAGCACCGCCGAGTACGACATGCCGGGCATCAGCGAGGTGACTGCTGAGTCCATTCGCGAGCTCGGTGAGCGGCTCAGCATCGACGCCGACCGCTTCGTCGCCACGGTCGAGGAATTCAACGCCGCTATCGACCGCCACGCGCCCTTCGACCCCACCGTCAAGGACGGGCGCGGCGCTGACGTCAGCCCACCGAAGTCGAACTGGGCCGCGGCGCTGGAGACGCCGCCCTTTTACGCCTATCCGGTCACCTGCGGCATTACGTTCACCTTCGGTGGGCTCAAGGGTGACCTCGACGGACGCGTGCTGCGCGAGGACGGGACGCCCATCGCGGGGCTGCTCGTCTGCGGAGAGGCTCTCGGCGGTCTGTTCAGCGGCAACTACCCTGGCGGCTCCGGGCTTGCGGCGGGCATCGTCTTCGGCCGCAGAGCAGGCCTGGTGGCGTGACAGGGGCGCGGCACGAGCTTCAGGCCGGATCGGAGAGAGGGCGGTACGTGGCGACAAGCGTCTACGAGCGCGTCCGTGAGGCCATCGTGCGCGGCGAGTTCGCGCCGGGTGAGGCACTCGGTGAGATGGCGCTCGCTCGGAAGTTCGGAACGAGCCGCACGCCGGTCAGGGAGGCCCTCCACCGCCTCGAGATCGAGGCGATCGTCGAGCGCAGCGCCCGCGGCGTGCGCGTCCGCGTCTCGTCTCCCGAGGAGATCCTGGACATCTACGAGGTGCGCATCACGCTCGAGAGCGCCGCTGCCAGGGCCGCCGCCTCAAGGGCCACCGAGCTCGACCGCGTCCGACTCCGCGCCGCCCAGGATGCGATGATCGCCACCGGTGACTCGCCCGTCGAACGGGCCGACGCGAACCGGGTCTTCCACGAGGCGGTCTGGCAAGCCAGCCACAGCGCGACACTCGTGGACCTTCTCCACCGGCTCAACGTCCACCTCATTCGCTACCCGAGCACCACGCTGGCCCACGGCAACCGTTGGAAAGAAGTGCTCCGCGAGCACGAGGAGCTGCTGGAAGCGATCGAGCAGCGTGACCCCCAGCGAGCGCACGACATCGCCGAGCACCACATGGCGGGAGCCCGGGAGGTGCGTCTCAGGATGTACGCCGAGAAGGAGAACCGGCCTGAAAGCTGAGGGCCGGCCCCACGCGACAGGCGCGACGGCCAGCGCGAGTACAGATCAGAAGTACGTCCGGATGGTGCCGACGGCCCGATCGCCCTCGACGAGCACCACCGACCGCCACTTGTCGAACATGGTGCACGGGTGGGACAGCCCGAGGCGCACCACGTCCCCGACGGCGAGCGTCCCGGCCGTCACGCTCACGTACGCGTGCTGGTCGTTGAGCTTGACCACCTCCGCCTCGACCTTGGCCTCCTCCCCGGAGGCGCCGCGGCGCACGGACAGGACCCGGGGCAGGCCGGCGTCGTAGGGCACGTCCCGCTTCCCGGCATCCAGCAGGGCCAGCCCCGGCTCGGGGACCGAGAGCACGCGCGCCCACACGTGCGCCGCGCCGCGAAACGCCGGTCCGTGCCGGGTCGCGGCCGGTGTCGCCGCCGAGTAGTGGCCGTGGTCATGGACGAAGTACGCCCCGGACCGCAGCACCACGAGCGCTCCGGGCACCTGCCCGGCCACCCCGTCGAACGCCTCGGCGACCAGGTCGAAGTACTGGCTGCCGCCCGCCGTCAGGATCGGCTCCGAGACCTCGTAGAGGTCGGCGAGGTCGGTGAACGCGCGCCGGCTCATGGCCAGGAACTCACGGATCTGGGCGAGCAGCTCCTCGCGTGACTCGGCGTGGATGCCCTCGTACGCGGCGTGGATGCTGCCCTCGTACGCGGCGATCCCGCGCAGCTCGAGCACGTCGGAACCACGGACCGCGAGCGCGATCTCGCGTGCCTCCCCCGGGGAGCGCGTCCCGGTCCGGGAGTCGGCGGCACCCAGCTCGACGCAGACACCGAGCGGCCGCGTCGCCCCGGCCGCCCGCAGACCCGCGGCCATCTGCTCGACGCCGGCCACCGAGTCCGCCCAGCACGTCACGTCGAACCCGTCGGCCAGCTCACCGGCCAGCCAGGCGAGCCCGTCCGGCGAGATCAGCTCGTTGGCCACGAGCACCCGTGGCACCCCGAACGCGCGCGCCACCCGCAGCTGGAAGGCGTTCGCCACCGTGATGCCCCAGGAACCGCTCGCCAGCTGCCAGTCCCACAGGGCCGGCGCCATCGTGGTCTTGCCGTGCGGGGCGAGCAGCACCCCGCACGCCGCGGTCCAGTCCTGCATCGCCCCCAGGTTGTCCCGGACGGCGTCGACGTCGAGCGTGAAGCTCGGTGTCGGCAGGCCGGAGACGTCTACGGGAAAGCCGCCGGCCACATAGTTCTTGTCGAGCGGGCCCGGCGTGAAGAGGTGCTCCGAGAACACCTCCCGCCAGCCCGGCACGCTGCTGTCGTCGCTCACGGCACCATCCTCACCCACCGACCGGCTCCCCTGGCGCACCCAACGCATCGACGAACCACGACGTGATGGTGGTCGGATGGGTGATCGCGGTACCCACGCACACTGCGTGCGCCCCGGTCGCGAGAGCGGCCGCTGCCTGCGCGGACGTGTGGATCCGTCCTTCGGCCACCACCGGCACGCCGACCGAGCGGACCACGTCCTCGAGCAGCGCCAGGTCCGGTCCGTCGGTAAGCGGACGGTTCCCCGTGTAGCCGGCGAGCGTGGTGCCGACGAGGTCGGCGCCGGCGTCCTCGGCAGCGTGCGCGTCGTCGAGCGAGCCGCAGTCGGCCATGACGAGCACGTCCGCCCGCTCGCGCAGTCCCGCGATCGTCTCCGCGAGCGTGCGCCCGTCCGGCCGGGGACGGCGAGTGCCGTCCAGGGCGACGACGTGAGCGCCGGCACGAGCGACGGCGAGCGCGTGGTCCATCGTCGGCGTGATGAAGACGCCGTCGTTGCCGTCCTTGATGAGCCCGATCACCGGCACGTCGACCGCGGCGGAGGTGTGGCGGACGTCCTCCTCGCCCTGCACGCGGACGGCCGCGGCCCCGCCGGCGACCGTGGCTTGCGCGACCTGCGCCATGGTCCGCGGATCTCGCATCGCCTCACCCGGGTAGGCCTGGCAGGAGACGATGAGCCGGCCCCGGATCGCTTCGATGACGTTCATGGCTTCTCCTCGAGCAGGTCGAGAGCGCCGCGGGCGGCACCTACGACGGCGGATCGGGCTCCCAGCAGCGGCCGCAGCACCGGGATGCCCGCCAGGGGATCGATCAGTTCCGCCCTGAGGGTCGACTCCATCGCCTGCCACCACATCTCCCCGGAACCGGCGACGCCCCCGGAGACGACGACGGCGTCCGGGTCCAGCAACGTCACGGCTCCGGCGAGGGCTCGCCCTACGGCGGTCCCGGACTCCTGGACCGCTCGGACCGCGAGCGCGTCACCCGACGCGGCTCGGGAGAACACCTCGTGTGCGTTCCCGGTCCCCGAACCTCCGAGGGCGACGTAGCGCCGGTGCAGCGACAACCCCGACGCCAGTGCCTCGAGATGGCCCGTCCGTCCGCAGCTGCATCGCAGCCCCTCGGCGCCGGGTACGGGCAGGTGGCCGATCTCGCCGGCGACGTGGTGGGCGCCGCGCAGGACCACGCCGTTGCGCACGACGGCACCTCCGACGCCCGTGCCGACGGCGACGAGAAGGACGTCGTCGAGACCGGCGGCGGCGCCGAGCCACGCCTCGCCGGCCGCGTGCGCATCGACGTCGTTCTGCACGTGGATCCGCACACCCGGGTCGAGGGAGCCGGCCAATCGCGAGCGGAGGCCGTCGACCACCGCCGTACCCGTCCAGCCCGGCAGCACGTCGGTGGCCGAGAGGATCATGCCCGCACCGACATCCACGACGCCGGCCGTCCCGATGCCGACGCCGCGGACGCTGCCCGGCCCTTCCACCGTCGCGGCGAGCCGCGACACGAGCCGGGCGACGGCGTCGAGCAACGCTGCCGGTCCGGAATCTGCGGGCGTCGGGACGGTCAGCACGTCTCCCCCACGACCGTCGGATCCCACCAGCGCACCGGCGATCTTCGTGCCGCCGAGGTCGACGCCGACCACCCGCACCTGCCCGTCGCCGGGCAGGGAGCCATCACCATGCATGAGTTCGACCCTCCGATCCACCGCTGCGACCTGCAACGCTACACAAGCCGGTCATGCGCAAAACAATGCGCTTCGCCTCAGCCACCGCAGCAGCGACGGAGCGGCTTGCGGCACCATGTTGCGAGATCGTGACCTCCCGCGGCCTTGTAGTTTTGCGCAAAACTCGTTTCGGTAGGGCACCGGACCAAAGGACGAAGGGACCGACGATGAGTCCACAGACTCGACGCGCCACCCAGGCCGACGTGGCGCGCCTCGCCGGCGTGAGCCAGACGACGGTGTCGATGGTGCTGACCGGCACCGGAGCCGCCCAGCGGCGCGTCAGCGACGCGGTTCGTGAGCGGGTGCTGCGTGCCATCGAAGTCACCGGGTACGCCGCCAACCCGGCCGCCCAACGGCTCGCGGGCGGCCGGACGTCCATCGTGGGCGTCTACACGTACGAGTCGGTCTTCCCGACGTCGGCGAGCGACTTCTACCACCCGTTCCTCGAAGGCGTGGAGAACGAGGCGGAGCGCACCGGCGTGGACCTGCTGATGTTCACCTCCATGTCGGCGGGCACCGGACGCCGCCTGGTCTCCTCCGGGGGAGTCGGCCGCCTGCGGCTCGCGGACGGCTGCGTGCTCCTGGGTCGCCACAGCTACCCGGAGGACCTGGCCGAGCTGCTCCGCCAGGACTTCCCCTTCGCGTTCGTCGGTCGCCGGGAGGCGCCGGGTGGAGCCGTCCCCTGGGCGGGCGCGGCGTACGCCCCGGCCACCGAGCAGGTCACCGATCACCTGCTGGCGCTGGGGCACCGGCGGATCGTCCTCATCAACGAGTTCACCGGCCACGAGTCGATCGAGGACCGGGCAAAGGGGTATCGCGTCGCGATGGCGCGCGCGGGGCTGCAGCCCGTCAGCCTCGACGAGCCGGACCTGACCTCCGGCGAGCTCCTCGACAACCTGCGCACCGCGGGCGTCACGGCCGCCGTCGTGTCCTCCGACCTCGCGGCGCCGCTGCGCCGGGCCGCACTCGCACGCGGCCTCTCCGTGCCCGGCGACCTCTCGATCGCCCGGCTGGGCGATCCCGAAACGGTCGAGACGGAAGACGTCGACTGGACCGGCTTCCTGATCCCCCGTCGGGAGATGGGGGCGGAGGCCCTTCGGGTGGTCCTGCGCCAGCTGACCCCGCTCGACGGCGACGACAACCTGCAGGCGCGCATCCCCTGCACGTTCGTCCCCGGTTCCACCGTCTCCGCACAGGCCGCCGATGCACCGGCCATCACTGGAAAGGCATGAGCTTGCACGAAGAACACGCACAGGTCCTCGTCGTCGGCGGCGGTCTCGGCGGGGTGGCGGCAGCGCTCGCCGCCGCCCGGCACGGCGCGGCCGTCATCCTCACCGAGGAGTTCGAGTGGCTCGGCGGCCAGTTGACCAGCCAGGCGGTCCCGCCGGACGAGCATCCCTGGATCGAGGACTTCGGCTGCACCGCGAGCTACCGCCAGCTGCGCGACGGGATACGCGACTACTACCGGCGGGCCTACCCGCTGACCACCGCCGCCGCCGCCAAACGCGACCTCAATCCTGGCGCCGGCTGGGTGTCGAAGCTCTGCGCCGAGCCCCGAGCGGGCCTCGCTGTCATCGAGGAGATGCTCGCCCCCTACCGCTCCGGCGAGAAGATACGCGTGCTGCAGCCGCTGCGGCCGGTCGCCGCCGAGGCCGCCGACGGGGTGGTGCGTGCCGTGACCTTCGCCGACATCCGCTCCGGCGAGCGCACCGTCGTCACCGCCGACTACGTCGTCGACGCCACGGAGACCGGCGAGCTGCTGCCCCTGACCGGCACCGACTACGTCACCGGCTTCGAGGCGGCCGCCGACACCGGGGAGCCCAGCGGCCCGCCGGAGGCGCAGCCGGAGAACATCCAGGCGGTGAGCATCTGCTTCGCGGTCGACCACCTCGAGGGCGACCACACCATCGACCGGCCGGAGCAGTACGACTACTGGCGCAGCGTCGCGCCGGAGTTCTGGGGCGGACCGCTCATCAGCTGGACCGCTCCGCACCCGAGGACCCTCGAGCGCGTCGAACGAGCCTTCGAACCGAATCCGGCCGACGACGCCCTGGCCGTCTTCGCCGACCAGAGCCTGAACCCGGGCGACACCAACCTGTGGACCTTCCGCCGGATCGCCGCCAGGGACCAGTTCGAACCGGGCACCTATGCCAGCGACATCACGCTGGTGAACTGGCCGAGCATCGACTACTTCGACGCCCCGGTCATCGACGTGCCCGACGACGTCGCCGCCGCACGCCTCCAGGACGCCAAACAGCTGAGCCTGTCGATGCTGTACTGGATGCAGACGGAGGCCCCGCGTCCCGACGGCGGAACCGGCTGGCCCGGCCTGCGACTGCGCCCGGACGTGATGGGTACCGTCGACGGCCTCGCGATGGCGCCCTACCACCGGGAGGGCCGCCGCATCCGGGCGCTGGAGACGATCCGCGAGCAGGACGTCTCGCTCGCCGTGCGCGGCGAGGCGGGCGCCCGCCGGTACGCCGACAGCGTGGGGGTCGGCATGTACCGCATCGACCTGCACCCCTCCACCGGTGGCAACACCTACATCGACGTCGGCGCCGAACCGTTCGAGATACCGCTGGGTGCGCTCATCCCCAGGGAGACCACGAACCTCCTGGCGGGGTGCAAGAACATCGGCACCACACACATCACCAACGGCTGCTACCGCCTGCACCCCGTGGAGTGGAACATCGGCGAGGTGGCCGGCGTCCTCGCCGCGGAGTGCCTCAAGGACGGCACCACACCGCACCAGGTGCACGCCGCCCCCGCCCTCGTCGAACGACTGCAGGACCACCTGCTGGCCGACGGCGTCGAGCTCGAGTGGCCCGACGGCGTACGCGGCTACTGATCCGCACAACCTCCGGCGCACGGTCGCGCCGGAGACCGACACCCATCAAGGAGCGAACATGGTTCACCGCCGATCCGTCGTCCCGGCGCTCGCCGTCCTCATGATCGGGGCCGGCGCACTCAGCGCCTGCTCCGGCAGCTCAGCAGGAAGCGACTCCGGCAACGACGGCCCCGTCGACCTCCGCATGACCGTCTGGACCGCCGACGAGTCTCAGCTCGCCCTCTTCGACGAGATCGCCCAGGGCTACGTCGAGGAGAATCCCGACCAGGTCTCGTCGGTCACGTTCGAGGTCGTGCCCTTCGAGGACTACACGACGTCGCTGACCACCCAGCTCGCGGGCGGGAACACGCCCGACCTCGCCTGGATCTTCGAGTCCAACGCACCGGAGTTCGTCGAGTCCGGCGCCCTCGCCGATCTCACGCCGACGCTCGAGGGGACCGAGGGGTACGAGTTCGACGACATCGTCCCCAGCGCCCTCGACCTGTGGTCCACCGATGACGGGCTGTACGCCTACCCGTTCTCCAACTCGCCCTTCGCGATGTTCGTCAACAAGGACCGCATCGCGGAGTCCGGGCAGCCGGCCCCGGCCGAGCTCTTCGCCTCGGGCGAGTGGACCTACGACGCCGCTCGTGACATCTCCGCGGCCAGCGCCGAAGAGCTCGGCGGCTCGGGCCTGGTGGTCCGCGACTTCAACTACAGCGTCTGGGAGAACCTCGCGACCGTGTGGGCCGGCTGGGGCGCCGCCCCCTGGTCGGAGGACGGCAGCACCTGCACGTTCACCGATCCCGAGATGGTCGAGGCCATGACCTGGATCCACGAGGCCACCTTCACCGACGGAGCGATCCCGGGGCCGGGCACCAGCGCCGACTTCTTCGCCGGCGACGTCACCATGACGATCACCCAGATCTCGCGCGCCGCCTCCCTCGACGGCAGCTTCGAGTGGAACGTCCTACCGCTGCCGGCCGGACCCGAGGGACGGCAGAACGTCATCGGCCAGGCCGGCATCGGCGTCCTCGAGAACGGCGCGAACCCCGAGATCGCGGCGGACTTCCTCGCCCACTTCACCAACCCGGAGAACGCCGAGAAGCTGGCCACCTACTTCCCGCCCCCGCGCGAGTCCCTGCTGAACGCCGAGACCCTGGGCGAGGCGAACCCCCTGCTGAGCGAGGAGCAGCTGCAGTCCGTCGTCGTCGACGGGATCACGGACGCGACCACCAAGCCGGCGCACGCCAACTTCGCCAAGCTGCAGACCACCATCCGCGGCGAGCTCGACGCGCTGTGGCAGGCCGACGCGGACGTCGAGTCGGTGCTGGCAGACGTCTGCACCGCCGCCGAGCCGCTGCTGCAGGACTGACGTATGGCGGCCGTGACAGGAGCCCGGGTGGGCCGGCCTCGCCGCCGGTCCACCTGGCGGCAGCGCGACGCCGCGACCGGCTACCTCTTCGTCGCCCCCGCGGTCCTGGGCGCGGTGGCGTTCGTGATCGCCCCGCTCGTCGCGGTGATCTGGTACAGCCTCCACGAGTGGAACGTCCTGGCGGGAACGTTCACCTTCGAGGGTGCCGCCAACTACGAGCGGATGCTCAGCGACGAGTCCCTGCACCAGTCCCTCGCCGCGAGCGGGTGGTTCTCCCTCGGGATCGTCGTCCTCAACATCTCGCTGGCGCTCGCGCTCGCCGTCCTGCTGAACCAGCGGCTGCCCGCGACGACGTTCTTCCGCGTGGCCTTCTTCTCGCCCGTCGTCGTCTCCCTCGTCGCGTGGACGATCGTGTGGGGGTTCCTGCTGCAGGTCGACGGCGGCGTGAACGCGTTCCTGTCGACGTTCGGCATCGACGGCCCGAACTGGCTGCGCGGCAACGTCACGGCGATGATCGCCGTCGTCGTGGTGCAGGTCTTCAAGAACGTGGGCCTGAACATGGTGCTGTTCCTCTCGGCGCTGCAGAGCGTGCCCGAGGAGATCCAGGAGGCCGCGACCCTCGACGGGGCCGGCCCCTGGCGGCGCTTCTGGTCGATCACGATGGCGATGATCAGCCCCACCGTCCTGCTCGTGTCGATCCTGACCGTCGTCGGATCTCTCGAGACCTTCGCCCTCATCGACGTGCTCACCCAGGGCGGGCCGAGCAACTCCACGACGGTGCTCGTCTACTACCTCTACCGCCAGGCCTTCGAGTTCAACGACTTCGGCTATGCCAGCGCGGTCGCCGTCCTCCTGTTCGCCATAGTGCTCGGTCTGACGCTCCTGCAGTGGCAGACCAGAAAGCGGTGGGTCTTCCATGAAGTCTGACCAGCTCCGCCCACCGGCCACGCAAGCGACGGCGTCGCCGCCCGAGACCGGACGGCCCGCCGGTCCGCCGGCGAAGGTCCGAGCGTCCCGCCGGGGACGGCGCCTGCGGTGGGCGCTCGTTCTCCTGATGGCCGTGCTGTCCGTGCCGTTCGTCTTCCCCACCTGGTGGATGGCCACGTCGAGCCTGAAGACCACGAGCGAGATCCTCCAGGTTCCGCCGAGCCTGTGGCCCGATGCGCCGTCGTTCGGGTCGTACGCACGGGTCTTCGAGCTCCAGCCCTTCGCCATCCAGTACTGGAACTCGCTCTACATCGCGGTCGTCGTCACGGTCGGGACGATTCTCGTGGCGTCGCTCGCCGGCTACGCCTTCGCCCGGATCCGCTTTCGCGGCGCGGGGTTCCTCTTCATCGTCGTGCTGGTGGGCCTGCTCATCCCGTCCGAGGTCACCATCGTCCCGCTCTTCCGGATGGTGAACTCGCTCGGCCTGATCGACACGCACTGGCCGCTGATCGTGATCCCGATCCTCGGCGCGCCGAGCGTCCTGGCGACCTTCATCATGCGCCAGTTCTTCCTGAGCCTGCCCTACGAGCTGGAGGAGGCGGGCCGCATGGACGGCCTGAACCGCTGGGGGATCTTCTGGCGGATCGCGTTCCCGCTCGCCCGGCCCGCCATCGCTGCCGTCGCGATCTTCACGTTCCTGAAGTCCTGGAACATGTACCTCGAGCCCATCGTGTACCTGTCCAGCCGGGAGAACTTCACCCTTCCGCAGGCACTGACCCAGTACGTCGACGCCTACGGCGGGCCGATCTGGAACGTCCAGCTCGCGGCCACCACGCTCACCGTCATCCCCGTGCTGGTCGTCTTCGTCTTCGCCCAGCGCCAGTTCATCCAGGGCTTGGCGCAGACGGGCCTCAAGGGCTGATCGCGTCCGGCCACAGCGTCGACCGCTACCCAATTCAGAACGCGGAGCGCTCCGGTTGATTTGTCTGGCAGCAGCGGGAACCTGGCTGCTTCCAGATGCCGCGTATCGACGACACGTCTAGTAGGCCCCTTGCGGCCTCAGGACGGCCCGTATCGTCTTCAAAATCAGGACGATGTCGCCACTGACGGACCAGTTTTCCACGTAACGCAGATCGAGGCGGACGCTCTCTTCCTCCGACAGGGTCGAACGACCACTCACCTGCCACAAGCCGGTAATTCCGGGCTTTGTCAGAAGACGACGATGCGCATGCTTCTCGTACTGCTCAACCTCTCGTGCAACCTGGGGTCTCGGCCCTACCACGCTCATAGAGCCGACAAGAACGTCCCAGAACTGCGGGAGTTCGTCGATCGAGTACTTGCGCAAAGCCTCGCCGATTCTGGTAACGCGGGGATCGTCTTGTAGCTTGAAGAGCAAAGCCCGACCGTCGTTTCGCGCTATGAGGTCGGCCATACGCGTCTCCGCATCAACCGCCATAGTACGGAACTTGTGGATCGTGAAAGGCTTGCCGTTCTGCCCTATTCGCTCCTGCTTGAAGATGATGGGGCCGCGGTCATCGACCTTGATCGCAAGCGCGACAATGATGAGCAAGGGGAGCAGGACAAGCAGGGCGGCGGTGGAGAACACGATATCCATCGCCCGCTTTGCCACGATGTTGGCGCCGGAGTACTGCGGGAGGTCAACGTGCACCATCGGAAGTCCGTCAACGGGACTGGTATGGGTCCGAGGGCCCGCTACGTCCGTAAGCCGCGACACGAGAATCAGCTCGACGGCCGAGTTCTCAAGGTCCCAAGCCAATTGTCGGATGTCCCTTCGCGGCAACGTCCCCGCAATCATTACGGACGATAGTCGTGTGTCGCCAGCAATCCGGGGTATCTCTGCCCACGGAATCCGTGGAAGAGTCTCCAAGAGTGGGTCAGAGTCGGGGCGCTCCTGCACAGGACCGATGATGTTGACGCCGACTGCCTTATAGCCCGCCTCAGGATGGCGTCGCAAGTCCTGTAAGGTGTGTTCCACCTCGTCCTGATCCCCGACGATAATCGCGCCGAGCATGGCACGTCCCTGGCTCCGCATCGAGGAAAGCACAGTCCGCCAAGCCAATCGGCCCGCCAGAAGTAGCACCAGGCCGGTCGGAAGGGCGAAGACAAAATAGAACCGCGAGAACTGGAACTGGAAGAGGTATGAGACAACGGCGATGAGGCCGAAGGTTGCGAAGGTAGACGTGATGACCTTCCGATACTCCTCCAGGCCGGCGCCCAGCACTCGCTTGCTACGTGACTCTGTAGCCGACAGTGCGGCGATCCAGACGAGTTCGATGACCAGGCCGGCGACCGCGTAACTTACCTGCAGCGGGCCGGCAACCACGGGCCCGGCAACTTCGCCAAACCGTGTGTGCTGGGCAACCAGCAACGCCGCAACAATCATGACTAGGTCCGTCACGAAGATCATGTAACGGTACTTGTCGAACCACGCCGAAGACTGGACCTGACTCAGGGACCCCTCGGACCAGAGATGGCGCGTGTTAAAAGCGCTCTGCGCGGTCGTCACTTGGGCTTGTCCCCATCTCGTGCGATGTCAGGCTTGGCTCATGGTAACGGCAGGCGCGTGGTCCCTCTAAGCGGAGGCCGTCCTCCGGAACCGCTCTCGTCGGGTCCCTAGGCAGTCTCGCTCGATTGACGAGCCTCCTGCGCGCCGAGCTCGTGGCGCGTGCGCTCCCTCTCCTCCCGTTCCGCCGCCCGAGTAGACCGCTCACGAGGGCCGACCATGACCAGATGGGGACGGTGTCGCAAGGAGTACTGGAAGTGGACGTGCCACGATCGCTTGACCCATAGTCCGGCGATCACGGCGATGAGGACCGAGGCGATCCCGCCGACGCCGACCGACCAGCGTGGTCCGAACTCCTCGGCGATCCACCCGACGATCGGGGCGCCGATCGGTGTGGTGCCCAGGAAGACCATCATGTAGAGGCTCATCACCCGCCCGCGCATCTCGGGCTCGGTGGACATCTGCACCGTGCTGTTGGCCGTCGTCATCATGGTGAGCGAGAAGAAGCCGACCGGTACGCACATGACGGCGTAGAGCTCGTACGTCGGCATGACGGCCTGCACACACATCGAGGCGCCGAACGCGATCGCGGCGAGAATGACGAGCCGAACCCGCGGATGCCTGCGCCGTGCCGCCAGCAGAGCACCCCCGAGCGAACCGATGGCCAGGATCGAACCGAGAACTCCGTAGTCCGCCGGTCCCACACCGAACTCCTCGCGGGCCATGACGGCGCTGGTCATCTGGAAGTTCAGGCCAAAGGCTCCGACGACACCGACAACCACCAGGATCGTCGAGATGTCGCCGCGGCGGCGGACGTACGCGACGCCGGCACGGAGCTGGCCCTTGCCTCTGCTGCTGTGCGGCATCCCGAGCAGCTCGGGCTTTCGCATGGCGGCCAGAGCCAGGATCGTCGCGGCGAACGTGAACGCGTTGACGACGAACACCCAGCCAGATCCGACGGCAGCGATCAGGAACCCGGCCACGCCGGGGCCGAGGAGGCGTGCGGCGTTGAAGGACGCCGAGTTCAACCCCACCGCGTTCGGCAGATCGGGGCCGGGAACCAGCTCGGCGACGAACGTCTGACGCACGGGCGCGTCGAGTGCGGAGAAGACCCCGAGGAGCAGCGCAAAGCCATAGACGTGCCAGAGCTCCGCGTGGCCGGTGAGCACGAGGAGGCCGAGGCCCGCTGCGAGGAGTCCCATCCCGCCCTGCGTGGCCATCAGCAGCTTGCGCCGAGGCAGGCGGTCGGCCAGCAGACCGGCGTAGGGGCTGAGGAGGAGGATGGGCAGGAACTGCAGCCCGGTGACGATGCCGATGGCCAGCCCGGAGTCGTCGGTGAGCACCGTCAGCACGAGCCAGTCCTGGGCGACGCGCTGCATCCAGGTGCCGACGTTGGCGACGAGGGCACCGGCGAACCACAGGCGGTAGTTGAAGTAGCGCAGCGAGTAGAACGTCCGGCTCACTGCTCCACCATCCGTCGCAAGATGGCGGCCGCCTCGGCAACCACCTGACGTTCCGCCGCCGTGAGTTTGGCGAGCCGCTTGTCCAGCCAGGCGTTGCGGCGTCGCTTGATCTCCTTGACGAGTGCCCGACCCTCCGCGGTGACGTCCACGACGACGCTGCGCTTGTCCACCGGATCGGTCTCGCGGGTCACCAGACCGCGCTCCTCCAGCGAGGCGACGGTGCGGGTCATCGAGGGGCGCTGGACATGGTCGTGCTCGGCGAGCTTTCCCGGCGTCATGGGCCCGAGGTGGAACAGCGCCGACAGCACCGAGTGCTGGGCCTCGCTCACCTCGAGCGTGGATTCGTTCCGCAAGCGCCTGGACAGGCGGAGGACCGCCACCCGGAGGTTCGTCGCCAGATCCGGCCTTCGCTCGGGACCGCGCTGCGGAGTCGAAGTCGGGGTCGATTCAGCCATCGGCCATTACCTTATCTCATTACCTACACTAATTACCACGGGTAACCGTTGTGGTGGCGCCCACGCCGCGACAACCACGGCGCGTGGAACTAGGTTCGACGGGCGACTCGATCCGCGCAATCGTTGGGGACGGATGACCGAGCAAGCTGACCGGCAGCCCGAGCGCACGGTCGTCAGCGGCGATCCTTACCACCTCGATCCCGCGGGGACCCGGGAACCCCCGACCACGTGGCGGGGCTCGGTCCGGTTCTTCGGACCCGGCCTGATCGTCTCGGCGTCCATCGTCGGCGCCGGTGAGCTGATCACCGCGACCGCCCTGGGGGCGCAGGCGGGTTTCGTCCTGCTGTGGCTGGTGGTCTTCTCGACCCTGGTCAAGGTTGCCGTCCAGGTGGAGATGGCGCGGTACTCCATCGCCACGGGCCTGGGTGCGATGGAGGGCTACACACGGGTTCCGCCGCGCTTTCGCAACATCAGCTGGGTCTTCATCCTCTGGGCTCTCCTGGCGTTGTCCAAGCTCGTCCAGACGGGCGGCCTCATCGGCGGCATGGCGGCCGCGTTGAGTCTCCTGTTCCCCATCGGCTCCGCGCCGCTGGAGACCACGTCGTTGACCATCTGGGCGATCGTCGTCACGGTCGTCGCGGTGGTGAGCCTCTATGCCAACAAGTACGGGCTCATCGAGAAGGTCGCGGTGTTCCTGACGTTGCTGTTCGTGGTGGTGACCCTGGTGATCACCTTGGGGCTCCCAGCGACCGATTTCGCCTACAGCGGCGGGGACCTCGCCTCCGGCCTGTCCATGTCGCTGCCAGCCGGCGCCATCGGTGTCGCGCTCGCGATGTTCGGGCTGACCGGTGTGGCCTCGGAAGAGATCACGGCGTACACGTACTGGTGCCTCGAGAAGGGGTATGCGCGCTGGTCGGGCCCGAACGATGGCTCACCGGAGTACCGGCGCCGGGCGCGCGGGTGGATCGCAGTGATGCAGCGCGACGCCGTCGTCTCGTGGGGCATCTATACGGTGAGCACGATGGCGTTCTACATCATGGGCGCCGCGGTCCTGAACCCTCAGGGGTTGTCGCCGGCCGGGAACGACATGATCAGGATCCTGTCCCAGACGTACTCATCGGTGCTCGGTGACTGGGGCCGTATCGTCTACCTCCTGGGCGCGGTCGCCGCGCTCGGCTCGACGATATGGGCGGCGATCCCGTCGTGGTCGCGTTCATGGGCGAACGCCATGAGCATCCTCGGGATGTTCGACTGGACGGACGCCCGGCGGCGGAACCGGTGGATGCGGGTCTTCATCGTCGCGCTACCGGTGATCTGGCTGCTGACCTATATGTGGATCGCGGCGCCCTTTGTCATGATTCTCATCGGAGGTGTCGCCGGCGGGATCTTCCTGGCGGCCGTCGCCGTGGCGGCCTGGTACCTGCGGTTCCGCTATGTCGATCCTGAGCTCCGTGGAGGACGGTTCTCGACGGCGGCGCTCACGGTCAGTGCCGTGGCGATCCTTCTGCTCGGGGTCTATACCGCGTTGAGCTCGGCCGGGCTGATGGAAGTCGGCTGACTGCTGGCCCTATCCGCCCTCGCCCACGACGGTGCTGTCCAGAAGGTTCAGCTGCTCGGCGGCCCATGGATACACCCAGGTGAACAGCGCCGCGACGATCACAGCGAGCAGCACGAGAGCTTCGATCGCCTTGAACCATGAGGGTCCTGGCAACAGACGCCAGATCATTGCGTACATCAGACATTCTCCCTGAGTTCCTCGGGCATGTCATCGGCCGGGCTGGGCGCGTACCACTCGACGAACTCACCGTGAACGATGTACCGCTCGCGGGTGCTCCAGAGCGGGTGGCACGTGGTGAGGGTGATGACTCGTTCGGTGGCTTCCGCCCCGGCGTTGCCGGGCACGGGTGCGACCACGTCCGTCTGGTCCGGTGTGACGACGTAGCTCTCGCTCACTTCGTAGACCAGCCAGGCCTTCGGGGTCCACACGACGATCTGGTCACCGTTCTGGAGCTGGTCGATCTTGTGGAAGGCGGCACCGTATGTCTGCCGGTGTGCGGCGAGCGCGAAGTTGCCGACCTCCCCGGGCATCGACGTACTCGGGTAGTGCCCGGCGGCGCCGGTGTTCAGGACATCGTGGAGGCCGACGCCCTCGGCGATCGGCAGCTCGTGGTCCTCTCCCCATCTGGGGACATGAAGGATCCCGAAGTCGGTCCCTTCCGCAGGGGCGTCGATGACGGGTGGAGCGCCCGTCTGCGGCCCCGTCGGCTGCTCACCAGTCGCGGCGGGCGGCTCATACGACTCGTGCATCCGTTCAACCGCATCCTGCGCCGCCCGCGAGCTCTGGACATCCGTCCAGAAGACCTGCCAGACGACGAACAGTCCGAGCAGGACACCCGCGGTCACCATGACCTCGCCGAGCAGCCCGACGGTCCAGGCGATCAAGCCGCGGCGCGGCCGCGGCCGCGATGGACGTCGGTGCGCGCCACGTCCAGAGGTACTCGTCACGACTTCGCCGCTTCCGCCACTGTCAACTGAACAGCGCGTACAGGAGGACTGCCGTAGCGATCACCATCACGCCGAGCGCGACGTACTCGACACGTCGCCAGAATCGCACGCGCTCGCTGTAGGACCTCCGCTTACGTGGCATGTGCACATCTTCCCAGAACAAGACAGGGGCTGGCTTGATTCCAGCTCCGTTGTCTACTTTGCAGTTTGGGCGGCATAGCGCCAATACGTCGTCTCACCCCACCTCGACAGCGGCGAACTGGGAACTCGACCGAGAATTTCCGCCGTCGACACCAAATGGAAACCTGCACCGCCGTCAGATCGACGCGAGAACCCGGAGCAGCTTGTCGGCCAGCCGCGGTCCGCAGACCAGTAGATCCGGCAGGTATGGGTCCTTGCGGTTGTATTCCAACGACGAGCCGTCGATCCGACTCGTGTGGAGCCCTGCCGCCGCAGCGACGGCGACGGGTGCTGCAGAGTCCCATTCATACTGACCGCCGGAGTGAATGTACGCATCGACCTCACCCCTAACCACTGCACTGACCTTGTACCCGGCCGACCCCATGGGGACAAGCTCTGCTCCGATACGCTCGGCAACGGTCAGGACCAGATCGGACGCGCGACTGCGGGAGACTGCTAGCCGGACGGGCTCGGCGGGTGCGCCGAGACCCGAGAAGGGACCCGCGGTACTCAGCGTGGCGTTCAGCCCAGGCAGTGCGACGGCGCCGGCCGTGAGCGCACCACACTCCCAGAGTGCGACATGAACGGCCCAGTCGTGCCGATCTTCGGAGTACTCGCGAGTGCCGTCAAGCGGGTCGATGATCCATACGCGCTCTCGACTAAGGCGGACCGGGTCGTCAGCAGCCTCTTCGGACAGCACGGCGTCGTCCGGGCGCTCCGCGGCCAGCCGTGCGGCGATGTGCTCCTGTGCGGTCGCATCCCCCATCTTCGCCAGGGCCTTGCCGCCCGCGGTACCGGAGGCCACGACCTCACTGCGAGTGTTCAGCAGAACCTGACCGGCTGACGTCGCGAGGTCGGCCGCGAAGGAGTGGTCGTCGGGCACTTAGTCTGCCCCGAGGATCGTACCGGCACCAACGGTGTTGCCGGTCGTCTCGTCGACGAGGATGAAGGAACCGGTAGTGCGGTTGTCCTCGTAACTGTCGCAGAGAAGCGGCGCGGTGACGCGCAGCTGCACGCGACCGATCTCGTTGAGACCGAGCTCGGTGGCCTCTTGGTCCCGGTGGAGGCTGTTGATATCCAGCCGGTACTGGATGTCCTTGACCAAGGCGCGCACATTGCGCGTGGTGTGCTTGATGGCGAGCTTCTGCCGCGTCTTGAGCGGCGCAGTGGTCATCCAGAAGACCATCGCGTCGATGTTCTGCGCGGGTGTCGGTGCGTTGCGGGGCCGGCAGATCATGTCGCCGCGCGAGACGTCGATGTCGTCCTCGAGCCGGACGGTCACCGACATCGGAGGGAAGGCCTCGTCCACCTCGCGGTCGAACACGTCGATGCCGGCCACCTTGCTGGTCAGGCCGCTCGGCAGGACCATCACCTCGTCGCCGGGCTTGAGGATGCCGCCGGCGAGCTGACCGGCGTAACCCCGGTAGTCGTGGTGCTCCTCGGACTTCGGGCGGATGACGTACTGCACAGGAAGACGTGCGTCGATGAGGTCGCGGTCCGAGGCCACGTGAACGTTCTCGAGGTGGTGCATGAGAGACGAGCCGTCGTACCAGGGCATGTTGGCCGATCGGTTCACGACGTTGTCACCGTTGAGGGCGGAGATCGGGATGACCTCGAGATCCGGGATACTCAGCTTCGTCGAGAACGCGGTGAACTCGTCGTAGATGTCCTGGTAGACCTTCTCGTCGTAGTTCACGAGGTCCATCTTGTTGACCGCAAGCACGAGGTGCGGCACCCGCAGAAGTGAGAGCAGCACGGCGTGACGCCGGGACTGCTCGGTCAGGCCGGCGCGGGCGTCGACAAGAACGAGGCCGAGGTCTGCCGTCGAGGCACCGGTGACCATGTTGCGGGTGTACTGCACGTGGCCGGGGGTGTCCGCGATGATGAACTTGCGCTTCGGTGTCGCGAAGTAGCGGTAGGCGACGTCGATCGTGATGCCCTGCTCGCGCTCGGAGCGAAGGCCGTCGGTGAGCAGCGCGAGGTCGGTGTAGTCGTAGCCCTTCGACTGCGAGGTGGCCTCGACCGAGGCCATCTGGTCCTCGAAGATCGACTTGGAGTCGAGCAGCAGGCGGCCGATGAGGGTCGACTTGCCGTCATCCACCGAGCCGGCGGTGGCGAACCTGAGCAGATCCATCTAGAAATAACCCTCTCGCTTGCGGTCTTCCATCGCCGCTTCGGAGAAGCGGTCGTCACCTCGGGTGGCGCCGCGCTCGGTGACCTTGGCCACCGCGATCTCCTCGATGATCTCCGGAACCGTCGATGCCGTGGACTCGAGGCATCCGGTGAGGGTGAGGTCTCCTACCGTCCGGAAGCGGACCGTACGCTCCTCGACCACCTCGCCGTCGCGAAGGGGGTTGTACTCGCTCGCGGTAAGCAGCATGCCGTCCCGCTGGAAGACGCGGCGCTGGTGCGCGAAGTAGATCGACGGGATCTCGACGCCCTCGCGGCCGATGTAGTCCCAGATGTCCAGCTCTGTCCAGTTGGACAGCGGGAACACCCGCATGTGCTCGCCCTCGTGGAGCTTGCCGTTGTAGAGCGACCAGAGCTCGGGCCGCTGGTTCTTCGGGTCCCACTGACCGAACTCGTCGCGGTGCGAGTAGACGCGCTCCTTGGCGCGTGCCTTCTCCTCGTCGCGGCGACCGCCGCCGAACGCGGCCGTGAAGCCGTTCTGCTCGATGATGTTGAGCAGAGTGCCGATCTGGAGCCGGTTGCGGCTGGTCCTGCCGTCGTCGACGACGATGCCGTCCCTGATGGCCTCCTCGACAGAAGCCACGATCAGCCGCAGGCCGAGCCGGTCGACCCAGTTGGTGCGTGTCTCGAGGACCTCCGGGAAGTCGTAACCCGTGTCGACCTGCAGGACAGGGAACGGGATCCGGGCCGGGTAGAACGCCTTCTCCGCCAGGCGGAGCATGACGATGGAGTCCTTGCCGCCGGAGAACATGAGGACCGGCTTCTCGAACTCAGCCGCCACCTCACGGAAGATGTGAATCGATTCCGACTCCAGCTCGTCCAGCTGGCTCAGCCGGTAGTCAGCATGCGTGCGCATCAAGTACGTTGCCTCTCATCAGTTGCCGCAGCCACAGTAGCGGCCGATCGGCCTCCAGGCCGACATGCTCGCACGCACGACATCGGCTCAAAACCTGCTGGCACAATGGCCGGCGTGGCCGATTCTTGGAGCGCCGTGCCCAAATACACACCGACAGCACGCGAGCTCGATGACTTGGAACTGATGCGCCTCGGTGCGCTCGGTCCGGAGCCACGATTCGCCGGCCCCGAGACCGGTCCGATGCTCGTCGTCCCCCAGCCGGTCGCCGACAACGCCACGGGGCGGCTCCAACTCGTGGATCCCGAGGGCACGACATTGGCCTCCGTCACAATCACGGCGACCTATGCGCACGAGGGCGGCACGGGAGTGGTCGGGGACGTCCAGCACACCGGCGAAGCCGCCAGCCGCCCTTTTCACCATCTTTACGTCCCCGCGATGCAGGCCCGCGAGCAGTACGGACCGTCCACTGTGGTCGTGCCGGTCGACTCCGCCCCGTCCGAGGACGACATCATTGCGGCCGGCCGGGCAGCAAACGGGGGCCGGATACTCTTTCTCTGCCTCACGGGGCACGGAACGCCGCAGAATCTCTCGGCGGCCGGTCTGGTTAGAGCTACCCGGGCTGCCGCGGAACCAGTCGAGGACGCGGTCGTCTTGGCGGCACCTCTCGCCCGTCACGACAACGGCAGCATGGACGCCGCACTGCTCGACCGCCTGCTCGAGTCCTACGCGCCTGGAGCCGATGTCGTCGTCCCGACGAGTGGGGGCCCGCTGCCGGCGAATGTGCGCGGGATCGTCGCAGCCGAGAACCCGCAAGGGTTGGACCGAGGCGCGGTCGTGTTCTTCACCGGCCTGTCTGGGAGCGGCAAATCCACGCTCGCCACTGCGTTGGTGAACCACGTCGCGGAGACCGGCGAACGTCGAATCACCTCCCTCGACGGTGACGTCGTGCGCCGCAACCTCTCCAAGGGCCTCACCTTCTCGACAGAGGACCGCGAGACGAACATCCGCCGTATCGGCTGGGTCGCCGCAGAGATAGCTCGCCACGGCGGCATGGCAGTGTGCAGCCCGATTGCGCCATTCGACTCAACGCGTCGCGAGGTACGCCGGATGGTCGAGGCCGGCAACGCGACTTTCGTCCTCGTCCATGTCTCCACGCCGCTCGAGGAGTGTGAGCGTCGAGACCGCAAGGGGTTGTACGCACGGGCACGCAGGGGCGAGATCTCCGACTTCACCGGCATTTCCTCACCCTACGAGGTGCCCGTGGATTCGGATGTCGTCGTGAACACCACCGACCTAGACGTCACGTCGGCTCTCGAGCATGTGCTCGACGCACTTAAAGACCGGCAGGTCGTCTCCGCGTTCCCAGCGGCGACGCAGACACCCGGTCCTAGAGGCTGAGCGAAGCTCAGCCTCCTCGTCGCTCCCCGGACAACGGACGCCCCGGCCAGGTGGTTCGCGATGACTCCGAGGAGGTAGCGGCCCCACGGCCCGAAACTGGTTGGGCATTCGGAACTTCCTGGGTGCGTGATCCATCGGCTTGGGCCTTCGCCCGCGTCGAACCCTGGCTGCTGAGCGTTCGCTTGGCCCGTCGCTGGACCTCACGCGGCTCGGACGGGGCCGGACCGGGACGGCTGCGGCCGCCGCCGTCATCGTCGGAACCGTACGTGCCGTAGTAGTAGCGCTGACGCAAGCGGCTCTGCTGAACCTTGTTCAACGCGACACCTATGACGCGCGCCCCGACCGCTTCCAACATGGACAGCGACTCACGCAGCTGTGCCCGGTGGATCCGGTCGGCCCCCGCCACGACGAGCGTCCCCGCGGCTCTTCGCGACAGGACTGCCGCATCCGTGACCGGCAGAAGGGGCGGACTGTCGTAGAGGACCACGTCGTACATCGCCGACGCCCGTTCCATGAACTCCGCCATCGTCGCGGAGCCCAGCAGCTCGCTCGGGTTGGGAGGGGTTGGTCCCGCGGGGACGATCCACAGCGAGGACTGCCGCCAGGGCTGGACGACATCCTCCAGCTCGGCGCGTCCGATCAGGACGGTGGTCAGACCGGCGCCACCCTCCAAGCCGGTGTACTCGGCGAGAGACGGACGCCTCAGGTCGCCGTCGACGAGCAGCACGCGAGCACCGGCGTCCGCTAGTGCTACCGCCAGGTTTACCGAGGTGATCGACTTGCCCTCGCCCGGCACGGACGAAGTGACGACCACCGAGATGGAACTCCGGTCGACGTTGTAGAACTGCAGGTTCGTTCGTAGCCGGCGGACGGCTTCGGCACGTACCCCCATGGGGTCGCTGTCCATAAAGATGTGCTGCGTCGCCTTGTCGGGCTCGAACGAAACCACGCCCACGACCGGGGAGTCCGTGACATCCGCCACGTCCTCCTGGTCGCGCACCTTAGTGTCCAGCATGTGGCGAAGTACGGCTGCAGCGACGCCGAGCACCACGCCGATGACCAGACCTAGGGCAAGGTTGAGCACGACGTTTGGTGACGACGGCGACGACGGCGCCACGGCAGGCGAGACGATCGTGGCCGAGACAGGCTCCATGCCGTCTGCCTGACTCGGCGAGAGCTCCGAGGCCGCCCTGGAGAGTTCGGCGGCAACGGCGTTCGCCAGTGTCGCTGCTTGGTGTGCGTCCTGGTCCGAGGACGTGATCGTCAAGATCGTTGTTCCCGGCGGTACGTCCACGGTGAGTCGCTCGGCCAACTGCCCCGGCGTGGCATCGAGGCCCATCTCCTCGATAACCGGCTCCAGAACGAACGGCGACGTCGCGACCTCTGCGTACGAACTCAGCTGCGCCTGTGTAAACGTGCTCCCCTGCTGCAGCTCCGCAATCGAGTGCTCGCCCTGGATCGAGAAGTACATCCGAGTCTCGGCCGTGTAGCTCGGAGTCATAAGCAACGTCACGAGAGCTGTGGCGGCAATCGTTGACACTGCCACAAGGGATGCAAGCAGCCACCGACTCCGCAGGACAGTCACGTAGTCACGAAGCTCCATGCACCCTCCCACAATCCGCCGGTATCGGCTCCGGTAGTCTCGCACACCGTTCGTACACGTTTAGGATTACCACGTGCGCACAGGCGGTCACCTCCTGGCTCCAGGTGCCCACGCGATGCAGGGCAATGCGATGCGTTCCGGGCTGCCGCATAAGAACGACCTCGGTGCTGGACCATATACTTGGCCGAGATCTGGCGCGAGCAGGAGCGACCGCAAACTGTCGCGCGACGCCGGAGAGCCCGGCGAATGCCAGTGCCGCAGCCGCTGCCGACACGCATAGTCAACCCGGAGACGGAGCCACCCGTGGCACAACCGCTCGCCATCACTGCCGGGGCTCGACGCGCCTTCAAGGGGCGCGATGCGCTTGACGCCGTCGCGCGGGTCCTTCATGCGTGCGGCTTGGCAATTCTATGTGTAACGCTGCTCATCGGTCTGCTGCTGCAAGCCGGCGATGCCTTAGCTCTCACCCAACGCACATACATCGTCGCGAACGCAGCCCTTTACGCCTACGTCATCCTCCACTCCCGAAGAGGTGGCGTCTCTCTGCTAGTGAGTTTCTTTTTTCTCTTCTTCATCGCACTCCCGACGTACGTACAAATATCAATCTCAACCTTACCGTACTACTCAATTTATACCGCTCGCCCGCTGGTGCAGGGTTACGTCATCTTGTGCATCGCCCAGCTTTCGTACGCGGTCGGCGAAATCTTCGTCGATTCTCGGTCCCGACGCAACGGCACAGCGACTTCGGCCACAATGCGCGGCAAATTTCACTGGAAGGGGCTCTGGCAAACCGCAGTTTCCGACAAGAGACCGTATGGACAAATCTCCGGGTGGATACATGATCATCTTTCGCGGAACCTTGAACGGAACCGCCCCGATGCCTTTTTGGTTTCTGCCCTTTGTAGCACTCACGGTGTGGCACAACAGAACCAGGTCAGGAGTACTCGGTCTTGACACTCGACTTCATCATCCTCGGCGCTCAGAAGGCCGCGACGACAAGCGTCCAAGATGGCCTACGGAAGGTTCCGGGCGTCTACATGCCCGCACGAGAGAGCCCGTTCTTCGAAGACCCGGAGTTCGAGCAGAGGCCATGGCTCGCCATGGGCAGCCCTTCGACGGTTAACGGGATCAAGCGACCAGACATCCTGTGCCGGCAGGACATACTCGCTCGAGTGTCGAAGGCGCTCCCAGAAGCCCGCTTCATCGTCGTGCTAAGGGAGCCCATTAGTCGTGCGGTGTCTGCTCACTATCACCTCGTCCGCCATGCGCGGCTACCGTATCGTACGCTGAACGGCGGCATGCGGGTAGCCGTGGACAGGTTTCATGGCGGGGAGGTTTCCACGCTCACGTCCGTTATTCAGTTCGGGCTCTACGGTCGTTTCCTTCGCCAATGGTTCGACCATTTCCCACGTGAACGGTTCTTGTTGCTCTCGCAGCGCGCGGTCCTTGATGACTTCGAGGGGGTAATCAGCGCATGTTGCCGTCATCTTCGGGTGCCGATCCCCAAGGTGTTGCCGGCTGCGGGGCAGCCAAAGAATGTCGGGATGTACGACGAGCGTTTGTTGCGCCTCCACCAGTTGGGTCATCGCCTCAAGACACGGGACCTTGGTTGGGGAGATCGGCGGAAAGTCAGCGCGAACCCCGCTGCCCGGGTTGCCGGTCATGCACTGACGAAGCTCGCTGTTCGTGCGTCTAGTCCGGGCACACGACCGGCCGCTCTTGAACGGGACGTGCGCAAGGCTCTGGAGGAGATCTACTCACCCGACCTTGAGGCGTTGAGCGGGTTGGTCGGCGGCAATGCGATCGACTGGACCTACGACTCGAGCACACGGAGCTGAGGCGATGGACGCTAAACCACTCGTGCGACCGGCCTATGCGACTGGTAGGCGTCTGGCTCTAACCGCGGTGCACCGTTTTCGTTCTTCACTCAACCACGATCCCCGGCTTGCACATCAGGGCATTCAACGCGCTGGCACGAACTACCTGTGTGCTTTGCTCGTCGAGGCCGGCTACTTCGTCGAGAACGCGGTTGACCCGCGACGGGACGATCCCCGGCACAAGCACTTCCGATGGCAGGACGATAAATCCACCATCGTCATGGACCGCGCGTTTCTGAACGACGAACGCGCCCAGACCATCGAGCAGGTCAACAGCGCCGCGAACTTCCTGCCCGGGATCCGGCACGTCGTGATCTTCAAGCACCCGGACAACTGGCTCCCGAGCATCCATCGCTGGGCGAGAAGGAATCGGTGGATCGAACCAAGGGCGACATTCGGTGACAATCGCGACGCGCTGCGCGTATGGCTGCGCGAGTGGGATGCGTATTACGGCAAATGGTTCGACCTCGCTACGACATCCCCTGGCAAGGTCCTGGTCACGTCCTACGAAGACCTCAGCGAAAGTCCGGTGGACACGCTCGCTCGGGTGCGCCGGTTCATGGGGGACGAGCGGCCTCTGACTTTGCGGTCAGGTGGGCGACTCGCAAAGGTTCCCCACTCGAGCGCCGTTGACCGATCCGGACGTACTGATCCGGCACCGTGGCTGTCGGAACTCATCGATGAGACGGTTGGGTGTCGTTGGAGGGCTTACACCAGTACCGCGCTATAGCGACTCGATGACGTTGAGGTGCTGCTGCACCCACCAGCCCTGCTCGTGGTGCTTGAGCCATGTCCGGCGCGGTTCAATGTTCTGCAGCCAAGAGGCGCGGAACGTTCTTGCCCACTCGTCCATGTCGTCTGCGTTCGCGACCACAGCACCGCCAGACGCACGGACAATCTCCTCCGCGCCTGACCGCGCGTGGGTCACGACGGGCACACCGTAAGAAGCGGCTTCCACGATGACTGTCGGCATGCCCTCACCGCGACCGGTCGACGTGAACATGAGGAGGTCCGCAGCGTGGAAGAGTGGTGAGATGTCGGTGATGTGCCCGGTCACCGTCACGTTCTGCAATGTCTGCGCGGCGGAGCGGATGGCACCACTCTCACGACCGGTGCCGGCGATGACCACATGGTCTCCGTGGTGACGCCTGGCGTACGAGATGGCCAGTTCCGGTCTCTTGCTTCGATCGAGGCGACCGACCCACAGCATCACGTGTCGGTCGTCGTGAACGCCCAGCTGCGCCCGCGCTGCTTGCCGTTCTCCTGTGCTCGGCGGCCGGTGCTGGCGCGCGTCGACGGCATTCTCGATCACGAGGATGCGCGATCGAGGCACGAGGCCCTCGATCGAGGAAGCCACGGGCTCGGACACGCAGATGACGGTCGAGACGTGACGAGCTGCCAGTTTGTAAGCAGGTCGCAGCGGCGAGCGGGACGCAAGCACTCCGTGTTCCGTCCAGATCACCGGCGCAATCTGAGCGAGCGACCGCGAGAAACCGATCTGCTCGCGTTTGAACTGCATGTGTATCCAGTCGGGTGAGAGGTCCTCGACCAGGGCGCGTACCCGCCGTGCTTCACCGTGAACTTTGAGCAGACCGGGCGCGATCGTCCGCCGTGACCACTTCGGACTTAGGGGGACTTCACGATGAACATGCCCCTGCCCTTCGCACCATCCTGGGAGGTTGCCCAGGACCTCTGCCTGCTTCCCATGGCGTCGAAGCTGTCCGTACAGGCGTGCCATGTACCCCTCCGCGCCGCCCATCTTGTTGGACTCGACGATGATTAAGCCGCTCTCTCGGCGAGATTCCGCTGATGAGGTGCTGAAGCGGCTTTGCTCGGCTGCCCTACCCGACGACATCGGCCGCCCCAGAGAGTCCGGCCGCGCGCCGGACCTGGATCCCCCGTCGGCCCCAACTGTGGGCGTCCGCGATTCGTCCGCGCGCAATGATCTGGGCCGTGGTTGGAGCGGCACTGTGGAGCTTCACACGCTCGAGGAAGTCGGTGCGTGTTTCGACCACATCGACATGTCCAGGAATCGCCCGCACCGACGGAACGCCGATCGAGACAACGGCAAGCCCGGCAGCTAGGTATTCGAACGTCTTGAGGGGACTCACCCCGCGCGTGTAGTCGTTGGATCGGTACGGGATCAGGCCGACGGCTGCGGTCGACAGCTCCTCGGCGAGCGCCCGGGGGCTCAGCATGCCGAGGTGTTTCACCCCTGAACCAAGGAGAGCGCGGTACGCGTCACTCTCCTTGCCTCCCCCTTCCGCGAACGGACCTGCCACACGGACATCCAGGCCCATGCGAGCGAGATCTTGGAGAATGGCGAAGTCGACCTTGTTGCGTGTCAGATTTCCGGCGAACACCACGCGCCCTGGCACTCGCTGGGACGACTGTGGCTCCGACTCGAGGACCGTTGCTGTGTCCGCAACGTTTTCCCACAACGAGACGTCCGTGAAGCCAATGTCGACAAGGTGGTCTTTCACCACAGGACTGGATGCGGCCGCAGCATACCCCCGTGACGCAAGGCGCATCTCACCACGCTCAATGAGCCTGCTATCAATCCCGGGCACCTGCGCCAGCAGGTCTACGCAGTGATAGACGACATGGTCGGCTTGCTGGTCCAAGCCGTATGTCACCGGCGTGTAGGTCCAGAGGACTTTTCGGCCACGCCAAGTGAGCCAGGCTGCGACCTGCCGCGTCAACGCACGGCGGTTGAATTGCTGAGCGGGGCCGCGGTGGTGAGGGATGACCAACGGCGAGACGACCTCGAGGCCAGCAGGAAGCGGACGCCGTAGGTTATCTCCGCCATCACGCGTACCACGCAGACGTGCGACCCTGGCGAGCATGCGCGACAGGTCGCGCCGAGAGAACTCGGGTCGCCTGAGGCCTAGAGACTCCAAGAAGGCGATCCGAGCCGGGCTTCCTGCGCAAAGTTCCCGTACCGCGTAGTGCTGATTCGTCGCGATCGGCTGGTTCCAGTCAGCCGTTCCCAAGACCAGGACATACGTGTCGTTCTCTGTCACGATGCGGTTCCCTCCGAGAGCCACTCATTCAGCTCTTGCCCGAACCGTGCGTACGAGAATCGGGCGACGGTCTCGGGAATCGACGACCGGCGCAGCCGCAGCGCCTCTTCCGCGGCCTCGGCGATCGACTCGACTGTGTCGTCGCGCGCGATCACTCCAGAAACACCGTCGCGGACTGACTCCTTGGCACCGCCTTCACCGAGTGACACGACCGGACATCCGGATGCCATTGCCTCGACCGGCATGATCCCGAAATCCTCGACGGGAGGGAAGACGAACGCACCCGCCGACTGGTACAACGCGTACAGCAAGGCATCGGAAGGGGCGTTGACAAAGGTCACGGGCACGGAGCCCGTCCCAGCGATCTCGCGGAGCCTTGCCTCCTCTGGGCCACGCCCCGCTATCACGACGGGGATGTCAAGCTCCTGACCCGTTCTGATCACCAGGTCGAGACGCTTGTACCGCACGAACCGCGACGCACCGAGCAGATAACCGGTGCCGACACTCGCCATCACGTCTGACTCCATTGGTGACAGCTTGTGGCACCAATCAGAAATCTCGCGGATTCTGTCGACGTCGACAGGAGGGTGAATCACCGTAGCGTCGCGCTGCCACGTGTTAAGGATGCGTTGGCGGACATACTCACTGTTGGCTGCTATCCGGTGTGGTTCACGAGCACGCTTACGGTCAAGCCTCCTGAAGTACGAGGAGGCGACGCTAGCCAGCGGCCCACTCCCGCGGGAGTCGAGCTCGGGCGTCCAGATGTACCGTGCCGGCGTGTGCACATAGACGAACTTCGGAAGTGCGCCTGCGGCGCCGACGAAGCGCGCGTGGTGGGCAAACAAGTGGGAACTCACGAGCACCCAGTCGTACGTCCGTCGGGGTGTAAGTCGACGCCACGTCACCGGCAGGAACGGAAGCGCGAGAGCCTTGTGGTACCTCAGGGTGGTCCTGGAAAGCCAAGACTCGTACACGTGGTGGGTCGGGAACCCGTCCGGGGCATCGCTCCAGAGCGTAAATATGTCCGAGTCGGGAAAGGCCTGCGCCATCGCGTCGAGAACCTTCTCGGAACCGCCGGAAGCAGCGATCCATTCATGAACGATCGCTCCGGCCATATACTTCCTCGAGTCGCCTGCGGTTCGGGCGGGACGCCCAATCCCGGGGCAGGTCTAGATACCAACCGGAGCCATCCTAGGCTAGGTGCGCCAGAGCGCGCCGCCCGTTGCGCCGTATCGCCACGTGGCCAGTCTCGTCCAGGGACGCATCGGGCTCCGGTGGCGTAGATCAGGCTGACGGCCACATCCGGGCCCGGGATGTAGGGGCGAGTCTGCCTGGGCCTCCTCGATGGTCCACACTGAGAGCCGTCTCCGTCGCGACCTCACCTCTGGAGGGCACTGGTGGTACCACTGCGCGTCGTCGTACTCGAGCCGAACCACACCGGACACCGCATGCAGTACTGCAGGTGGATAGCGGACTGGGTGTCGGACCGCGGCGGAGAGTTCGTTCTTGCTACGGCATCGGCCACCAGGGGCTCCTTGGAGTTCCGCTCGCGCTTCTCGGCTGGCAATGAGCCCAGAATGGTCGACCTCGGTGTACGGAGACATGTCGGCTCGTGGCGATACCAGATGTGGGTCCTTCGGCAGGTCCGCTTCGTGCTGGCGCGCTTTCCCGATGCGGCGCTCGTCCTCACGGAGGGCGACAAGGTGTTGCCCTTTTTGTGGCTCTTGCCGCACCAGTACCGGAGACGCCTCACCGTTCTCGTCATGCGTGTGCCGGCTCGCGGCGGAGGACGGAGATCGAGGTGGCTCTTTCAGAGACTGAAACGCCTCGCGTTGACGGTGTCAAGCCGGACGTGCCGCGTTCTCGTGCTCGCACCGGCGATGACGCCATCTAGCGGTTACGTCTGGCGGGGGCGCGCAGCGGTGCCCGATCCGGTCGAGGTCACACCGGCGGCCCCATCGTCACTCACCTTTCTGACGCCGCCGCAAGGAGGAGGCGGTGCCATGTGGCTTGGCGTGTTCGGAGCCATTAGTCGTCGAAAGAACGTGGTGGAGGTTGTCGATGCGATGGTTCGCGCGGCAGGACCGAACGATGCAGCACTCCTTCTGGCGGGTCAGGTTAGTATTGATTACGCCGACGAGGTCATGCACGCAATCCGCCGCGCACGGTCCCGTGGCTATACGGTCGTCCTCGAGAACAGGTTTCTGTCGAACAGCGAGCTCGATGGCGCCATCCAGATGGTCGACATCGTCGTCGCTGCTTACTCGAACGACGCCTCGAGTGGAATCTTCGGCAAGGCAGTTGCACTCGGGACACTCGTCGTCGCGGCAGAAACTGAGACCCTGGTCGAGGCCACGCGATCCCTGGGCGACCGCGTCATGCACACCGGCCTCACTCCTGAGGCTCTCACCGACGCCTTGCGAGAGGCGATCGGGATTGCGATGAGCCGGGAGCGGCGCCCACTCGAGCTTGCCGGACCTGAGGAGTTTGTGTCGGCTCTGCTGTCATAGCGCTTGGTTGAACTGCTCGCGTCAACTCTGGCCAGTATTGTCCACGTTTTTGCGGCCGTCACTTCTTCACCGGCCCGTTCAGCTTGGGAGCCATTGTGATTAGTCAACTACCAGCACCAATCTTTGTTGGCGGGTTGCAACGCAGCGGCACCACGTTGGTGGGGCGACTCGTCGCTCAACATCCCGCGGTCACCGGACTCGTCGGCACGCACACCGGTGAGGACGAAGGCCAGTTCGTCCAAGACGTGTACCTCACTGATCACGAGATGGGATCGCGCCGCGGCAGTAAGCGCGGGCTCACTATGCGGTGGGCGTACCACCCGGAGGCACACCTCACGGAGGACGATCTGCCATCACGGCCTGACGCCGCAGAACGCCTCGTCGCCGCCTGGAGCGCGTACTTCGAAGAGCCCACAGCTGCGGCTTTCGTGGAGAAGTCGCCATCGAACCTCACACGCACCCGTTTCCTGCAGGCGACATTCCCGGCGGCGCGATTCGTCATCCTCACTCGGAACCCGGTGGTGCAGGCACTCGCGACGCGCAAGTGGCTCACGCGTCGTATGCAGGTGGGCTCGAACTTCGCACCCGTCATTGAGCACTGGCTCGAGGCGATGTCGATCTACGAGCGCGACGAACCGCATCTCGAGGAGTCTCTCGTTGTGCGCTACGAGCACTTGTTGTCCAACCCCCAGGGCACGATGGACCGCATTTGGAGTCACCTCGGCCTAGAGTCGATCGACGTTCTGAAGGGAATCCGGAACGAGAACGACAAGTACGTCGAATACTGGGCCGCGATGCAACAGGGTATTCGAGGTGCGCGGGCACTCCACCCGCTGAATCCGCGCACGCGCCGCTTGAGCATACTTCCGCGATCCGCAGAAAGGATCGTAGTCCCTGCAACAGGAAAACGAAGCGCACGACACCTCAGGGAAACCCTCGATCATCGTATCGCCCACTTCGGGTACTCCCTGGACGACCTCACGGCAGCATCAACATGGCCCGATCCCGTTCCTTGGTGAGGATATCGTTTGCCTTGACGTCAGCGCGCAGGGGCTCACCCAGCGATATCGATAGGCGCGGCAACGGTGGGCGGCTTAGACTCGCGCGAGTGGTTGCCACCCCGGAGACGCGCGTCGAGGCCGAGGTGGGTCACGACAGCCGGTGGTTCCGAGCACTTCTCGGGCTCCTCGGCGGGGTGCCCACGGTGGGCTTGGCGGTCCCACTCAGCACAGCGCTCTGCCTCCCGCTGATTCCCGTCATGCCGATCACCCCCTTACCTGGCAGCGTAAAGCGCGCCATCGTGCTGGCAGTCCTAGGCGTGACGGCCATGATGGCGAGTGCCGTGGTCCACGGGTCGTCGCTCAACCTCGGCAGTATCGGTGCCTTCCTGGTCATCGCTCTCGGAGTGCTCGGCATCGCCAAGTCCACCGACAGCACGGCCAAGACCGCGCAGGTTCTGGCTTGGCTGTGCGCCGCAACCATCGTGTACTGGTTAATCGTCGGCGTTCGAGAGCCCACGTTCGCCGCGCAGTGGAAGTACGGGGGGGCGTTTCCGGTCACAGCGCTCGTCGTCTATCTAGTTGCTGCCCGTAGAGGCCGCACGCGGCTAGCCATACTGCTGCTCGTCGGGTTCGCGGTACTCAGTCTAGCGCTCGGCTCAAGAGGCTTCGGCGTAGTCTGCCTAACAGCAGCGATCGCCCAGTACGCGCACGGTCGTTACCGGGGAAGCGTCCGCGACCATGCGAAGGTGCTTGCGGCCGCAGCACTTGCAGCGGGTGTAGCCTTGGGCCTGCCGACTCTTATGGAACAGGGGCACCTCGGCCGGGATCTGCAAGAGCGGGCATTGCAGCAGACAGAAGGCGGTGCCCCGCTTCTCCTCGGTGGTAGGACCGAGCCCCCACTGTCTCTCATTGCGGTGGCCGAAAACCCCATCGCCGGATGGGGCCACCCCAATCGGCTAGACTTGCCGACGATCGCGGCGGGCAAGCAACTCGCCACAGACCTGGGCATTACGACTTACATGCCGTTCTGGATGGACAACGGCCAAATCACACTGCACTCGGTGCTATTTGAGGCGTGGGTCTCCGGCGGTGTTCTAGCTGCGGCCCTACCTCTGTTCCTGATTGGTCTATTCGCCCTGGCGGTCCTCCGTGGCCGGGGCCGGTTTTACCCCTTGGTGGCACTGGTCTCGGTCTACGGCATCTGGGATGTGTTGTTCTCACCGTGGGCTGGGAACCGGTCGATGCGCCTAGCCGTCTCGACCGTCTTGGCGGCTTGGGCATTAGTCGAGGAGCGACGCACCACTCAGACTCCACCTGACTGAATGAAACGTCCTGGGTTTGGTGGAGACTCCTGAGTTTGGAAACGAGGATGGAGTCATGCCACGAGAAGGGATCGCTGGGAAGCCGTCGACGCGTCGCTACAGCGAAGAGGAGAAGGCTGCTGCGGTGCGGATGGTCCGGTCGCTGCGCGCCGAGCTGGGCACGAGTCAGGGAACGATCACCCGGGTCGCCGAGCAGCTGGGCTATGGGACCGAGTCGGTGCGGATCTGGGTGCGCCGGGCTGATGCCGCCGAGGGTATCGAGGGCCCAGCCCCGCCGGTGAGGGCGGAGAAGTCCGAGCGCGAGAAACAGCTCGAGCAGGAGGTCCGCGAGCTGTGGCGGGTGAACGAGATCCTGAAGCGAGCTGCGAGTTTCTTCGGGGCGGAGCTCGACCGCCAACACAAGTGATCACCGCGTTCATCGACGCCAACCGCGAAGTCGTCGAAGGGCGCCGGCTCGGGGTCGAGCCGATCTGCCGCGTGCTGAGTGAGTACGGGATCAAGATCGCCCCGAGTACCTATTACGCCGCCAAGGCCCGGCCGCCCTCGTCCAGGGCCGTGGGTGATGAGGAGCTCAGGCCACGGTTGCGTCAGTTGTGGGAGGCCAACTACCGGGTCTATGGAGCCCGCAAGCTCTGGAAAGCCGCCCGCCGGGCCGGGATGGGCGTCGGGCGTGACCAGGTCGCCCGGCTCATGCGCGCCGAGGGCATCGCCGGGGTGACGCGGACGAAGAAGGTGCGCACCACCCGCCGCGCGGAGGCCGCGCGCGCCATCGCGATCTGGTCGAGCGGAAGTTCACCGCCGAGGCGCCGAACCGGCTGTGGGTCACCGACCTGACCTACGTGCCCACCTGGGCCGGGAGCGCGTACGTGTGCTTCGTCATCGACGCCTACTCGCGGACGATCGTCGGCTGGCGGGTCGCGTCGACCATGCGCACTCAGATGGTCCTGGACGCCATCGAGATGGCCCGTTGGCGACGCGGAACCAACCTCCCCGGACTGCGGTGTCACAGCGATGCCGGAAGTCAGCTCACGTCCCTGCGATACGGCGAGCGGCTCGCCGAGATCGGCGCCACGCCTTCGATCGGCAGCGTCGGGGACTCCTACGACTGTGAGCACAATCAGCGGGCTGCCTGACCGGGGTCTGACCCTTGCTTACGACTGGCCGTGGTGCCTTGGCGTTGATCTGTCGACGCCGGTCAGGTGGCGATCAACGCACACCGGCTGGCCGGGAGGGCGGTGACCGAATAGGGGCCTGATCGCCAAACCCGACCCATCACAGTCCTGTCCTACCCGCCCGACCAGCTGGTTTCGACCACCCAGCAGTCGGAACGGAAGGGCAGCCATGACCAGCATGACCGTCGAACCCCGCGAAGCAGTAGCCAGCCGACAGATCATCGTCGGCGTCGACACGCACAAGTACGCCCACGTGCCCGTCGCGGTCGACCACCTTGGCGCCCGGCTCGCCGCGCGGCACGTCGCAGCCAACCGAGAGGGCTACGCACAGCTCGAGGCATGGGCGGCGGCCCTGGCCGGCGGTGGCCGCGTCATCGCCTACGGCGTCGAGGGCACCGGCAGCTACGGCGTCGGCCTGGCCAGCTTTCTTCGACGTGGCGGCCACCGAGTCGTCGAGGTCAACCGCGGGGATCGGCGCGGACGACGCTCCAACGGCAAGAGCGACACCCTCGACGCCGAGGCTGCCGCACGCGCCGTCCTGGGCGGCCAGGCAGTCGCGACTCCGAAGTCGGCCGATGGCACCGCGGAGATGATCCGCCAGATCAAGATCGCCCGCGACACCGCCCGCAAGGCCCGGACCAGCGCGATGATCACGCTCAAGGCGCTCATCGTCACCGTTCCTGCCGAACTGCGCGAGCAGCTGGCCGGGCTGTCCGACAAGGTCCTCATCGAGCGCTGCGCCTCACTGCGTCCCGGCGCCGTCACCAGCGCGAAGCACGCACTAAGAACCCTCGCCAAGCGCTACCGCGCCCTCGACACCGAGATCGCCGACCACGACACCATCCTCGACGACCTGACCCGCAGCCACGCCCCGACCCTGCGCGAGGCCCTCGGCATCGGCGCGGACACCGCCGCCGAGATGCTGATCGTCTTCGGGGACAACCCCGACCGCGTCAGGTCCGAGGCGGCCTTCGCCAAGCTCTGCGGCACCAGTCCGATCCCCGCCTCGTCCGGACTGACCAACCGGCACCGGCTCTCACGTGCCGGCCATCGAGAAGCCAACGCGGCCCTCTACCGGACCGTGATCGTACGGATGCGGTTCCACCAGCCCACCACCGACTACGTCACCCGCCGCAGCGCCGAAGGACTGTCCAAGCGAGACATCATCCGCTGCCTCAAGCGCTACCTCGCCCGCGAGGTCTACCAACGGGTCATGACCGATCACCACGCCCGCCAGCGACCGCAAGCCCAGGCCATCCACGCCAAATCCTGACCTATAGGGGCTTCAGCGCCCTGGCCGAGACCGTCAACGGCTACAACAAGGCCGAACTCATCCGCGGCCCAGCCCGAGCCGAGCAGGCCCCTGGAAGTCGGTCCAGGACGTCGAGCTAGCCACCCTCTCCTGGGCCCACTGGCACAACACCGCCCGGCTCCACGGCTACCTCGACGACCTCCCCCCCAGCCGAGTACGAACAGGCCCACTACGCTGCCCACCAGGACCCCGAAGTCCTGATGGAAACCCAATGAGACGAGTCTCCATCAAACCCAGGGCGCTTCACCGGCCTACCTGGGCTGGTGCTTCCGCCAGATAAGGTGCAGCGCAATTAACGTCGCCAGCGCGCTGACCGGCAGCATGGCGGCGAGGCCCCAGGGGCCCCACACCACGCCCGCAATCAGGCAGAGAACCAGCCGGAACAGAGCAGAGCCAAGCACGCTCATACCAACCGACATCGGTGTCTCCGTGGCATAGAACCAGCCGAGATAGGCCTGGCTCAGCGCGATAAACGCCGCTGCGGCGATCACACCACCGACAATCGGGCTTGCCGCCACGAAGGCGCTGCCGAGCAGCGCCCTGGTCACCCACGGCGCAAGTGGGACCGCGAGCAAGAAGCATGCGGCCAACACCATGGCAGTTCGACGAGAAGCCCGGAATATTTGCTCGCGCGCGTGACGCTCGGTCTGGCTGGCCATCTCCGGAACGAGCACCTGCATCACCGTCGTGATTGCCAAGTTCATCGGTGCCGACAAGCGCCGTGATGCACCAAAGAGGCCGGCCATATGGACACCCGCTGTGAGGCTCACCGCAGCGGACTCGAGCTGAGCGATGTTGCTGCCCAGCCCAGTCAGGAAGATCGAGCGGTTGAATCTGAGGACGACTAACAGCGGCGTGGGCCGCCCGGCGCGGGGTAGCGCGAGAACGTAGAAGGCGACAATCCCGATGATCGCCGACATGGCCAAACTGATGAGGGCGGTGGTCATGGTGAGCCCGAACAGGAACGGGGCGAGACTGATCAACCGCCGTCCGAGCAGAAGACCGGTCCCAGCCGCTGGGTGCTTCTCTCCCTGCTGTATGTTCAACGAGGTGTCGCCAAACCGGTCACCTAGGCCGGACAGCGCCGTACCCAACACAAGGAATCTCTGCATGGGATCCGCATCGAAGACGAGCGCGCCGATGGAAGCGCCCAACACAACGATGGTGAAGGCCAGCGTCTTGGACACGGCGAGCGCGCCGAAGAGCCCCCGCTTGTCCGCCAAGTTGCTGGACGCAAGCACGCGGGTGGTAAGTCCATAGTCGAGGACTCCTGTGCCAAATGTGCAGACCGCATACGTCAATGCGTAGTAACCAAAACTCTCGACGCCTAGCGCCCTTGCCAGGAGCGCAAGGAGGAGCGCCTGCGCGAGCGAGGCGCCGATGCGCCCTCCAAACGAGATTCCGATGCGATTGATAATCCCGCGACCGCTTGCCCTCTTCACCGCTGCTCTGTCGCCGATACGCCGTCGTCCTCTACCACGGCATGCTCCGGAGCCGGACCACCTATTACAGGCGATACCGAAGGACCCGCCCCTAACTTCAATTGGCGTCCCGTCCGTAAGTCAGGACTGCACAAGTCGAGGGTGCTACGCGGGTAGGAGGTCGTATCCGAACACCTCATAGTCCTCCGTGTGGCGCCCCGGGCACGGCTCTGGCAAGCTCTCTGCTGCGGTCGAGGCGCCTGATCTCGTGGGCCCGCGGAGACGTATTGACGTACGGAAATCGGAGAGACGCGATTTCGGGGCGCCCGGCTAACCGCCGTACCGAAATCTCCATGGTCGTTGACGTCACCGCCAGGACCGGCTTCCGCACCCATCGGTCAGGCAGTCGACAGGAATCGCTCATCATCGAATTCTCAGGAAGCATGCGAACAACTATCCTTTCATTCCTGGGCGGCTTCTGTGGCGAATTGGCATCGAGTCGACACAATGCAGACCCGATGCCCCGAGGCGCTTGGAATCGCTGATGCGTTCCCGGATCCAGCTGCCTGGACGGAGGTACCGGCTGAGCACCCGGTCGAAAGGATGCCGTGATCCTCAGACGAGGAAATATTCGACGGTTCTATTACCGCGCAGCGTGGAGTAGTAGCGAAGTTGCGCGTGCTTGCTCGGGATCGACGATTCGCGTATTTCGAACGCGTCATCAATTCGCTCCTCCAGGCAGCGATGTCACCTAGTCGCCAGAGTAAGGAAGAAAGCCTTGGAGACCGATGGCCCAGCCGTCTTAGGCAGGTCAACTAGCACACACCGAGGTGGTTCTGAGGTCACGGCACACTTCCGGTCGTCCGGCTCTTGACGTGTCACAGGCTAGTCCAAGACGGCGCGTCGAAGACTGGGCGACGGCGCAAGAGGACTGGAGCCACCCCGGCGAGCGATTTCCCCGCGGCCTAGTCGTTTGGCCCTCGGCCGCTATCGTTGGAGCGTGCGCCGAGTTGGCGTGGACACAACCCCGAGGTAGGCATGACGAAACGCGCTCTCATCACGGGCATCACAGGGCAGGATGGCTCATACCTTGCCGAGCTGTTGCTCGCAAAGGGGTACGAGGTGCATGGTGTCATTCGGCGAGCATCGACGTTCAACACCGCGAGGATCGATCATCTCTACGTCGATCCGCATGACCCGAACGCGAAGCTGTTTCTGCACTACGGGGACCTGAGTGACGGAGCACGGTTGGTGACGCTGCTGGCGCAGGTCGATCCGGACGAAGTCTACAACTTAGCGGCACAGTCGCACGTTCGAGTCTCTTTCGACGAGCCCGAGCACACGGCGGACACTACGGGTACAGGGACGATCCGAATGCTCGAGGCAGTCCGTCTGTCCGGTATCAAAACTCGCTTCTACCAGGCGTCGTCCTCGGAGTTGTACGGTGCGACGCGCCCGCCGCAGAACGAGGAGAGCCCGTTCTACCCGCGATCGCCGTACGCGGCCGCCAAGCTCTACAGCTTCTGGATCACGAAGAATTACCGTGAGGCGTACGACATGTTCGCCGTCAACGGCATCCTCTTCAACCACGAGTCGCCCCGCCGTGGCGAGACCTTCGTGACCCGCAAGATCACCCGCGCCGTCGCTGCCATCAATGCGGGCAAACAGGAGTTTCTCTACATGGGCAACCTCGATGCTGTCCGCGACTGGGGATACGCCGCGGAGTACGTCGAAGGTATGTGGCGCATGCTGCAGGCGGACGTGCCCGACGACTACGTCCTCGCCACCGGCGTCGGGATCACCGTCCGTGAGTTCCTGGAGATTGCGTTCTCGCACGCCGGCCTCAACTGGGAGGACCATGTGCGATTCGATGAGCGCTACCTGCGACCGACGGAGGTCGATGCCCTCATCGGTGACTCCACCAAGGCTCGAAGGAATCTCGGCTGGACACCGACGGTCGACGGCCGCGCACTCGCCAAGCTCATGGTCGCTGCTGATGTCGAAGCCTTAGAGCATGCAGGCCGCCCGTGGACCGACCAGGTTCGCCTCACCTCCTGGGGAAGCACATGACCGCCGGTGACCGACTCCGTTACACGCCAGGCCAGCTCGACCGTAACGCGCCGTTCTACGTCGCAGGTCACCAGGGCCTCGTCGGTTCAGCGATCTGGCGCAAGCTAGAGGCGTCCGGCTTTCGCAGCGTCGTCGGCAGGACGTCTCGGGAGCTCGACCTGAAGGACCGGGGCAGAGTGTTCGATTTCTTCCACGAGGTCCGACCGAGATACGTCGTACTTGCGGCGGCAAAGGTAGGCGGAATCCTCGCAAACACCACCTACCCGGTCGACTTTCTGAGCGACAACATGCAGATCCAGGTCAACGTGATGGACGCCGCTCGAAAGGTCGGAGTTGAACGTCTCCTCTTTCTCGGTTCCTCATGCATCTACCCGAAGTTCGCCGAGCAGCCAATTCGGGAAGATTCCCTGCTCACCGGACACCTGGAGCCGACGAACGACGCCTACGCGATCGCAAAGATCGCGGGTATCCTCCACGTTCAGGCCGTACGCCGCCAGTACGGGCTACCGTGGATCTCCGCCATGCCGACCAATCTCTACGGCCCGAACGACAACTTCTCGCCGCAAGGCTCACACGTGCTACCAGCTCTGATCCGGCGTTACGACGACGCCGCACGAGCCGGGAAGAGCACCGTATCGAACTGGGGCACGGGCCGTCCGCGGCGCGAGTTCATGCATTCGGACGACATGGCGGACGCGTGTCTCCACCTGCTTGAGCACTACGACGGAGCGGCGCAGGTCAATGTCGGCACGGGTTCGGACATCACGATCCGTGAGGTGGCGCACGCCATCTCCGCCATTGTTGGTTACGACGGCAGGACGGAATGGGACGTCACCAAGCCGGATGGGACGCCGCAGAAGTTGCTCGACGTCTCGAAACTTGCCGAGACTGGCTGGACGTCGGGTATCTCGCTCGAGGAAGGGCTGGAGCGCACCGTCGCGTGGTACAGGCACCACGTCACCACAGTCCGCACGTAGGGCCCGGCAGCGCCGGTCGGGCCATGCGCCGCCGCTTGGTCGACCAGTACCACCGTAGTCACTATCGGCTCTTGAGGAGATTAGAACCCATCTGCAAAAAGGAGAAGGCCTCATGCGGTTCCGCCGCAGGAGGCCTTCTCCTTCTGTGTCGAGAAGCGCCGTCAGGCTTGAGTCTGGCGGCTACGGGCGAAAACCATAGCGCCAGCACCGGCGGCGAGCAGGACTGCCGCACCGATCACCAGTGGCGTGCTGCTTGCTCCGGTCTCAGGAAGACCACCGACACCACTATCGTCGCCGTCGTCCTGCGCGTCCTCGTCACCAGCAGCAACGACCTCGATCGTGGCGGAGTCGATGAGCTCACCATTCGGGCCGGTGGCGACAAGCTCGTAGGTGCCCGCCTCGTCGAGCGTTACGGTGAACGTGGCCTCACCGTCCTCGACCTCGTTGGTCTCGGAAGCAGTACCGGCGATCTCGATGGCGCCGTCGGGAACGTCCTCATCCTCGGAACTGACGGTGAGCGTCACCTCTTCGAAGTCGTCGGTCGCGATGACGATCTCGAACGGCTCACCCTCGACGGGCGTGGCGTCAGAGGCGACAAGGGCGTCTGGGTCCGCGTACTCAGCCATAGCGGCTGTGGGAACGAGGACGAGGCCGGCAGTGGCGGCGGCCGTAGTTATTGCGCGTCGATTCATGCTTTCCCCCAGGCATTGGAAGCGCGTGCAGATATACCGTCACAGACGCTAGCAGGCCTCAGGCACAAGGAGAAGTGGAGGCAGTAAATTGACCGTCTGCTGGACCCGGCGTCACCCGGACGATCGGGTCGACTGCCAAGGGCTCCTGAAGCCGGACGTCGTAGTCCAGCGTCCGCGTCTCACCAGGCGAGAGGGTCACTCGCGTACTTACCGCGCTCAGGCCGTCGTGCACGGCCGGCGTACCGGCCGTCTGTCCATCGCTCGCGACGAAGTTCGTAATCTGCCCGCCTCTCGGCGCATAGAGAACGATCTGCGATCGCATATCGCCCACGGCGATGGGCGACCCGTCACCGATGAGGTACGGCGGCATCTCGGAGTAGTTCGGCGGCACCTGCGAACGCACCGCTACGGAGACATGGAGATTTTGCGGACCACCTGGGCCACATCCGACTGCTTGGACCTTTGCAGAGACATGCTGGTAATAACCGATTTTGGCGGCGGAAAGGTCGTTGACGTACACGCCGACGATCGGAGCGTCTCGATAGTGACCTCGTAGCGCCCCGCTGAGATTAGTCTCCGAAAGCAGGCGCTGCTCGCCCGCGTCGACGCTCCAGACCATGAGGCGCCCCTCGGCGGCGACCTCGTCGAGGACGCCGATAACCTCCGTCGGATCACCGGCCCCGCTGAGGACCCGGTCAAAGATCGCTGAGGCAGCCGCCTCGAAAAACAGGTCCTGCTGCGCAGGGTCCTCGATGTCGAGATAAACCTGGTTGAGGAGAATCTGCGCAGCTGTGTCTGCAGTCAACTCATGACCGGTGGGAAGCGTCACGGCACCCGTAGGACCGAGGAGTGCGCCAAGTGCCACTGGATCGACAGAGAGGACACCGTCCACCTCTGTGCCAAACTCCCGGCGCCACATCTCACGGGCCAGCTCGGCGCTTCGCGGGAAATCGGGCGTAAACGTCACGTCCGCCATGAAACGGCCAAGCTGAGTTCCATACAGTGAGCGCTCGGCCGGGCGCAGCTGAAGCACCGGGTCATTCTCACCATATGGACCGAACGCGCCGGCATCGCGCTGATCGACTATCTCGATCGCACCTTCTTCGGCTCGGAGCAGAATCACGGCACCGGGGATTCCACCAGTCGCACGAGGCTCGGCGTTGTTCTGGACCAGCAGCAGATATTCGCGCGGCTCATCGATACCCATCATCGGTGGGATGAGTTGGACGGCCCGCGAGGCCGTGCCAGTGAGCGAGGCGATCTCATCGACCTGGCCGCTCAACTGCTCCACAGCAGTCGCCACCTGGCCGACAAGGCTCTCCGTATCAATTTCTTCCAAGGCCCCGGCCGACGCCTGGACAGTCTCGTTCGCGGCCACCACCTTAGGGGCGACCTCGGCGATCGGAGCGATGTCGATCCTGCCGTTATCCGGGGCCAGGTTGGCAGGATCGACGACCTCGATGGCATCGACCAGATCGCCCAGGGCATTGTTGGCAAGATCGTCGACCGCAACGCTTACGGTTTGCACGGCGGTGACGTTCTCACCCAGCCACGGCAGCTTGCTCGCGATGGTCCAGTGAGGCCCAGTGAGTGCCTCTCTAGCCGCACCGGTGTGTTCACGAATGTCCTCCGCGAGTTCTGACACCCGCTCGCGGTCACCGGCGAGTGCCTGGTCTTGAAGTGCACCCACCTGCCGCTCCGCGTGGCGTAGTTCGCTGTCGGCCGTTCGCGCGTCCCACGCGAAGACGGCAAGCACGGCAACCAGCAGCAGGGCTGCCCCGCCGAACGCCCATTTGCTCCAACGCGGCAGTCCCCGACGACGTCGGGTCCTGGCATGTGCTACGCGCCGCCCACTCACCGTCCGCCCCAGGACTTGCCGAGGACGGCGCGGTGGACTGCCTCGACCGATGAGCGGCGCATGACGCCGAGTGTAGGCACGGACAGAGTGACGGCTACCGTGGAGCGCTGCACGCCATCGATGAGGAAACTGAGGTCAGGCATGAGCTACGGGTCGAGCTCCAGGTTCACGATCCTCACGGTGTGCACCGGCAACATCTGCCGCTCCCCCGCGGCCGAGCGGCTCTTCCGCTCGGCCTTCGGGACGAACGGCGACGTCGCCGTCGGCAGCGCCGGGATCGGCGCCCTCGTCGGCGAGCCCATCCACGGCCCGATGGCGAATCTCCTCAGAGATATCGAGGTCGACACCGAAGACTTTGCCGCCCGGATGCTCACCGAGGACCTCGTCCGGAACGCGGATCTCATCCTGGGAATGACGCGCGAGCACCGCGCGGCGGTGGTCGAGCTCGCTCCCGCAGCGGTGAAGCGGACGTTCACCATCCGTGAGTTCGCCCGACTCGCGGCCGAGGTCGACCGGGACGAGCTCGAGGCTAACGCCGGACCGGACCCCACACCCGGGTCCCGGCTCGCAGCCCTCGTCCCGCTGGCCGCCCAGCACCGGGCCGCGGTCGAAGCCGAGCTGGACGACGTCGTTGACCCGTTCCGGCGCAGGGACAAGGTCTACCGGCAGTCGTTCGACCAGATTTTGCCGACGGCGCGGACGATCGCCCGGATAGCCCTGAATCTCTGAGACCCTGCACCCTCTGAGGAGGTTCAACCCTCGAAGCCTCAGACGCCGAGCGCCGCCTGGATCGGGCCGAGGGCGAAGTAGAGGACGAAGGCCGCCGCCACTACCCACATGAGCCAGTGCACCTGACGGGCGCCGCCCTTCTTCGCCGCCGAGAGCACCACGTAGGCGATGAAGCCGGCGCCGATGCCGGCCGTGATCGAGTACGAGAACGGCATGAAGATGATGGTCAGGAACGCCGGGATCGCGATCGCGGCCTCCCGCCACGGGATGTGCGTCACCTGCATCATCATCAGGAAACCGACGATGACCAGTGCCGGCGTGGCTGCCTCGTAGGGCACGAACGCCACGAGCGGCGCGAAGAACATCGCCAGCAGGAAGCAGACGCCGGTGACCATCGACGCCAGGCCGGTGCGGGCGCCGTCGGCGACACCGGAGGCGGACTCGATGTAGCTCGTGTTGGAGGACACGCCGGCAGCACCGCCGGCGGCCGCGGCCACCGAGTCGACGACCAGGATCCGCTTGGTGCGTGGCGGGTTGCCATCCTCGTCGAGCAGGTCCGCCTCGGCGCCGACGGCGACCATCGTGCCCATCGTGTCGAAGAAGTCGGCGAGGAGCAGCGAGAACACGAGCAGCAGGGCGGCGAGGACGCCGACCTTTTCGAAGGCTCCGAACAGCGAGAACTGACCGAGCGTCCCGAAGTCGGGCAGCTGGACCGGGGATCCGCTGAGCTCGGGGACCGAGAGGGCCCAGCCGCCGGGGTGCTCCTCGTCCTGGAGCCCGACGCCGGCCACGGCCTCGATGACCGCGGCCAGGATGGCCGCCACGACGATCCCGATCAGGATGGCGCCGCGGACCTTTCGGACCATGAGGATCGCGATGAGGAAGAGCCCGACGACGAACACCAGCGAGGGCCAGCCCACGAGCGAACCCTCGACGCCGAGCTGCAGCGGGGTGCCGCCGGGGCGGACGATGCCGGCGTCGACGAGGCCGACCAGCGCGATGAACAGGCCGATGCCCACCGTGATGGCCGTCTTCAGGGGCTGGGGCACGGCCCGGAAGACGGCCTCCCGCAGCCCGGTGAGGACGAGGATGAAGATGACGAGTCCCTCGAGCACGATGACACCCATGGCATCTGCCCATGTCATGCCGGGCATCGCGACGAGCGTGTAGGCCACGACGGCGTTGAGGCCCAGGCCTGCGGCGAGCGCGATCGGGTAGTTCGCGATCGCGCCCATGAGGATCGACATGACGCCCGCGACCAGTGCGGTGCCCGCCACGATGGCCGCGCGACCGTTCTCCCCGCCCAGGAAGGCTCCGGTGGAGTCGGGCGTGGAGAGGATGAGCGGGTTCAGCACGAGGATGTAGGCCATCGTGAAGAAGGTGACGACGCCGCCGCGGACCTCCCGCGCCAGGGTCGAGCCTCGTTCGGTGATCCGGAAGGTGCGATCCAGCCAGCCATCTGGCGCGGTGCTCGGCGCGCTCGGCGCGGGGGTGCTCATGGCGGCGGATTCTCGCAGAAGGCACGGCGAAACTGGGAATCACCGCCGAAACGGCTGACTACGATCGGTGCATGCCCGAGGTCCACCTGTTCGAGAAGCGCCCGGACCCGCCGCCGGCCAAGGTCAACGCCGTGACGCTCACGGTCACCGGGACGGTGGTCTGGATCGTGGCGACGCTCGCCGTCGGGATCCTGGAGCTGCTCGACCGGGTGCCGGCCAAGTGGCTGGACGTGTGCTTCGCCGGTCTCGCGCTCGGCATCGTCGCCGTGGGCTGGGGTTACGTGCACGAGTACCGGCTGCGCCGACGCGCCCGCCGCTGACGCGCCGGGACGCCGGACGGCCGAGGTCCCGAGGTCGGTCCCAAGACAGTGGAGCGGGTGACGGAACACCGCCCGGAACCCGTCCGTTGGTACGGGTAGGCCCCGGAGGCCCGGCCCCCCATTCCCCCAGGTGCGCGGCACCGGGCCTCCGCGGGTCTTGATCGTAGGGCGGTCCGCGCGAGGTCGCGAAGCGGGTCCCACGCGGCATCTGCGAGGCGGGCGGGTGAACCGTCGCCGCATCGCTGGACGCGGCACCCGTTTGCATGCATAGTTGATCTTGTTACTCGACTTACTCGACTAGCGCCCGGAGCGCCCGCCCATGGCCGGTATCCTGATCCTCTCCGTCGTCGGACTGTTCTCCCAGCTCGTCGACGGCTCGCTGGGCATGGGCTTCGGCGTCATCTCCTCCACGCTGCTCATCGCCGTGGGGATCGCGCCCGCCGCCGTCTCATCGACCGTGCACCTCGCCAAGATCGGCACCGGTGTCGCCTCCGGCCTCTCGCACTGGAAGTTCGGCAACGTCGACTGGCGGGTGACCTCCCTCCTCGCCGTGCCCGGCGCCGTCGGCGCCTTCGGCGGCGCCGTCCTCCTCTCCAGCCTGAGCGCGGAGGTCGCCGCACCGTGGGTCTCGCTGCTGCTCTTCGGGCTCGGCGGCTACGTGCTCTGGCGGTTCGCCGTGCTGGCGGGTGCCCGCCCCGTCATCAACGGCCGGCTCTCGCGAAACCTGCTCGCACCGCTCGGCCTGGTCGGCGGCGCCCTCGACTCCCTCGGCGGTGGCGGATGGGGCCCGATCGGGACAACGACGCTGCTCTCCTCCGGGCGCCTCGAGCCCAAGAAGGTGGTCGGCTCCGTCTCCACGGCCGAGCTCGTGGTGGCGCTCGGCTCCTCGGCCGGCTTCCTCGTCGGTCTGGGCAGCGCCGGCATCAACGTCGGATGGGTCCTCGCGCTCCTCGTCGGCGGGGTCATCGGCGCACCCTTCGCGGCATGGGTGGTCCAGCACATGCGCCCACGGATGCTCGGCGTGCTCGCCGGCGGCCTGATCGTTATCACCAACACCATCACGATGATGCAGTCCTGGTTCGGCCTCGAGCTGACCTCCGCGGTCATGTGGGTCGTCGTCGCCGCCCTCACCGCCGCCTGGTCCGTCGTCGTGCGCCGCACCTTGCTGGACGAGCGCGAGAAGACGCGCCGCGCGGCCGCTGTGGCGCTCGAGGCCGACCCCAACGCCAGCGAGACCGCCGTCGACGCCTGAGTGCCGCCGGCCGAGCGCCGCCGGGATGGAACGATGGCGGCATGCATGTCTCTGCCAAGACGGACTACGCCCTACGGGCTCTCATCGAGATCGCCCGGGCCGAGGGCGCCGCTCCGCTGACTGCGGAGGCTGTCGGCCGCGAGCAGGAGATCCCGCGCCAGTACCTGCAGGCGATCCTCGCCGGCCTGCGTCGCGCCGGCATCGTCCGCAGCCAGCGGGGTCAGGGCGGTGGCTGGCTACTCGCCAAAGAGCCGCAAGCGGTCTCGGTGGCCGACGTCATGCGGGCCGTCGATGGTCCGCTCGTCAGCGTGCACGGCGTCCGGCCCGAGTCGGTGACCTACCTGCCCGAGGCGCGGGTGCTGCAGTCGGTGTGGATCGCCGCCCGCGGCGCGCTGCGCGGCGTCCTCGAGTCGACGACGCTCGAGCACCTGGCCACCGGCACGCTGCCGCCGGTGGTCGAGGAACACAGCAACGACGACGACGCCTGGCAGCCGCGATGACACGGTTGACCCGCCCGAGGCGCCTGACCGGACCGATCCTCGTCACGGTCCTGGGGCTCGTCTGTGGCTGCACCGCGAGTCCGGAGGAGTCGGGCGAGCCGCCGACGTCCGCGACGCCCACGAAGGAGCGACCCACCGTCGACGTCGCGACCGTCGACCTCGGCGAGTACGCCCGGGATCTCTACGAGCTGACCAACGACGTCCGGGCCGACGAAGGTCACCGGTCGCTCGAATACTCCGACTGCGCCGAGCAGCAGGCTGCCGCGCGTGCCGAGGATCTCGTGGGGACCGAGGAGCTGGAGCACGCCCCGATGCACGGCGTCCTCGAGGAGTGCTCGGCCTCGTTCAGCGCCGAGAATCTCGTCCGCAGCGTCGCCGAGCCGCCCGCCGTGATCGACGCCTGGATGAATTCCTCGGGCCACCGCGAGAATCTCATGAGCGAGGACGCCACCCGGCTCGGCGTCGCCTGCACCCTCGACGACGACCAGATTCTGTGCTCCCAGATCTACCTGGGTCCGGCCGACGAATAGCGCTCAGTTTTTGGTCACCTCGTAGGGCGTGAGCTCGGCCGCAGAGGAGAACAGGCCAACGGCTTCGTGCACCACGAGGCGTAGGTACCGTGCCTCGACGCCTGGCAGCTCGACGTTGCTCGGGATCTGGCTGCGGTCCCACGTACCCGAGGCCACTTCGGTGAACGTGGTGCCGTCGGTGCTGGCCTCCACCGTGTACTCGGTGACGATGCCGTTGAAGCCGTTGATGCGCGGCTGGTAACGCAGGCCGGTCAGTGACCTCACGGACCCCATGTCGACCGTCAGCTCGTGCGGAAGCGGCGGTGGCGGGTCGAGCTGGTAGTTCGAGTGCCAGTGCGTGCGGGCGTCGCCGTCCACCGCGAGCGCGGCGGGGGAGCTTTCGTTGGATGCCGTGGCGGAGAGCTCCGACGGCGGCACCGGGACGCCGTCGGGCGCGGCCGGCCAGTCGTACGGCTCGACGGGCTCGTCCACCTCGTAGTCGCCGGAGGGCGCCGCACCGGTGCCGCGGACCAGCAGCTCAGAGACGACAGCCGCGTGGTCGGAGTAGAACGGGTAGATGTCGTCCAGCGCACTCCCTCGCTGCTCCGGTAGCCGGCGGTCGCGCGTGGACGAGGCGAGCACCCGCACGTCCTCTCCGCGGGTGAGGATGTAGTCGATCCGGGCGGGCGCGTAGGTGTAGGCGAAGCCCGCGCTCCAGGTCCGCCCGGGAAAGCGGCCGGCATCTGGATTCGCGTGCCGGTAGGTGTCGGCGAAGCCGGCCTCGCGGAACTCGGACATCACCGGCCACTCGAGCGTGAGGCCCTCGTGTCCGGGCGCGTCGGCGAAGGGCGCCGACCAGTCCAGCGGTGAGAGTGCGTTGGCGTCGCCGGCGATGATCACCGGTGCGTCGTCCTGGACGATGGACGGCAGGTGCTCGTCGAGGATCTCGTTGGCCATGTCGAGGCGCGCGACCCGGTCGGTGTCGAGCAGCTCCTCCTCCGTCGAGGTCGTCTCCAGCCCGAGGGCGTTCTCCATGGCCGTGCGGGTCACCGGCGACCAGGCGTTGCCCCGGTGCGAGAGCCACATGCTGAACGCGTGCACGTGCCGGCCGTCCGGCAGGCCCAGCCGGGCGCCGCCGAAGTTGAAAGAGGTGGCGTGGTCGCCCGCGACCGACGGGTAGACCTCTTCAACGGGCAGATGGGTGAACATCCAGAGGTTGTCCTCGTCCGCGGCCTGCCCCGGCTCGCGGGTGATCTGTACGCCGGTGAAGACCTTGTCGTCCGAACGGGCCGTGTTGAGCGCCTCGACGATCTCGTCTCCCGTCCCGTACGTCTCGACGGTGAACAGCACGTCCGGGTCCTCGTGACGCACGAACTCGAGGAGCTCCGCGATGTTCCGCTGCTCGAACCCGTGCTCGTGGACCTCGTCGAGGCGGCCACCGTGGAGGATGTTGAACGACATGACGCTCAGGGCGGTGCCGACCTCGCCGGCCTCCAGGAGGCTCGACGAAAGGCGTACCTCGACGTCACCGGCGGGCAGCCGGAAGCTGCGGCCCCCGAGCTCACCGGTCTCGTATGCCGTGGCCCGGTGCACCACCGCCCCGCTGGCGGCTGATCGCACCTCGAGCATCACCTCGTTGACCCAGTCAGCCCGGCGCGGCGCACGCAGCCGGACCACGCAGTCGGACTCGGCGTCGGCGCTCCTGCGCTCGGTGACCGTGGCTCGGTTGGGAACGTGCAGCCGGGCGCTCGCCTCGACATCGCCGTCGCAGCGCAGCTGCAGGTGGTGCGTGCCTCGTGCGACGTCGTTGCCCGGCGTGGCTTCGAGCGCGAAGGTCACCTCGCCTCCGGCGCCGTGCAGGGGACCGGACGCCTGCTGCATTCCGCCGCCCAGCCCCCCGACGAGAACCAGCGCCGCGGCCATCATTGCTGAGATCTTCATCGTTCCCGCTCACCCCTCACAGACCGGTCGTCATCGACAGGCCCCGAGGGGCCGAGCTACACCGTCGCGGGAACCGTGCGCAATGTCAAGGGTTATGGCGTCGTATCGATCGTAAGTCGTCACCACAGCGCAACTTACGTCGCGCGATCAGGTGCTCAGCTGGTCACCACATCGACGCCGGCGTCCCGGAAGTCGTCGACGACCTCGGAACTCGCCTCGGAGTCCGTGACGAGCACGTCGATGTCCTCCACCGGCAAGATCCGCGCGAACACGCGCGACCCGAGCTTCGTGCTGTCGGCGGCGATCATCACGGTGTCGGCGCGCGCCGCAAGGAGCGCGTTCGTGGCTGCCTCGCCCTCGTCGAAGGCCATCGCGCCCTCCCGGGCGTCCACCGCGTCCACGCCGAGCACCGCGACGTCGAGACTGATCACGTCGAGCATGCGGTCGGCGAGGGGCCCGAGGACCTCGTAGGACCGTGAGCGGACCACGCCGCCGACCACGACGACCTTCACGTGGGGCCGGACGGCAAGCTCTGTCGCGATGTTCAGGGCAGTCGTCACCACGGTGACACCGGTCTGCCCGGGCTCGGCGTGGAAGGCCTTCTCGAGGGCGATCGCCTGCGCGACGGCGAGCGCCGTCGTCCCACCGTTCAGTCCGACGACGGAACCCGGCGGGATGCGTTGCACGACCCGCTTCGCGATGCGTTCCTTCTCGGCGGCGCGGCGTCCGGCCTTGTAGCGAAGCGGCAGGTCGAGCGCCGTGTTGGCAGCGACGACGCCTCCGCGGGTCCGGGTCACGAGCTGCTGCTGCGAGAGCTGGTCCAGGTCGCGCCGGACGGTGGCGGGCGAGACGCCCAGCTCCGCCACGGCTTCGTCGACCGAGAGCTGTGATCGCTCGGAGACGATCTCCAGCATCCGTGCCAGTCGTCGGTGTCGGTTCATCCTGCGCTCCCGCGATCCATGCTCGATCGATCATCGTTCCCAGCACAGCCAACCATGACCGTCGGGCGTGGAAGCGACCCGGCACACGAAACGCCGTCTCGGCAGGGCAGCGTCAGACGGGCTCCGAGGCTGCAGACAAGTCAGCCGCGAGGGCGGTCAATGTCTTTGTCGGGATCGCGGCAAAGCGCGCCAGGGCGAGCAGGCTCATCCCGGGTGTGAGCGTGATGAGTTCTGTCTCGGTCAGCTCCGGTGCGTGGCGGTCGACGACCAGGCGCATGGCCGGATCACCGATCAGTTCGGTCAGCGGCGCTGTGAGAAGGCCGTTGCCCCCCAGCTCGGCGAGAGGAGGCAGCGCTGCCGCCGTGGCCGCTGCCCGCTCCGAATCCTCCCGGACGCGAAGGTGTTCAGGCCGTGGTGGCGCGTCGTACGGGATGCCGATTCGTTCGAACTGGCTTCGCGGTGCGTCGTTGTCGCGCATGAGGTCGGCGAGGAGGCGCAGCATCCGAAGCTCGACACCGTCGTCCTGGATCGGGTGCTCCTGGCCCGGGTCCGACGCCAGATCGAAGAGGAGAGTCCCGTGCGTCCAGGAGTTCATCCACGAGGACGTGCTGGGCATGCGCATCGTGCGCAGGCCCTTGGTGAAGCTAAATGCCGCGGCGGGTTCCCAGTCGGCGAGCTCGGTCACCGAGAAGCGCGAGCGCATATGCGTCGGCATCAGGGTGTGCTCCTCGAGCGGAGCGTTCGAACGGTGTGCTGCTGCGCGCATGTAGACGTACCGGCCGTCGGTCACGTTGATATGACCGCCGAAGACACCGAACAACGCCCCTTCCCGTACCTCTGGGCCATCACCGAACGTGACCTCTAGGCCATCACCGAACGTGACCTCTGGGCCGTCATCGAAAGTGGACGCGAGATCCCGCCCTTGCACGTCGGGGTCGGGTTCGAGCCCGAAGTAGCCCAGGATCGTCGGGGCGATGTCGATCGTCTGGGCGAGCGTGTCGTTCCGTCGCCCCGCACCACCGGTACGGGGGTCCCACAGGAACATCGGCAGGTGCACGAGCTCGTTGAACCATGGCTGAACGGACTTGGCCCACCAGCCGTGCTCTCCAAGCAGGAATCCGTGGTCCGTGTTGACGAGCAGCATCGTGTCCTGCCACATCTCGTGCTCGTCCATGAAGTCCAAGACCCGTCCGAGCGAGCGGTCGCACATCGAGACCAGTGCGGCGTACTCGTAGCGCGCGTGGTCGACCTGATCGTCCGGCTCGACGACTTTCTGGTAACCGGGCCAGTCGAACTCCGGACCGTCGTAGTCGTGCGGGTAGCGGTCCTTGTACTGCTGGTGCGTGAAGAAGGGCTCGTGGGGGTCGAACAGCTCGAGCTGGAGCATCCAACGATCGGCGTCCCTGTTGGTCTCCAGGAAGTGGAGGCCCGCGTCGACGGTGAGGGTCTGGTAATGCTCCTGCTCGGTCGGGATGTAGCGACGGTTGATCTCCTCCTGGCGCCTGAGCCTCGCCGGCATCCCATGCACGAGTGGACCGTCGCCATCATCGACGACGCCTTTCCACGGGTCTCCTTCTTGGCCGCGGAAGAACTCACAGGTGGTGTAGCGGGTGTGATAGGTCGCGCCGCCGTCCTCCCAGTAGTGCGGATGGTCGGTGGCGAGGTGCGTGTGGATGCCTGCCTCGCTCAGCGTCTGCGGCATGGAGTCGTCGAAGGGTTCCACCGGCCCCCAGCTGCGGTGCAAGAAGTTGTACCGGCCGGTGTGCAGCTCCCGTCGCGCGGGCATGCAGGGCAGGGAGCCGGCGTAGAAGTTGTCGAAGGTGACTGTTTTCCGAGCAAGGCGGGCGAAGTTCGGGGCGTCGACGAACGCATCACTCGCGTAGGGCGAGAGCATGTGCCGATTGAGGCTGTCGAACATCAGGATGATGGCGCGCTTCAACTGTCTGGGTTCCTTCCTCCGGGTCCTGGCCCCGAGTGCTTTGTCTGGTGTGGACCGGGTCAGGCCATGGTGGTGCGGGCCGTTCCGGGGTCCTGGGCGAGCACGGCGAGTCGTTCCCTGCGCCGGACGGCCTGACGTCGCGGGTCCGCAACGGGCGCGGACAGGAGCAGTCGCTGGGTATACGGATGCTCGGGCGCACTGGTGACCTTGTCGCCGTCGCCCTGCTCGACGATCTCGCCGCCGTACATGACAGCGACGCGATGACTGATGTTCCGGACGACTGAGAGGTCGTGCGAGACGAAGAGGTACGCCACGCCGGTCCGCTCCTGGATCTCGATGAAGAGGTCGAGGATTCGGGCCTGGGTCGACAGATCGAGGGCCGAGACCGGTTCGTCGCAGATGATGAGGCGGGGCGAGAGCGCCAGCGCACGCGCTATGGCGATCCGTTGCCGTTGCCCGCCGGAGAACTCCCTCGGGTACCGGTCGGCCGCGTCGGAGGGCAGCCCTACGTCGTCGAGCAGGTCACGCACCCGTTCCCGGGCGCCTCGCCTGCTGTCCGGCCGCACGAGCAGCGGCTCGCTGAGGATGTCACCGACGGGCAGTGCTGGGTTGAGCGAGGTGTACGGGTCTTGGAACACGACCTGGATGTCATTGCTGAGGGAGCGTCGGCGGCGGCGGTCCAGACGGGTGAGGTCGGTCCCGGCGAACTCGATCGATCCCGACGCGGCGGGGACGAGACCGAGGATGGCTCGCCCCAGTGTCGTCTTGCCGGATCCGGACTCCCCCACCAGTCCGAGGGTCTCGCCGGCTCGGATGTCGATCGAGACCTCGTTCAGCGCCCGGAAAGGCGGACTACGGAAGCCCTTGCGCGGGAACTCGACGACGACGTCCCGGGCAGACAGCAGCGCATTGTCGATCATCGCGCTTCTCCCTGGTGGACGAGCGCGCCGCGTGGTGGCGCGTCATCGAGCGTGGAGCTCATGAGCATCTGGGTGTAGTCGTCCTGCGGCGCGTCGAACAGCGCCTGCACCTCATTGGTCTCGACGTCGCATCCGTTCTGCATGACGACCACCCGCTCGCAGATGTCCGCTACGACGCCGAAGTTGTGTGTCACCAGCACGACGCCCATGGCGAGCTCGTCCTGCAGCTCGCGTAGCAGCTCGAGAATCTCGGCCTGGACGGTGACGTCGAGCGCCGTCGTCGGCTCATCGGCAATGAGAAGGCTCGGCTTGCAGGAGATGGCCCCGGCTATCAGGACTCGTTGGGCCATGCCTCCGGAGATCTGGTGGGGATAGGCGGCGAAGGTGCGTGGTGGATCCGGTATCCCGACACGACTCAGGAGGTCGAGTGCTCTGCCCCTTGCCTCCCGGGAGGAGATGCCGAGGACCGCTTGCATAGGTTCGACCAGCTGATGACCGATGGTGAACGACGGGTCGAGGTTGCTCATCGGTTCCTGGGGGATGTAGGCGATCTCGCCCCCTCGCAGCGCGGCGAGCTCCTTGGCGCCGAGTCGCGTGAGCGCCGTTCCACGGAAGAAGATCTCGCCGCCAAGCACACGACCGCCTCGCGGGAGGAGGCCGAGGATGGAGAAGGCCGTTTGTGTCTTGCCGGACCCGGACTCGCCGACGATGCCGAGGATCTCACCCTTCCGTAGGGAGAAGTTGACGCTGCGCACCACGACCGTGGGGTTCTCGTCGGGTCCGTAGCCGATGCGGAGGTCGTCGACCTCCAGCAGGGCGCCACTGCTCGGCACCTTCGTGCTTTCGGTCGCGGCAGCGGGTCGCGTTCGCGCAACGCCCGCGACGCGCCTGCCCTGAATCTCGTCACGGAGGGCGTTGCCGAAGAGCACGAGCGAGGCAACGGTGGCCGAGATCATGATTCCGGGCCAAAGGATCGAGGTGCGCTGGACGTAGATGTTCTGGAAGGCGTCCTGCAGCATCGCTCCCCAGGTCGGCGTCGAGGGGTCGCCGAGACCGAGAAACTCGAGACCGGACTGGATGATGATGGCGATCCCGGAGATGATCGCCGTCTGGATGATGACCGGCGAGCGCACGACCCGGAACACATGCCGGGAGATGATGCGCCGGTCCGGCAGGCCCGAGACCCGGGCGGCGTCGACGTAGAGCTCGTTCTTCACGGCGATGACCTGGTTACGCACGAGGCGGAAGAAGCTGGGTGAGAGCATCACGCCGAACACCGCCATCGCGGCGAACATGGATCCGCCCAGCGAGGGGTACAGCGCCAGGAGGACGATCATCGCCGGCAGCGCGAGCACGATGTTCGCGGCCCAGCTGCTCAAGGTGTCGAACCACTTGCCGAAGTACCCGGCGATCAGTCCGGACGTCGCGCCGATCACCAGGGCGATCGCCACGGCGATGGCGGCGCCGAGCAACGTGTTCCTGCCCGACCACATGAGGCGACTCAAGATGTCCCGACCCGCACCGTCACCGCCCAGGATGTACTCGCTGCCGACCGGCGCGTTGACCAGCTCGATCCGGACCTGGTTGGCGCCGTATGGCGCGAATATGGGGCCGATGACGCTGATCAGGACGATGAGGGCGAGGGTGATGAGCGCCAAGCGGCCCAGTGTGTTGCGAAGCAGCGTTCGGGTGAGGGACTCCCGGGATGCCGCAACGGCCGCCGGGACTGTTTTGGACGCTTCGGCTGCGGAGGTGTCGCTCACTGGAGCCTCGCCTTCGGGTTGATCCAGCCGCTGGCCAGGTCAATGACCAGGTTCACGGTCACCACGAGGATGACCATCACGACGACGATCCCCATGAGCACGGGGATGTCGCCCTGGATGGAGGAATTCACGGTCAGGGTGCCGAGCCCGGGAATCCCGAAGACGCGCTCGATGACGACGGCACCTCCGAGGAGCCCGATGAATTGCAGGGAGAGCACGGTGAGCGCGGGTGGTGCCGCGTTACGCAGCACGTGCCGGAACAGGACGCTGTTGCGACCCAATCCGCGTGCCCACAGCGTTCGGACGTAGTCGAGCTCGAGGACGTCGATGACGGCGCCGCGGATCTGCTGGGCCGCGGATGCGGTGCTGCCGATGACCAGGGCCGTGACGGGCAGGATGAGGCTGCGTGCCCAGCCACCGGGCGACGTCGTGAATGGTACGTAGCCGGTTGCGGGAAGTACGGCGAGCGTGATGCCGAAGGCGAGCACCAGGACGAGTGCGACCCAGAAGTTGGGGAGGGAGAAACCGATGACGCTGACGAACTGGACGATGCGGTCGATGACTCCGCCACGTACTGCTGCTGCCACGCCGAGTGCGATGCTGACGATGGCCGTCATCAAGACCGCCACGAGGACCATCGACAAGGTCACCGGTAGACGGTTGGTCACGGTGACCGCCACGGCTTCGTTCGTGAACCACGAGACTCCGAAGTCTCCCGAGAGGGCATTCGCGAGCCAGGTGACGTACTGCTCCGGCAGCGGGCGGTCCAGGCCGAGCTCGGTCGCGAGTGCTTGAACCTGGTCCTGGGTCGCGTTCTCCCCCAGGATGTTGCGGGCGATGCCGCTGGCAGTGGCGAAGATGAGGGCGTAGGCGACGGTCGAGATCACGAAAACGAGGACGACGCCGGCCGCGAGTCGCTTCAGGACGAAGGCGAGCATGTATCGGTCCTATCGGGCGGGGTGAGGCGACCGTTGCGGCGGCCGCCCCACCCGGTGGTCAGGAAGCCGGTGCGAAGTCACGGATCCAAGGGACGACGTTCCATGGCTGGAGCTGGACGTCGACCGACGTCTGGTTCGCCACGAGCATGTTGACCCGATAGAACGGTGCGAACCACGCGTTCTCGACGAGCCAGCGGTTCGCCTCCTGCATGGCAGCAGGCTGCTCCTCGAGCGGGACCTCGAGCACGCGGTCGAGCAGGGCGGACAGCTCCTGGTTCTCGACCTTGGCGGTGTTCCACGGTGACTCCGGGAAGGCGAACTTGCGCAGGTCCTGCCAGGCGCTCTGGCTGCCCAGGGAGAAGAAGAACATCGGGAACCGCCCGGAGAGGATCTCCGAGATCGACGCGTCTGCAGAGACCTGCTCCCACTTGACGTCGATGTTGAGTTGGCTCAGCTGCTCGCTGATGATCGGCGAGTAGTTGGCGAAGCTCTGCAGCTGCGGCATCGTGACGGTGAAGCCGTCCTCGTAACCGGCCTCCGCCATGAGCCGGCGCGCCTCCTCGACGTCATGGGAGTAGTAGCTGTCCAGTTCCGGCACGTACGCCTCGCTCAACGGGTTGAACGGCTGGTCGGTCAACTCACCCTCGCCAAGCAGAAGGTTGTCAAGGATGCTCTGTCCGTCGATCGCAAGGTTGATCGCGCGTCGCACACGCACATCGCCCAGGGCCGGAACGGCCTGTCCGTCACGGTCAGCGATGAAGAGTCCCTGCCAATCGACCGGGTTGCGGGTGACCTCCAGACCGGCGCCCTCGGCCTGCTCGATCGCCGTCGTATCGATCTGGCCGACGTCGACCTGACCAGCAAGCAGGGCGTTGAGGCGCGCAGTCTCGTCCTGGAACGGCTTGACGACGATCTCCTCGTACGGGAAGGCCTCTGCGTTCCAGTAATCCTCGTTCCGCACGAAGGTGTACTGGCTTCCTGTCGTCGTACGGCCGGCCTCGAGCACGTAGGGGCCGCTCCCGACCGGACCGGAAGAGGCCTCGAGCGCCTTCGGGCTCGCCATCGCTCCCCCGACCACCGCGAGATAGCCGATCAGGCCCGGGTCGGGCTGGCTGAGGTGCAGGTTCACCTCGGTATCGCTGACGACCTCGACCTCCTCGATGGAGGCGGCCATGTAGGAGTTCTGGCCAGTGCCGTTCGCCAGGTGCTCGAGGTTCGCCTGCACAGCCGCGCCATCGAAGGGAGTGCCGTCCGTGAACTCCACCCCTTCGCGCAGATGGAGGTTCAGCACGGTGGCGTCGTCGTTGTACGACCACTCCGTCACCAGGTTGGGCTGGGGTTCCGCGTTCTCGTCGAGGACCAGGAGCGTGTCGTACACCGGCATCCAGTAGTGGACGCGGTGGCCGATCTCGAGATCCGCTCTGTCGAACGAGTTGTTGTCGACCACACTCGCGATCGTCAGCGTCTCGCCGCCCGCAGCGGCGCCATCACCGCTTCCCGATGCGCTACCTCCGGAACAGCTTGCCAGCGCGAAACTTGCTAGCAGCAGCGCGGCGGCGACTGCGACCAGGCGCCGGGCTCTGCCACGCAGGCCGATGGTCTTCGGTTCCACGGCATTCTCCTTTGAATGTATGCGACCGCCGGTTGGCCAACTCGCCGCATCGACTGCCTACAGGACTTGTCCTATAGTGAGTGAGCCGGGTCACGCTGTCAATATGGACGAGGCGCGCTCCGCAGCCGTGCTCGTAGAGCACGCCGCACGACATGGCCGTCGAAAGCCGAGGCGGCGGGCCGCCACCGTCGGCCCGATGCCCGACCACCGAGAGGAAGCACATGACCGACCTCGATGCCGCACCGCCCCCGGGCAACGCAGCCACATCCGACGGACGCCCGCCGAGTCCTGACGGCACCAGGCTGAATGAGCTGCTGCGACGTCTCACGCTCGACGAGAAGGTCGCGCTGCTCACCGGGCGCGACTTCTGGACGACACTGCCGATCGAGAAGATCGGCCTCCGACCCATCCTCGTCTCCGACGGGCCGTCCGGAGTTCGCGGCGAGAGATGGGACGAGCGCGAACCTTCGCTGAACCTTCCGTCGGCATCAGCGCTGTCGTCGTCATGGGACCTCGACATCGCCCGGAGGTACGGCGCGTGCGCGGCAGTCGAGGCACGAAGGAAGGGCGTCGACGTCGTGTTGGGTCCGACGATCAACTTGCATCGCTCTCCCCTCGGCGGACGCCACTTCGAAGCTTTCAGCGAAGATCCACTGCTGACCGCGGAGCTCGCCGCTGCATACGTACGCGGAGTCCAGGACAACGGCGTCGGCGCGACGCCGAAGCACTACGTGGCGAACGACTTCGAGACCGACCGCTTCACCGCCGACGTCGTGGTGAGCGAACGGGCGCTGCGCGAGCTCTATCTGCTGGCCTTCGAGAAGTCGGTCACGGAGGCCGGCGCATGGCTGGTCATGAGTGCCTACAATGCGGTCAACGGAGCCCCGGCCACCGAGAACGACCTGCTCGAGACGCCCCTGAACTCCGAGTGGGGCTTCGACGGCGTCGTGATCAGCGACTGGACGGCCGTCCGCAGCCTCGAGAGCGCAAGCTACTCGCAGGACCTGGTCATGCCGGGCCCTGAGGGGCCGTGGGGCGACGCACTCATCGAGGCAGTACGCGCCGGGGCCATCGACGAGGCCGTCGTCGACCGGAAGGTCCGCAGAATCCTCCTGCTCGCCGCCAGAGTCGGCGCCCTCGAGGGCTTCACCCCGGCAGCGGCGGTCAACGCCGATGCCGGGCGTCACGGCGACGGCCGCGACTTCGCCAGGACCGCGGCCACCGAGGGCACCGTGCTCCTGCGGAACCAGGGCGAGCTTCCTTGGCACTCGCGCGACATCCGGCGTATCGCCGTCATCGGGCACAACGCCAAGCAGGCTCGGACACAGGGTGGAGGCAGCGCGACCGTCGTACCCGAATCGGTCGTCAGTCCGCTCGACGGCATCCGTGAGGCCTTCCCGGATGCCGAGGTCACGTACTCCCTCGGCGCGATCGTCCAGGACGGAGTGGGCGAGTTCGCGCCCCGTTCGATGATCAACCCCGTGACGGAGGGGCCTGGCGCCCATGTTCGGTTCCTTGACGCGGACGGCAAGGAGATCTTCACCGAGGAACGGTTCGCGAGTGCGCTCGTCTACTTCGGCGGTGACGCCCCGGTCGCCAGGACTTCCACGTTCGAGTTCTCGACCCGTTGGACCCCTGAGGAGACGGGGACGGTTCGGCTCGGGCTCGCGTCGGTCGGGCACGGCCGCGTCTACGTCGACGGCGACCTCGTCCTCGACGAGGAGGCCGCGCCGAGTGGTGACGACCTCGGCGCAGCCTTCCTGTCGCCGCGGACGATCGCTGCGGAGATCGACGTCGAGGCGGGCGTCACTCGTGAGGTGCGGGTCGAGCTGCATCGTCGTGTCCAGGGCCGCCTCGGCAACGGGATGAGCATCACGATCGGCACAGAGCCGCCCGACACGGATCCTGAGCAGCTCACCGAGGCGGCAGCCGCCGCCGCCCGCGCAGCCGACGTCGCCGTCGTCGTCGTCGGAACGAATCCGAAGGTGGAGTCGGAAGGGTTCGACCGAACGGATCTGGCCCTGCCGGGTCGGCAGGACGACCTCGTCCGCGCAGTCGCAGCCGCCAACCCTCGAACGGTCGCCGTGGTCAACGCAGGCTCGCCCGTCCTCCTGCCGTGGCGCGACGAGGTCGCTGCGATCGTCCTGCCCTACTTCCCGGGTCAAGAGTTCGGCCACGCCCTGGCAGACGTGCTGTCCGGAGCCGCGGAACCGGGTGGACGGCTGCCGACCACCTGGCCGGTGTCACAGGAGGACGTGCCCGTCATCGACGTGACACCGGTCGACGGGAGGGTGCGGTACGACGAAGGAATCCACATCGGCTACCGGGCCTGGATGCGCGCCAGAACCTCGCCGGCGTACCCGTTCGGTCACGGCATGGGCTACACCACTTGGGAGCTGGGCGAACCGACCGTCACCGGATTCCAGGACGGCGAAGCGCGGCTGCGCGTGCCCTTGACGAACACGGGCACCAGGGCGGGTAAACAAGTCGTCCAGGTCTACGCGGAGCGCGCCGACTCCTCCGTGGAGCGACCGGTTCGCTGGCTCGTGGCGTTCCAGCCCGTTCGGGCTGGAGCGGGTGAGAGCTTGACGTGCGAGATCGCCGTCGACCGCCGCTCTCTCGCACACTGGGCGCAGGGATGGAACTACGAGCCGGGAGCGTTCACGCTCCGTGTCGGCACCTCGGTCGATCGGCTCCCGCACACCGTCACCGTCGTGGTGTGACGCTCTGGCGTCCACCGCTGCCGGCATCGCCCATGGCGGTGGACGCCTCGCGTACGGAGCGAGCAGGCGCCCATGCTCAAGGAAGAATGGGGCACATGAAGTTCGACGACATCCTGCTCGCTCTGATCTTGCGAAAGCCCATCACCGGCTACGACGCCAAGAAGTGGCTCGACACCGAGGGCATCTTCATGAGAGCGAACGCCGACCAGTCGCAGATCTACCGCACACTGCACCGGCTCGCCCGCAACGGACTGATCGAGGCGAAGCGCGAGCAGCGCGACGGCGCCCCCGACGCGAAGGTCTACTCGGCCACTCCGGCCGGCGCCCAGCACCTCCGCGAGCTCGCGACCACGCAGTATGAGCCTCCGCCGCGATGGCAGGAGCCGGACTTCATGGTGCGTTACAACGTCTTGGGGGTCCTGCAACCGCAGGTGCTCATCCCCCTCATCGAGACCGAGATCCACTTCCGTCGCGATCAGATCGCCCGCTTCCGGGGACGGGACCGGCATATCCAGGTCGCGCCCACGCACATCCCGATCGACCGTGAGCTGGCCCAGGAGATCCTCGACAGCTCCCACGAGTACAGCGCCGGAGCCATGGACGACTGGATCGCCTGGCTCGAGGAGCAGCTGCTCCGATGGCGAGCACGCCTCCAGGTCCCCGCGAGCACGCCTCCAGGTCCCTGACGGTCGGGGGCCGTTCATTGCACACGAGGATCGATCAAACCCTTGTCGGTGCATCCACCACCGGGCGAAGCCGAGCTCGGCAGTCTGGCAGCTGACCCGCGGTGTCGCCTCGTTAGATCGCGTAGATTGGGGAAGTGGGGGAAGTCGTCCCGAATCGCTGTGGACCATCAGCGCTATCTTGCAGCTGACATGAGCAGCTGTCTGTCAAAACAGCGGAAGGGGTTGGAACCGCCGATGAGTGACATCAGTGGGCCCCAGGTAGGACCTGGGGCCGCAGAGCCACCGGGCTCCGTGGCGGTGCTGACCACGGATTCCGGAGTACGGCTGGTGCTGTCCGGGCAGGTGGACGCGGGCATGAACACCGAGCTCGTCGAGGCGGTTCACGAGGCCACGCGGATCGGCCTTCCGGTCGATGTCGACACCCGGACCGTGACGTTCATGGACTCCACGGTGATCGCCCTGATGGCCCACATGGTCAACCGTCTCGCTCACCCGGTGCGGTTCATCGAGCCGCCGGAGGTGGTGCGGTTCCTCCTCGACCTCACGCACATCGACGAGGTGGTCGACGTCGTGGACGAGGAAGAGGTTTCCTCGGAGCCGCGCTCCTCGTCGGACTGATCGAAGTCAGACCGGATCCGCCTTCCTCGACCTCGTCCGACATCGCGCCGACCAGGGCGACGCGACGCCGTCACCGTGCCCGAGACGGGCCGAGGCCTCTCACCACGGCGTCCCGGTTGCCGTCCCGAGACACCGGGGTGACCATGATGTCGACCGACCGAGGGAGACCAATGCCGCCCGGTGTTGAGATCGAAGCAAGCCGACCGCCTCAGGACTCCGAGCTGGTCGCGCGCTGGGCCGTCGAGGCGCCGGACCAGCTTTCCGCGCTGCGCGCCGACCTAGGCCGCACCCTTCGGGAAACCGGAGCCCCGCCCTCCGGCGGTCTGACCGGGGTGGCCGACCAGATGGTGCTGGTGGCCTCCGAGCTGGCGACCAACGCGATCTTGCACGGTCTGCCCCCGACGATCGTGCAGCTGATGACCACGGGTGAGGAGTTCGTCCTCGACGTCATCGACCACGCTCCCAGCGCGGCCCCTGAGGTGGCCACGGACCGAGCGCCAGGTGAAGGCGGCCTGGGGCTGCAGATCGCCAAGCGCATGGCGATGAACGTCGCGTGGTTCAGCGAAGGTCGGGCCAAGCACGTCTGGGCTCGCTTTCCCGGCCCGTAAGTGTCCGATCCGGTCAGTCAGTCAACGTGCTCACCGAGTCGCGGCGCGGCGTCGGGGTTGGCATCCAGGTACTCCGCCACACGGTCCTCCGCGAACGCGGCGCAGACCTCGTCGAACCGTGGCTGGTCGAGCCGCACGATCGATTGCCGCCCGTCCGGGCTCCAGCCCGTGCCGGCGTACGGGGCGGTGAGGAAACGCGCGTCCTCGAGCTCGAGGTCGCGGGCGGTGACCGCCAGGCCGAGCATCCGGGCGCTCGTGAGGCTCTGGTCCACCGCGACGGACCGCGTGATCGTCTGCACGAGGCTGAGGGTGCGGCCCGGGCTGGACAGGACCTCACGGTCGGACGCGGCGCTCATGATGGCGCGCATCCAGTTCTGCTGGCGCTGCACGCGGCCGAAGTCGCCACCGGCGACGTTGTACCGCTGGCGCGTATAGGTCAGCGCCTGCTCGCCGTCGAGTTCGTGCCTCCCGGGCTCGAGGGTCTCGCTACCGGCGGTCAGCGGCTGGGTGAGCTCGATCTCGACGCCACCGAGCTCGTCGGTGAGACCCGAGAAGGAGGCGAAGTCCGCGACGGCGAAGTGATCGATGCGGATGCCGGTGAGGTGCTCGACCGTCTGGATCATCAGGGTGGGACCGCCGAAGGAGAACGCCGCGTTGATCTTGTTCATCCCGTGGCCGGGCACCTCGACCCAGGAGTCGCGCGGGATCGACATGACGGTCAGGTCGCTGCGGTCCCCGGACAGCTGGACCACCATGATCGCGTCGGTGCGCTGCGCCCCCGCCTGCCACTGCTCGGGATCGCCGGCCGAGATCCGCGAGTCCGAGCCCAGCACGAGGATGTTCACCGGTGCCCGGACCGGCTCGCCGTCCTCGTCCACCTGAGCGACGGGCACGGGCCGGTCGGTCAGTCCCGTGAACGGGTCCTCGATCCATTCCAGGCCACCGGTCAGCCGGGACTGCAGGTAGCCGACGCTCGCGATCCCGGCGGCCAGCAGGACCAGGACCATACCGAGCGCCACGACCAATGCCGTACGCGCGTTGCGATGCTCCACGACGTCGCTCATCCGACTTCCCCTGTCTCCCCGGTCGAGACGTGAGCGTCTCAACGCGAGCCCGCGGGTCAGCCTGAGATGGTGCAGAAGGCAGGGGTGATCGGCAGGTGATTCTCGCGGGGTGACGCACGGGTGACGTACGCCGTCGGAGGGTGAGGCGTCACACCCCGCGCGGGCGCAGGAGAGCACCCACGACCGTCACGGCGGCGCAGGCGACGAAGACGCCCGCGAGGGTGAGCGGCTCGACGCCGGCGCCCGCCAACGGTGATCCGACCGCCTGGCCGGCGGCGATGCACAGGAACGAGATGCCGACGCCGTAGGAGGCCCGGTCCGGGAAGAGCCGGGTCGCCCAGACCAGGAGGATGCCGGTCAGCGCGATGTAGGCACCGCCGAACAGCGCGGCGGCCACGATCGCGGCCGCCGGCTCGGCGGCGAGCACTGCGAAGACAACGCTCGCCACCGCCATCGCCGCCATGCCGAGGACCCAGGAGCGGCCGATGCCGAGGCGATGCACGCCGGCGCCGGCCAGGGCGCCGACGACGCCGGCGGCCCCGATGACGGTCCACACGAGACCGGTCAGGGAGGGGGAGCCCCCTTGGTCGGCGATGGCCTCGCGGCCCAGCGTCCAGACCGCGATGCTGCCCATGCCCATGAGGCCCGAGCACAGCAGGAGCCGGCGCGTGCCGGCGGGCAGCCCGGTGAACGGGCGGCCGGACCGCGGGCCCGGGGAGTGCCGCCGCGGCGCTCGATCCTCGGCGGGCACGAACCGCCACACGGCGACCGTGACGGCCGCGGCCACGACGGCGAAGACGGCCCACGCGACCCGCCAGTGGCCCTGCAGCGCGAACGCGACGGGTCCGGACACGAGCACGCCCACGCCGGTGCCGGCGTTGACCAGCGTCTGGGCCTGGTCCTTCCGCGCGGACCGGACCCACCGGGCCACGGCGCCGGCCATGGGCGGCGAGGCGATGCCGGTGCTCGATCCCGCCACGATCAGGCCGGCGGCCAGCATGGTCGGTGACGCGGCGGTCGCGACCATCGTGATCCCGACCGTGGCACTGGCTCCGGCCAGCAGTCCCACCCGGCGTGGCCCCCATCGTGTCGTCAGCGCGGTGGCCACCACGATGGCGACGCAGTAGCCGACGTAGCTGCCCGAACCCAGCAGCCCGGAGACCACCGGAGTCAGCGCGAACTCCGCCGCGAAGTCGGGCGAGAAGAGGCCGTACGTGAACCGCGCGAGGCCGTAGCAGGTGGCGATCAGGGCTGTTCCGGACGCCACCAGCCAGCCGGGACGTAACCGCACGTCGGTCCACCACCTTCCTGGTTCGGTTCGATCCTCGATCTGGTAGAACGATCGTTCTACCGGTTGCTACGCTAGAGGCATGTCAGCCGGGAAGCAACCGCGGGAGCCGGCACGGGACCGCCTGCTCCGCGCGGCCGAGGAGCTGTTCTACGCGCACGGGATCGCCGCTGTCGGCGTGGATGCCGTGGTCGAGCGCGCCGGCGTGGCGACCGCATCGCTGTACAAGAACTTCGCCGGCAAGGACGGGCTGGTCGCCGAGTACCTGCGCACCAGGGACGAGCGCTGGCGGCAGCACTGGGAGTCCTGCATCACCAGCCACGACGATCCGCTCGAGCGGGCGCTGGCCGTCTTCACGGCGCTCGACACCTGGGAGGCCGACGCCGGCCGCCACAACGGCTGCGCGCACCTGGCCGCCCTCCAGCAGCTGGCCGGCGACCATGCGGGCTCAGCCGTGGCCCGGGAGCACAAGGCGCACCTGCGCCACCGGCTCGGGGAGCTCGTGGCCGCCGTCGGCGTTCGGGACGCGGACTCGGCCGCCACGGACCTGCTGCTGATCTACGAGGGCACGCTGGCCCTGCAGGCCCAGGACGTGGCGAGCGATCCCGTCGAGCGAGGGGGACGGCTCGCTCGGCGGCGGCTGGAAAACCCAACCTCGCAGTGATGGCAAGGTAGTCCTCGTGAACCCAGAGTCGAGAGACGACCGACCCGTCCGCCCCCGCGTGCTGGTCACCGGCGCCACGCGCGGCATCGGACGGGGCGTGGTCGACACCCTCTCCCCCGCCTACGACGTCGTCGTCGCCGGCCGCCGGAGCACCGACATCCGCGCCGTCGCCGCACAGACCGGCGCCGCCGCCTCCCTCGTCATCGACCTCGCCGAGCCGGCCGCGCTCGCCGTGGCCTGCCAGGACCTCGGAGAGGTGGACGCCGTCGTCCACTGCGCGGGGATCGAGGGCACCGCCGTCGCGGCGGACCTGGGCCCGGACTTCTTCTCGCGTGTGCTGGCGGTCAATCTCGCCGGACCCGTGGAGCTGACCCGGCTGACGCTGCCCGGGCTCCGGCGTCGCCGGGGTCACGTCGTCTTCGTCAACTCCACCGCCGCGCTGGGCGCGTTCTCCGGCTGGGGTGCCTACGCCGCGTCCAAGGCCGGTCTACGGGCCTACGCGGACGTGCTGCGCACCGACGAGCGTCCGCACGGCGTCCGGGTGACCAGCGTCTTCCCGGGCCGGACGGACACCGGGATGCAGCGCGACATCGCGGCCAAGCTCGGCACGATGTTCGACGCCGCCACGGCGATGCCGCCGTCCTCCGTGGCGAGCGCGGTCCGCTACGTCCTCGACGCCCCGGCCGACGCGGAGATCGGCGAGCTGACGATCAGTCCCGTGCCGGTGGCCTGAGGCCACGTGCCCCGGTTCTGCGCCGCGGTCATCCCCCGCCGCCGAGCAGCTCCCGGGCCCGCTCCGTCAGCGCGCGGCTGTCCACCTTGTTCGTCGCGGACAGCGGCAGAACGTCGACGAAGAAGACGCGGCGCGGGTGGGCGTACGGCTCGAGCCGGCTCAGCACGTGCTCGCGCAGCTCCTGCTCGGTGAGGCCCGCGCCCGCCTCACCCGGGACGGGCACGACGAAGGCCACCGGCTTGGCGCCCTTCACCGGGTCCGGGGTCGGCACGACGGCGGCGTGCAGCACGCCGGGGTGCACCTCGAGGACCTGCTCGACCGCGCGGGGGTAGACGTTCTCCCCGCCGGAGGAGAACATGTCGTCCTCCCGGCCGGCGAAGTAGTAGAAGCCGTTCTCGTCGACCTCGAAGAGATCCTTGGTGTGGTAGAAGCCGTCCTCGGTCACGGGCGAGGGCAGGTCCGGGCGGCGGTAGTAGCCGGTGAGCAGCGCCGGGCAGCGGATCTCCAGGACGCCCCGGTGCTGCTGCGGGCGGCCCTGGTCGTCCACCAGCCGCAGGTCCACGGCCGGGGAGGCGGCACCCACGGATCCGCGCGGGGCGGGCAGTCCCTCCGGGTGGTCGCCGAACGCGACCGGGCCCGACTCGGTGGTGCCGTACCCGAAGTGCAGCGTCGCGTTCGGGAAGAGCCGTTCGACCCCTTCCAGGAGGGCGTACCCGGCGGGTGCGGACCCGATGAAGACGTCGTTCACGGAGCTGAGGTCGAGGCGCTCGGCAAGCTCGGTCTCGGCGAGCATCATCGCGAACATCGGCGGCACGCCGGTCACGCGGGTGCCGCGCTCGTCCGCAACAGCGGTCAGGAACGTCCGTGGTTCGAACCGGTCGAGCAGCACGACGGTGGCGCCGCCCGCGAGCGCGGTCTGGACGTTGGACAGGGCGTTCATGTGGTACAGCGGCGCGGCCACGACGAACCGGGACGCCGGGTCGATCCCGCGGTCCAGGGCGACCTTGATGACCCAGAGGTGGCTGCGCTGGGACAGCTCCACGCCCTTGGGCCGGCCGGTGGAGCCCGACGTGTACAGGATCATGGCGGCGTCGTCGGGTGCGCGGTGGTGTCGCGGTGCGCGGTCGTGCGGCGGGGTGCGATCGGCGGCTGCGGCCTCGGAGGCTGCGGCGTCGGTGTCCAGCAGGCCGGCCAGCGGCAGCACCTCGACGCCGGCCGGGGCGACCGAACGGGCCCGGCCGTCGTCGTCGGCCGCGAAGACGAGCGCGGCCTGGGAGTTCTCCAGGACGTAGCGGACGCCGTCGGCCGGCAGCTTGTAGCTGACCGGCACCGCCACGTGACCGGCCCGCATGCTCGCGTAGAACACCACGAGCCAGTCGGCGCTGTTCTGGCCGAGCACCGCGACCCGGGAGCCGGCCGGCAGGCGGCGGGCGGCGAGGTCGTCCGCGAGCGCCTCGATGGCGCGGTCGAGGTCGGCGTAGGCGAACCGGCGCGTGACGCCGTCGCGGACCTCGACGACGGCCTCGCGGCCCGGCTCCCGGAGGTCGAGGGCGTCGCCCTGGTTCGCGAAGGGCAGCCCGGAGGTCTCGGTCATGTGCCGCCTGTCGCGTCCGGGTCGGCGACGGCGGACAGGAACGACCCGCGGCCGACGGCGAGCAGCCGGCCGCCGTCGTCGCGGACCTCGGCCTCGGCGACGGAGACCTGGCGGCCCGGGCGCACGAGCTTGCCGGTGACGTGCAGGGGTCCCAGGATGGCCGCGCGCAGGTAGTTGATGGTCAGGTCGACGGTCGGCACGCCGGTGCCGATGGCACCCACGAGCGCCCAGTCCGCGGCGAGGTCGAGCAGGCCGGCGAGGACGCCGCCGTGGATGGTGCGGGTGCGCGGGTCGCCGACCCACTCGTCGCGCGGGGCGGCCCGCAGCTCGATCCGGTCGCGATGGACCTCGACGACCTCGAGACCGAGCCAGCGGTGGTACGGGCTGGCCAGCAGGGTCTGCTGCAGCTCGGCGGCGGTGGGCAGCGCCGGCCGGTCGGTCATGACTCCCGCCACGGGTCCACGACGATCTTGCCGATGACACCGCGGTCGCGGACCTTGCGCAGGGCCTCGACGGTGCCCTCGAGGGGGACGACCTCGTCGACGACCGGCTCGAGCGCGCCGTTGTCGACGTCGTCGAGCAGGGCGCGGAAGTCGGCGGCGCTGAAGCCGTTGGAGCCGATGATCTGCAGCTCGAAGGTCCAGATGTAGCGCAGGTCCTCGACCGGGTCGAACCCTGCGGTGGCGCCGCAGACGAGGATCTTGCCGCCGAGCTTGGTGGACTTCAGGGTCGGCCGCCAGGTGTCGCCGCCGGTAAAGTTGATGATGACGTCGAAGCCGGTCTCGGCCGAGACGCGGCTGGGCTTGCCGACGTGCTCCTTGGTCCACTGGTAGAAGTCGGTCTCGCGGTAGTTGATGTACTCGTCCGCGCCGATCTCCAGCATCCGGCGGCCTTTCTCCTCGGAGCCGACCGCCGCGACGACCCAGGCGCCGAGCTGCTTGGCCAGCAGGACCGAGGCGGTGCCGACGCCGCCGGAGGCGCCGAGGACGAGGACCTTGTCCCCGGCCGTGACGGTGCCCTTGTCGACGATCATGCGGTGGGCCGTGCCGTAGGCGACCGGGAGGGCGGCGGCGTGCTCGTAGCTCACGTTCTCGGGGACGGCGATGAGCTGCTCGGCGTCGACGAGCGAGTACTGGGCCAGTCCGCCGTCGTGGGTCTCCCCCATCAGGTCGGTGCCGTGCAGCGGGTGCACGAGGACGCGGTCGCCGACGTCCCAGCCGGTGACGTCGTCGGCGACCTCGGCGATCTCCCCGACGACGTCGAGGCCCGGCACCAGCGGGAAGTTGATGGTGATGCCCGGCATGCCGTTGACGGTGAAGATGTCGTGGTAGTTCAGCGAGGTGGCGCGCACCTTGACGATCGCCTGCCCGGCGCCGAGCATCGGGTAGGGGTAGTCCTCCTCCAAACGGAGCGCGTCCACGTCGCCGTGATCGCGCAGCACGACCGCTCGCATCGTCGTCATGTGGCTCTCTCTCGTCGGCGGCCGGGCGGGCCGCAGGTCGGGTCACCGGCGGAACCGGTCGCTGCTGGGACGTTCCGGCCCGCGCGCCGGGCGGCTCGGGTCTCGGACCGGTGGGGTGCCGGACGCCGCGGCCGCCCGGCGGTCCGCCGTCGTCCGCCTTGCAGGCTAGGCGGTCCACCGTCGTCCATCTCGCAGGCTAACCGTCCTGAGCGCGTGGTGCCTCGGCGGCATTCCCCGTGGTCCGCCACCCGAGATGTCGCATCAGCCGCCGCGGGCTCGAGTCGTCATCTGTGTGCCGACTCGTCAACGGTGTGCCGAGTGGTCAACCGGCGTGCCCGTGGTGCGATGGACGGACGCCGACGCGTGTGGCGCGCCGGGGGCTGCCCACCAGCTCGCGGTGGGGTCGTCCTAGGCCTCGGGGCGGGTGCACGCCGCCCAGCCCGAGAAAGAGGTCGTTGGAAACAGCCACTTCCTCGGGTTCGGTGACGTTCTCAGGCTCGGTGCCCGTTTTCGAGGTCCCTACGACCCCGGCAGTGCCACGTAGGTGGTCTCGAGGTACTCCTCGATTCCCTCGGTGCCGCCCTCACGGCCGAGGCCGGACTGCTTCACGCCACCGAACGGTGCGGCGGCGTTGGAGATCACGCCGGTGTTGACGCCCATCATCCCGACCTCGAGGCGCTCGCTCAGCCGCAGCACCCGCTCGAGATCCTTGGTGAAGACGTAGCTCGCCAGCCCGACGTCGGACCGGTTGGCCATCTCGATGACCTCGTCCTCGTCGGTGAACGTGGCGATCGGTGCCACGGGGCCGAAGATCTCCGTGCTCATCACCTCGGCGTCGGCCGGCACGTCGGTCAGCACCGTGGGCGGGTAGAAGTAGCCTGGCCCGTCGAGCGGCTCACCGCCGAGGCGGACGCGGGCGCCGCCGTCGCGCGCGGACGCCACCAGGCTGTGGACCCGCTCGCGCTGCTGCTGGGAGATCAGCGGACCGACGTCCGTACCCTCCCCCAGACCGGGACCCACCGTGAGGCCGCGGAACTCCGCGGTCAGCGCCACGGCGAACTCCTCGGCGATCGACTCGTGAACGTACAGCCGGTTGGCGGCGGTGCAGGCCTCCCCCATGTTCCGCAGCTTGGCCATCTTCGTGCCGGTGACCACCTCGGCGATGTCGGCGTCCTCGAAGACGATCAGCGGCGCGCAGCCGCCGAGCTCCATCGAGGTGCGCAGCACGTTGTCGGCGGCCTCCTTCAGCAGGGCGGAGCCCACCGCGGTCGAGCCGGTGAAGGAGAGCTTGCGCAGCCGCCGGTCCTTGATGACCGGACCGGTCACCGGCGGGGCGAAGCGGGTGGGGATGATGTTGACGACGCCGTCGGGCACGCCGACCTCGCGGAGGATCTCGCCGAAGGCGAGCGCAGTCAGCGGGGTGGCGTCCGACGGCTTGAGGATCACCGTGCAGCCGGCCGCCAGCGCGGGCGCGATCTTGCGGGTGGCCATGGCCAGCGGGAAGTTCCAGGGCGTGAGGAACAGGCACGGGCCCACCGGTCGCTTGGTGGCGAGGATGCGCAGGTTGCCCTCGGGCGAGCGCTGGTACCGGCCGTTGACCCGGGAGGCCTCCTCCGAGAACCACCGCAGGAACTCGGCGCCGTAGGTGAGCTCGGCGCGCGAGTCCGCCAGCGGCTTCCCCATCTCGAGGGTCATGAGGGTGGCGAGGTCCTCGGCGCGCTCAGTGGTCAGCTCCCACGCGGCGCGCAGCAGCTCGGCCCGGGTCCGTGCCGGAGTGGCGGCCCACTCGGCCTGGGCGTCCGCGGCGGCGTCGAGGGCCGCGATGCCGTCCTCCGGGGTAGCGTCCGCGACGGTGGTCAGCGCCTCGCCGGTGGCGGGGTCGCGCACCTCGAAGGTGCCGCGGTCACTGGCCTCCCGCCACCGTCCGCCGATGAGCAGGCCGGTGGGGACAGAGCTCAGCACGGCGTCCGGGTCGGTCACTGTGGTCACGGGGTGGCACCAACTTCTGGCTCATGGGCGTGCGTCAGGTCGTTCACTCCTGCCCCCCGGCGAGCTCGTCGAGGACCGAGAGCAGGTACGTGCGGAACACCGGGTAGTTCTCGGCCATCGGGAAGTGCCCGACACCGGGCATCACGCCGCCGCGGGCGCCGGGGATGGCGGCGCGTGCGGCGTCGGTGTCGGCCGGGGTGCAGGCGTGGTCGTACTCACCGGTGAGCAGGTAGACGGGGCAGCGCGCGGTGTCGATGCTGCCGGCGGTCTCCCGCAGGTCGAGGTCCTCGGAGTAGAAGTAGGTGTCGCCGCGGTAGACGCCCGGACCGCCCTGGCTGTAGATCCACCACACCTCGCGGCGGGCCTGCTCGGGGCCGTGCGGGGACATCAGGCTCGCGGTCCAGGTGGGTACCACCTGCTGGGCGTTGACGTCCGGGTGCAGCGACCAGTCCTGGAAGCGGCCCTCGAGGCTCAGGGCGCCGGACAGGCCGACGACGCCGCCCCACCGGTCCGGGTCGCGGCGGGCCAGCTCGAGGACGAGCGAGCCGCCCATCGAGCAGCCGAGCACCACCGGCCGGGGCAGGTCCAGGGCGTCGGCCACGTCGCGGACGAGCGTGGCGTAGCTGTCGGTGGTCAAGAGATGCTCTCGGCGCCACCAGCCCTCGGGCGGCAGGGACCGGCCGTGAGCGGGCAGGTCGAAGGCGACCACGCGGTAGCGACTCGTGATGTCGGTGTCCGCGAGGAGGTGGCGGTACTGGCGCGAGTCCGCGCCCGCGGTGTGCAGGGCGAGGATCACGGGGGCATCGCCGTCGGCGGGGCCGGCTTCCTCGAAGTAGATGCGTTGCTCGGTGCCGTCGGAGCGCAGCCGGAGGTACCGCCCGACGACGTTCTCGACCACCGGCGCCACGGCCGGGTCGGGGAGCTGCTCGCCGTCCGGGGCGGGAGCCACGGTGCCTCGCGGGCCACCCTCCGTCCCGGCTGTGACGGCCTTGGCGACGTCGACGAGCCGGGCGAGCACGCGCAGGTGCCGGATCATCACCTCGCGGCCGGCGACGACCTCGATGCCGGCGGCGGCCTTGGTCAGGGCGAGCAGGTCGTGCCGGCGCGGGGTGGCGCCGGGGTCGGCGAGCTCGCACCAGACGGCGCGCGACCCCCGCAGGACCAGCCGGTCGACCGGTGAGGAGGTGCGGGAACCCCCGGGACCGCCGTCCTCCGCCGCCGCATCGAGGTGATCCGGAGCCGGCCGGGCGCGGACGGCTCCGCCGTCGTACTCGACGACGTATCGCTCACCCTCGGTGGTGCGGATCTCGATGTCGAGGCGTGAGAAACGGCCGATGTGGGCGTTCTCCGCGTCGTAGGAGACCGCGTCGATCCACCCCTGCGCCCACTGATGCAGCTCCGACGTCGGCATCCGCATCCTCCTCGACCTGGTCGTTGGCGCCGCACACGGAGGGTCCGGTGCCTCCGCCGTGTGCGGCTACGTCCGACCGTAGCGGCATCTTGCGTATGACGGTAATACCGTGTCATTCTCCATCGCGATCGGCGCCACGACGGCGTCAGCCACGACGAGGGAGCGACATTGGCCATCCAGCTGCGGCGCGAGGCCGCGCCGCTGCGCGCCCAGGCCGTTGCGGTGCTCAAGCAGCAGATCGTCTCCGGCGGCTACCGGCCCGGTCAGCGCCTGGTGGAGAAGCGGCTCGAAGAGGACCTGGGCGTCTCCCGCACGGTGATCCGCGAGGCGCTGCGTCAGCTGGAGAGCCAGCAGCTCATCACCATGAAGCCCCAGGTCGGGCCCATCGTCGCGGTGCTGACCGTCGAGGACGCCCGGCACCTCTACCAGGTGCGCGGCGCGCTGGAGGGAGCGGCCGCACGGCTCGCCGCCGAGAACGCCGACGACGGCGACGTCGCCCGCCTGCGCGACCTCATCGACCGGTTCCGGGAGGCCGGCGAGGCCGGCCACGTCGAGGATCTCGTCGCGATCAAGGACGACTTCTACGCGGCGCTCGTCGCCGCGGCCGGCAACCCCGTCATCGAGGAGATGCTCGGCAACGTCCAGGCCCGGATCGCCCTGCTGCGCGCCTACACGCTCGAGGTCCCCGGGCGCAGCGCCCAGAGCCACGCCGAGCTGAGCGCCGTCATCGACGCCATCGAGGCGCACCACCCGGAGCTGGCCGAGTCCCGCAGCCGCGAGCACGTGCTCGCCGCGCAGACCATCGCGCTGACCCACTTCGCCGAGGCGCCGCCCGTGGCCGAGACCACCACCGCGACCACTCCGGAGGCCACATCATGACCACACTGTTCGTCGGGCTCGGGCGCATGGGCCTGCCCATGGTGCGCCGGTACGCCGCCGTCCACGACGTCGCCCTCCAGGACGCCGACCCGGGTGCGCTGCGGTCGGCGGCCGACGAGCTCGACGCCCCCACGCTCGGTGACCTCACGGACCTGGCGACGATCGACGTCGTCGTCCTCATGCTGCCCTCGTCCCGCGTGGTCGAGGCCGTGCTGGAAGGCACCGGAGAAGGCGACGGTCTGCTGGCGCGGCTGGAGCCGGGCGCACTGGTCATCGACATGAGTTCCTCGGAGCCGGAGAGCACCCGGCGGCTGGCCGCGGCGGCGGCCGAGCACGGCGTCGGTTACGTCGACGCGCCGGTCTCCGGCGGCGTCGCCAAGGCCGTCACCGGCGAATTGTCGATCATGGCGGGCGGCGACCCGGTCGACGTCGAGAAGGCTGTTCGGCACCTCGAGCCCATGGGGACCACCATCACTCCCGTCGGGCCCTCGGGGGCCGGCCACGCCGCCAAGGCACTCAACAACCTGCTGTCCGCCACCAACATCGCCGCGGCGGCCGAGGTCCTGACCGTCGCCGCGAAGTTCGGCATCGAGCCGAAGGTGATGGTCGACGTCGTCAACGCCTCCACCGGCCGCTCGCAGGCCAGCGAGGTCAAATACCCCAAGCACATCCTCACCGGCACCTACGACTCCGGCTTCGCCTTCGACCTGATGGTCAAGGACATCGGCATCGCCACCGCCCTGGCGGAGTCGCACGGCGTGCCGCTGGAGATCACCGGAGCAGCCGCGCGGGCCGCCGGCGAGGCCGCCGGCGAGCAGCCGGCGGACCACACCGAGCTGGCCCGGTTCGTCGCGGGCCGGACCGGCACGGACCTGAGCTCGACCGGCTGAGTCGGCTGCCTGAGGCCACAGCAGGGACCCCGAACTGGGCACCACCAGAGACCGCCAACCAACCATCAGGAGGACACATTGAGCGACGCCGCGCAGCAGTACATCGACGACATGGCCACATCCCGGGGATACGTCCTCGACTACCACAAGGTCATGGCCAAGCACGACTTCGAGGTGCTGCAGGCCGCCAACGGCGTCGTCTCCGCCGCCTACCTCAACCAGCGGACGCTGGACAAGAAGACCAAGGAGCTCATCTTCATCGTGAGCCTGACGGTCATGCGGGCCTCCAAGGGCCACATCCAGAGCCACATCCGCGTCGCGCTCGACCTCGGGCTCACGCCGCAGGAGATCCTCGAGGCCATCGAGATCTCCCTTCCCGAGGCCGGGATCGTCGCGTTCCAGGCCGGCGTCGAGGCGTGGCGCGAGGTCGTCGACGCGGACCAGCTCGAGCCCACCGTCACCGTCCACGAGGGCGGTGCCGGAGCGGACGCCTGACCCACCCGCCCCCGTCGGGCCTGCCCGGCGACGACAAGGAAGTCGAGAGGTCTCCACCGTGAAACGCAAAGCGAACTACATCGTCCTGACGATCTTCTTCGCGCTCTACCTCGCCAGCTGGCTGCCCTACTTCGGGATCGTCAACGCACCGACGTTCATCGGCCCGTTTCCCCAGCCGATGGCCTTCGGCATCGCGATCAACGTCCTCAACACCGCCCTGGTGCTCGTCGTGTACTTCGCCTTCTTCAAGCCCTACGGGGAGCGGATGCGGCGCTACCACGAGCAGGAGCACGCGCGCACCGAGGCCGAGCAGAAGGAGGCGCAGTTCTGATGAGCACCACCACCGCAACCGTGATCGCGCTCGTCGGGTTCCTTGCCCTCCTGGTCGGGATCAGCCTGTGGGCGTCGCGGCGCAACAAGCAGACTCCCGACGACTTCTTCCTCGCCGACCGTGGCCTCGGCACGATCGTGCTGATGATGACCACCGGCGCGAGCTTCTTCTCCACCTGGACGCTGCTCGGCGCCGTCGGCTCCTTCTACCGGGACGGCGTGTGGTTCTGGGCGTTCCCCGCCTGGACCGTCGTGCACGCCATGTTCATCTGGGTCTTCGGCACCCGGATCTGGCAGCTGGGACGCAAGTTCTCCTTCGTCACCCCCGGCGACATGGCGGAGCACTACTACGGCAGCCCCACGCTGCGTGTGCTGTTCGCCGTGTGCGGCATCATCGGGCTGGTCCCGTACATGATGATCCAGATCATCGGCGGCGCCACGGCCATGTCCACGCTGACCGGCGGCGCCATCCCCTACTGGGTGGGCATCGTCGTCCTGGGGCTTCTCGTCGGGCTGCTCGTCACCCTTGCCGGCGGGCGCGGCGCCGCCTGGACGGACACCTTCATGGGGTTCTTCTTCGGCATCGTGCTGACCGGCATCGTGCTCACCTTCCTCAGCTCCGCCGGATGGTTCGACGCGTTCCGCAACCTCCAGGACGTCGCCCCGGAGATCCTCGTCAACAAGGGCGAGCCGTGGACGATCATCGACACCACGATCGGCCTCGCGCTGGGGTTCTGGGTCATGCCGCACATGTGGCAGAAGTACTACTCGGCCAGGTCCGCGACGAACCTCGCCAAGGCGGCCGCCATCACACCGGTGTGGAACACCTGGATCATGGCGATGGGCGCGCTGGTCATCGGGATGCTCGCCTGGACTCCGGGCCTCATCGACGGCCTGACCGCCGAGAACAGCGACCAGATCATCCCGCTGTACTTCGCGCAGAACGCCCCGCTGCTCGGCGCCGTCGTCGTGGTGGCCATCGTGGCCGCCGGCATCTCGACGGTGAACAGCCAGCTGCTGTCCTCCGGAAGCCTGCTGACCACGGACCTGTACGTGCGGTTCGCCCAGCCCAGGGCCACGCCCCGGGTCCGCACGATCGTGGGTCGGGCCTGCGTGCTGTCGCTGACCGCGCTGGTGTGCATCCTCGGTTTCACCCCGGCGGCGCAGGAGTTCCTGGTGCCGCTGGCTGACCGTGGCTTCGCGATCGGCAGCATGCTGGTCCCGGCCGCGCTCGGTCCGCTGGTGTGGCGGCGCGCGACCCGCGCCGGCGCACTGTCCAGCGTCATCGTCGGCGAGCTGATCGTGCTGCTCGTGGTCCTCGGTTACTCGCCGCTGCCCTTCGGGCCGGCGATGACCGGCCTGATGGTGGCGCTGCCCCTGTTCGTCATCGTCTCGCTCGCGACGCAGTCGCAGGTGCGGCCGGTGCAGGACGAGTACCACGACTCGCTGGCCGCGGGGCTGTACGGCGAGCGGCCGGCCACGCCGCCGGCCGACGAGCCGAAGACCACGGCGCACGTCTGACGTCGCTCGGCAGCTGCGGGGCGCCGGGATGGTGCAACATCTGACAGATCGGCGAGCGATCGCCACGAGAGGAGCAGACATGGTGAAGGTCGCGGTGGTCCAGGCCGGATCGGTTCCGTTCGACGCGGTGGCGAGCACGGAGAAGACGGTCCGGCTGATCGGCGAGGCGGCCGACGGTGGAGCGAGAACGGTGCTCTTCCCGGAGGCGTTCCTCGGCACCTACCCGAAGGGACTGACCTTCGGCAGCCCGGTCGGCCGGCGCACCGAGGCCGGGCGCGCGGAGTACGCCCGCTACGCCGCGGGCGCGGTCACCCTCGACGGGCCCGAGCTGGCCGCCGTCGCCGAGGCCGCGGCCGAGCACGACATCTTCGTGGTCCTCGGGATCATCGAGAAGGTCGGCGGCACCCTGTACTGCACCGTGGTGATGATCGACCCCGAGCGCGGGCGGGTGGGCCACCACCGCAAGCTCATGCCAACCGGCGCCGAACGGCTCGTGTGGGGCTTCGGTGACGGCTCGACCCTGCCGGTGGTCGACTCCCCGGCCGGCCGCCTGGGCACCGTCATCTGCTGGGAGAACTACATGCCGGCCCTGCGCCAGGCGATGTACGGCCAACAGCTCGACATCTACTGCGCCCCCACCGCCGACGACCGGGACACCTGGGCGTCGTCCATGCAGCACGTCGCCCTCGAGGGCCGCTGCTTCGTGCTCTCGGCCTGCCAGTACATCACCCGCGACGACTACCCCGAGGACTACGAGGCGGCGTTCGGGGCGGAGCCCGGATCGGTGCTGATGCGCGGCGGCAGCATGATCGTCGACCCGTCCGGGGCGGTCCTCGCCGGCCCGGTGTACAACGAGGAGACCATCCTCTACGCCGACCTCGACCCCGAGATGCGTGCGCGCTGGCATCTCGACTTCGACGCCGTCGGGCACTACGCCCGGCCGGACATCTTCGAGCTGCGGGTGGACCGCCGGCCGAAGCAGGCCGTCACGTTCGAGGATGTGACGGGCTGATGGCCACCCCGCTCCAAAGCCTGCGCCGCCCGGCGCTCGCCGCCCCCATGGCCGGCGGCCCGTCCACCGCTGCCCTGGTGCTGGCCGCCGTCGATGCCGGCGGGACGGGCTTCCTCGCCGGGGGCTATCTCACCGCCGAGCGGCTCGCCGAGCAGGTCGAGGAGGTGGGCCGGGGCGCGGACGTCTTCGGCGTGAACCTCTTCGTGCCGGAGCGTGCGCCGCTGACGGACGCCGTGCGTGCCTACCGGGAGTCGCTGCTGGCCGAGCATCCCGACGTGCCGATCCCCGAGCCGGCACCGGACGACGACGGGTGGTCAGACAAGCTCGAGCTGGTCCTGGACGCCGGCGTGCCCCTCGTCTCCTTCACCTTCGGCTTCCCGACGGCGGAGGTCGTCGAGGCCCTGCAGCGTGCCGGTTCCACGGTGGTCGCCACCGTGACGACGGCGGACGAGGCACGGACGGCGCTCGACCGCGGCGCCGACGTGCTGTGCGCCCAAGGACCCGACGCCGGGGGGCACCGCGCGACGTTCGACCAGGCGGCCGAGCCGGCGACCCGGCCCCTCTCCGAGCTGCTCTCCGCCGTGCGCGGGACGGCGCCGCTCGTGGCGGCCGGAGGCCTCGCGTCCCCCGCCGCCGTGACCGCGGCGCGTGCCGCCGGTGCGGACGCCGTGCAGATCGGGACGGCGCTGCTGGTCGCGGACGAGGCCGGCACGCCCCCAGCGCACCGCGGCGAGCTGTTCGCCGGTGAGCGGGACGTGGCGCTGACGCGTGCGTTCAGCGGCCGGTGGGCGCAAGGACTGGTCAACGACTTCCTGCGCGCCCACGCCGGCGCCCCGAGCGGGTACCCGTACGTCAACCAGCTCACGTCGCCGATCAGGGCGGCTGCGAAGAAGGCCGGTGAGGTGGAGCTGATGTCGCTGTGGGCGGGGCGGCGCTACCGCGAGGCACAGGCCGGCCCGGCTGGCGAGATCCTCGACCGGCTCTGCCCGGCGGACGGGTGAGATGACGGACGGGACGTACGAGATCGCCGTCGTCCGGCACGGGACGGCCCCGACCACTCGGCGCGACGTCTACCTCAACCATCACCTCTACGGCGAGGACGACGGGCCCTCCCCCACCGACTACTACCTGTGGGTGGTCTGGAACGAGCACCGGACCGTCGTCGTGGACACCGGGTTCTCCGAGGCCGCCGCCGCCAAGCGGGGCAAGCAGATCCTCGTGGCGCCCGCCGAGGCGTACACCCGGCTCGGAGTCGACACCGCCGCGCCGCACACGCTGGTGGTGACCCACTGCCACTACGACCATCTCGGCAATCTGGACCTCTTCCCCGCGGCGACGATCGTGATGTCCCAGGCCGAACGGGACTTCTGGTTCTCACCGGTGGCGGAGCGGTTCCTCATCGGCTTCTACGCCGAGTCCGCGGACCTGGCCACGCTGCGGTGTGCCGACTCCGAGGGCCGCGTGCGGACCTTCCACGGGCACACCGAGGTGGCGCCGGGCATCGATCTCTTCGAGGTCGGCGGGCACACCCCCGGCCAGGCCATGGTGCTCGTGTCGACGGCGGACGGGCCTGTCCTGCTGGCCTCGGACGCCGTGCACTTCCGCCGCGAGCTCGACGAGGACATGCCCTTCACCGCGGTGACCGACCTGCCGGGCCTCTACCGGGGCCTTGACCTGGTCCGCGCCTACCGCGACGAGGGCACGCGCGTGGTCACCGGGCACGATCCGGCCGAGCTCGACGGCCTGCGCCGGATGGACGGACCGCTCGGCGAGCACATCGGGTTCCTGGGCTAAGTCGCCGACAGGCCGTCGCCGCCGGTGCGGCGGATCGGTGCGGCTGGTGATTCAAGCGCGCACCACTTCCCCCCGCGCATGCGATGCTGGTGCTTCCGAGACTGGAGGGAAGGTTCGGACCGGCCGATGACTGACAACGACGTTCCAGCGGCGCGCCCAGACACTGAGCATTACCAGGAATCAGGGTCGGTGTCGGTTCTGACCTCTGGATCGCGGGTGCGCGTCGTCCTGTCCGGACCGATAGACGCAGCCATGAAGGCTGAGCTCGCCGAGGCGTTTCGCGGGGCCGAACGTCATCAGGTCCCGATCGAGGTCGACACACGGACCGTGTCGTTCATGGACTCCACCGCCGTCGCCCAGATCGCCCACACGGCCAACCGTCTGCCTGGGCGGCTGGTGTTCATCCAGCCACCGGAAGTCGTGCGATTCCTCCTCGACCTCACACACGTCGACGAGATGGTCGATGTCCTGAACCACGACCCTGGCTTCCCGGAGAGTTGATCGACCCGGCCCTCACGTGAACCGCCGTATCGGCCACGAGAAGGCCAAGCGGTGCGTCACGATCGGCAGTGCCCGCGGAACGGCGTCAGGCGGTCGCGTGGCCGGCGATCACCGGGATCCGCGCGCCGAGGAAGCCGGTGACGTACGCCGTCGCCCGTTGGACGTCCGCGAACCCGGCCGCGTCGATGGCGGTACCGGTGTCCCGGTCGGGCCGGCACTCAGCCATCGTCGCCGTGCCCCACACGCGCTGCCCGAACCGGGTCCACGTGCCCCGCTCGGCCACCACGTGCTCGACGTAGACGTACGTGCCGCCCGGGCGCAGCACCCGCCGGATCTCGGCGAGCGAGCACTCGACGTCGTCCACCGAGCAGAGCACGTACGTCCCGACGACGGCGTCCACGGACCCGTCTGGCATCGGGATGGCCTCGGCGACGCCGTCGAGCAGCGTGACGGGCCGACCGAGCCGGTCTGCCAGGCGCGTGAGGAGCGGGAAGGCGGTGGTATCCGGCTCGAGCCCGATCCAGTGCACGCCCGGGTCGAGCTGCTGGAGGTTGCTCGTCGGTCCCGGGCCCACCTCCAGAACCGTGCCGCGCAGCGGTGCGAGCAGTGCGGCGCGGCCCGTCGGGCCGGCGGCGGTCGGCGCCGTCATCGCGCGGCCGCCGCCCTGCGGGGCGCGCGAGCCGTCGCCGCGAGCAGCGGGATCGCCACCGCTGCGACCGCGAGGTGCATGGCCACGAGCGTCGCGGCGGCTGCCGTCGACTGTGTCTCCATGAGCGGTCCGCTCATGGACAGGACGAGGACGGCGAGCGCCACGATGGTCCAGGTCCTGCGCGGCCGGGCGGTGAACCGCTCGAGCAGGGCGAGGACGCACCAGCCGGCGAGCGAGGCCGCGATCCCCGACACCAGGACGGCGCCGGGGCCGACGACGGACCCGCCGTCGGGCGAACCGGTGAGAATCTCGATGTCGAGCAGCGGCACGGCGATCAGCCAGACGACGAAGCCGGCGAGGCCGGCGACGATCGCCACGCCGAGGCGGTGGCTGCGTGAGCTCCTGGCGGCGGTCGCGGCGGTCGTGACAGGTGATGCGGTGGGGATGGACACGGTGTGCTCCTCGGTCGGTCGAGCGGTGCGACATCACCGTCTCGCCGGTGGGGCCGGCCGGACATCGGCCATCGGTCCGCTCTGTCACGACGCAGGTCGGCGACGTTCGCCCACAGGTCGCGGTGACCCCAGACTTTGGTCGGTGTCCGGCACCGGCGTGCCGTCTCTACGCTGCAAGGCATGACGAGCGACCCGGCGGACATGTGCGTGCCGAGCCGCCCTTCCGTCAGGGTCGTCGTCGCGGCCGTCGTGATCGTCGCCGTGTGCGCCGCGACGGCGACGTACGCCGAGCTCCAGAACGACCCGGCGACGGCCGTCGTCACCGTAGACATCGTCGCCGGCGTGCTCGGTGTGATCCTGGTGCCGGTGCTGGTCGTGCGGCCGGTGGCGGCCGCCGTCGTGCTCGCTGTGCTGGCCGGCCTCTCCCCCGCGGCCACGCCGGCCGCCACGGCCGCGACGCTCGCGGTGGGTCGCTGGGCCCCCTTCCCTGTCGCCGTCGGCGTCGCGGCGCTCGGCGCTCTGACGCACGTGGTCCGCGGTGTGTGGCGACCGCCTCCCGACCTGCCGATGGTGTGGTGGGTGGTGCTCGTCGTCGTCGCCCATGCCGCCCTGCTGGCCTGGGGGGCGCTCAGCCGGTCGCGGGCGCAGGTGCTGGCCGCGCTCCGCGAGCGGGCCCGGCGGGCCGAGTCGGACCGCGACCGGGCGGTGGCCGAGGCCCGCGCCGAGGAGCGCACCCGCATCGCCCGGGAGATGCACGACGTGCTCGCCCATCGACTCTCGCTGCTCGCCACGCACGCCGGGGCGCTGGAGTTCCGCCCGGACTCGCCGCCCGAGCAGATCGCGCGGGCGGCCGGTGTGGTGCGCGCGGGCGTCCACCAGGCCCTCGACGAGCTCCGGGACGTGATCGGCGTGCTGCGGTACGAGCCGCCCTCCGCGGCCGCCGCGGGCGGCGTCGGTGCTGGCTCGGCGCCGGCGGGCGTACCTGCGCCGCAACCGGGCGCCGACCGGCTCGAGGATCTGGTGACCGAGGCGCGGCAGGCCGGCTCCGCCGTCGGGCTGGAGCTGCGGCTGGACGGTGACGCGCCGGGCCTGGTCGGGCGGACGACCTACCGGGTGGTCCAGGAGGGCCTGACGAACGCCCGCAAGCACGCACCTGGTCTCGCCGTCGAGGTGAGCGTGACGGGCCGGGAGGGCGAGGGGGTGGACGTGCGGGTCGCGAACCCGCTTCCGCCGTCCCCGGTCGCGGCGGTGCCCGGCTCGGGCACCGGGCTCGTCGGTCTCGAAGAACGGCTGCAGCTGGTGGGCGGACGCCTGGAGCACGGGGTGAACGGCCGCCGGTTCGTGCTGTCCGCGTGGCTGCCCTGGCCCCCGTGAGCGCACCGAACCGGGACATCTTGTTACGTTGCGCTCGTGGACGAGAACTATCGGCGGGTCGCGGTGGTCGTCGAGGACGACGAGGACATCCGCGGCCTCATCGAGATCACGTTGCAGCAGGCGGGCTTCGTCGTCCACGTCGCGGTCACCGGAGCGCAGGGTGTCACCCTGGCCAGGACCCACTCCCCCGACGTAGCGACCGTCGACGTCTCGCTGCCCGACATCGACGGTTTCGAGGTGATCCGGCGGCTGCGGACCTTCAGCGACGCCGTCGTCATCATGGTCACCGCACACGGCGAGGAGCCGGACACGCTGCTCGGACTGGACTCGGGTGCCGACGAGTACGTCACCAAGCCGTTCCGGCCGCGTGAGCTCCGCGCCCGGATCGAGGCACTGCTGCGCCGGACGCGGCGGGTCGCGTCAGTGCCGCCACCGCCGCCGAACGGGCAGGAGCCCGCCGCGGGAACGACCGACCAACCGGCACCCGGCGGGTCCGGCCTGGTCGTCGACCCGGACGTGCGCGCCGCGCGCGTGGACGGCGAGCTCGTCTCGCTGACCCGGACCCAGTTCGCGCTGCTGGCCGCGCTCCACGAGGCACGCAGGCGACCGGTCGCCAAGGGTGAGCTCGCCCGCGTGCTGTGGCCGGACCAGTACAGCCACGGCGCCCGGGTGACGGAGGCGGACAGCCGTACCGTCGAGGTGCACATGGCGAACCTGCGTCGCAAGCTCGGTGAGACGCCGGACAACCCGAGGTTCGTGCACACCGTGCGCGGTCTGGGCTACCGGCTCGCCACGGACTGAACCTGTTCGACGGCGGCCTCGGCGTCCGCGGCGACGCGCACCTGGTCCCCGCCCGCTCGCGTCGCCTCGCGCAGCGCCCGCTGTGCCGAGGTTCGGAGCTCGTCGAGGTCGTGGCCGTGCTGGTCCGTGCCGGCCACGCCCACGCTGACGACCAGGCGCAGCGCCACGCCGGGCATCTCGACCGGTGCGTCCAGGAGCTGGCGACGCAGCTCGTCGGCCCAGCGGCGGGCGCGCTCCGCAGTGACGTCCTCGAGCACCACCTGGAACCCGCTGTGGTCCTCCTCGAGCCCGACGAGCGTCCCCGGCTGGGCCACCGCCCGCAGGACGTCGCCGCAGGTGGCGTAGGCGGCGTCCGCGCGGGTCTCGCCGAAGGCCGTGCGGATGGCGGGGGCGTCATCGATCCGCACGCGGACCAGGCACATGGGCACGCCGCGCTGGGCGCCGATGCCGAGCGCCTGCCGAGCCAGCGTGGCGAACGCGCCCGGAGGCCGGGCGCCCGTCAGCGGGTCGTACCGCAGTGCGCCCGGGCGGTCCGCGACGCCCTGGTCTCCGCGCAGCGCGACCATGAACAAGGCCGCGCCGTTGACCATGCCCGCGAGCCACAGGGTCGCCGTCGTCGTCCCGAGCACGGCGACGAACGTCGGGTCCTCCGGCCCGACGGTGACGAAGGCCAACAGCCGGACGACGAAGAACGCGGCAGTGGCGAGGAGCAGGACGGCGAGGCCCACGCCGCTGCGGTAACGGCGCAACGGGCTCCGGACGATCTCGAGGCCCGCGATCAGGCAACCGGCGCTGACGCCCAGGAGGTAGGCCTCGGCACCGGCCCAGTGCCCGCCGTCGGGGCCCTCCAGGAGGCCCGCCGCCACCGTCGCGCAGGCGATCATCACCGAGACCCACAGACGCGTCGGCCGGCCGGCACCGGCCCGGGCGCCGTTCCAGAGCGCGAAGGGCACCAGCACCGTCGTTCCGTTGCCCAGGCCGACCAGCCACCACAAGGTGGGGCTGTCCAACTCCTGGGCGGCCGTGATCACTGCGGTGGCGATGGCGCCGCACAGGGCGAGCATCCACAACCGGTCCACCACCTCACCGCGGCGGTCCCACGACTGGACGAGGAACAGCGTGCTCGCCATGAGGATGATGGCGCCCGCGGACACCTGGAGCGTGAAGATGTCGAGCGTCATGGCGCCTCCGGCAGACTGATCCGTACCTCGGTCCCGACCCCTGGCTCGCTGTCGAGTTCCACCCAGCCGCCGTGCGCGCTCACGAGCTCTTGCGTGATGTGCAGGCCGAGCCCGGTGCCGGAAACCTTGCTCCCGCGCACCGCCTCGGCGCGATAGAAGCGCTGGAAGACCCTCTCCTGGTCCGCGACGGCGATCCCGACGCCGTGGTCCCGGACCCGCAGCAGCACGTGGCCGTCGTGCCGGTCGCCACTGACCACGACCTCGCCGCCCCGCCGTGAGTACTTGATGGCGTTGGTCAGGACGTTGTCGACCACCTGTGCGAGACGCGCGGGGTCGCCGTGCGTGCGGATCGGGCCGTCGAGCTCGTCCCGGACCTCGACGCCACGCTCGCGCGCGAACGGCGACTGTGCCTCGATCGCCTCGGTGACCACGTCACGCAGGTCCACGTCCGTGCGCTCGAGGGTGAGCGTTCCGCGGTTGATCTCCCCGGCGGCGAGCAGGTCACCGATCAGGCGCAGCAAACGACGGGCGTTGCGCTCGACGACCCGTAGGTACGTGCGCTGCCGCTCGTCGAGGGCCGGATCGTCGGAGAGCACCTCGGCATAGCCGAGGACCGACGTCAGGGGGGTGCGCAGCTCGTGGCTCACCGAGGCGACGAAGTCGTCCTGCTGGGCCATCGCCGTCATCTCGGGCGTGAGGTCCTGGTAGACGACGACGGCGCCGTCCCACCGCCCGTCGTTGCCCGACAGCGGGCTCGAGGAGACGCCGACGGCCCGCCACGCCCCCTCCTCGGTCCGGAACCACACCAGCTCGCGGCCCACCCGCTCGCGCCGGCTCGCCCGCACGAGGGGCGAGGCGTCGGCGCCGAGAGCCGTGCGGCGGTCGGGCCCGTAGAGGGTGTCGGGCACGTAGGTCTCGACCGACTGTCCCACGGCCGGGGTCCGCGGAGCGAGGCTGGCCTGCGCGCGGTTGCGGACGATGACCTCACCCTCGGCGTTCACGGCGACGACCCCGACGTCGATGGTGTTGAGGACGCCCTCGAGGAGCCGCCGCTGCCGTCGGGCGTCCTCCAGCGTGCGCTCGAGGATGCCGCTCTGCCGCTCGAGGAGGCGCTGGCGGGCGATCGAGCGGCGTTCGGCGAAGTACATGTAGGTGCCGATGGCGCCGAGCACCGCCGGCAGGACCAGGAGCCGCGGGAGCGAGACGTCCGTGACGGGAGCGCCGAGGACCTGCGGCAGCCAGACGATCACCGTGCCGCCGAGGACCGAGGTCACCAACCCGGCCATGCCGTAGGCGCGGGACAGCCACAGCACGGGGAGCGCCAGGCCGGGGGCCACGTCCGCACCGGAGGTCGAGGCGAGGCCGATGGCGGCCATGTCGCCGGCGGGGACGAGGGCTGCCCAGCGCCGGTCGAGGCGGTGCCACGGGATGACGATGCTGGCGGTCGAGGCGGCTACGGCGACGATGATCGCCGCGACGATGCTGTGGTCGGCCAGGTTGGCAGGCCTGACGAGGAAGATGCCGCCGACGACGATCGCCGCCACGACCGTGAAGGGCAGCTGGCGCAGGAAGACGAGGTGGTGGGAGTCCTCGGCGGCGCGCTCGGCGTCAGCCGTCCACGTCGCCCTTTCTGCCATCAGCCGACCCTAGCGAAGGGCCGGCAGGCAGAGTCAGGGCTGTTCGTGCAACAGGCGCCCGAGCTCCGCGTCGGTCTCGCGGGCGAGCCGCAGGAGCGCCTGCAAGTCGTCCCGGGACGGCCCGAGGGTGAGTCGGAGGCGCGCCGCGATCTCGCCGGCGGTCGCGGCGAGGCGAGGGGCACCGACCATCGCGGCGCCGGAGGAGAGGTTGAGGGCGACGTCGTAGGCGGCCGCGAGGTCGATGTTGCGGAGTGCGTGGTGCAGCTCCGCGAGCCGGCGACCGAGCGCGGCGCGGAACCGCACGACGAACCGCCGTGCGCCGTCGCACCCCACCTCCTGTACGAGGCGCGCGAGCGCGTCGGGGTCGACGAGCGGCTCGGTCGTCGCTACTGGGCCGGGTCGGATCTTGGTCGTCGTTCCTGCTGCAGGTCCCGCTTCGCTCATCACTGCTCCTCGGCTGTCACTCCGGCCATGGCCGGGACTCGGGCATCGGGCTCTTCGACGGCGTGCTCGGTGGCTTGTTCGGTGGCTTGTTCGGCAGACTGTGCGTCCGCCTGCTCCCCGGTCGGCCGATCGGCGTCACGTGCCCGACGGCGGTCGCGGCCCGCCAGCAGCAGCTCCATGCCCGCGTAGAGCACGAGACCGCCGGCCAGTGCCACCGTCGCGATGGACTTCTGCTGCCCGTCGAGGGCCTGGGCGACGTATCCGGCGAGGGGGACGTGGTACCGCATGACCCCGCGGACCTGCTGCGTGGTGAGGTCGACCTCGTCCGGGTTGTCGTTGGCGTCGCCCTGGGTGGTGAGGGTGACGACGCCGTCGCTGCCGACGCTGCGGGTGACGACGCGGTGCGTCACGAGAGTGGCGTCGTCGGGCTTGGGCATGAAGGTGATGACGTCGCCGATCTGGAGGCGGGCGACGTCGGAGTTGTCCTCGACCGGCTCGACGATGACCTGGCTCCCGACCGGGATGGTCGGTTCCATGGACCCGGAGAGGATCGTGAGCGGCACCCACCCGGTGACCCGGGGGACGACCACGAGGGCGAGCGCCAGAGCGACGGCGCCCACGGCGAGCAGGGTGCCGACGAGGCGGAGGATGCGGCGGGTCACGAGGCGCTCCCGAGGTTGATGGCGGAGGGGTTGGTGTTGGGAACGAGGCCGTCGCAGACGGGAGGAGTCGTGATGCGGTGGCCGAGACGGACCATCAGGTCTGACTCGACGTACGCACCGCGGTCGACCTGCCCGTTCGCGGTGAACGGGTAGGCGCGGACCTTGACGGAGTAGGAGGTCCACGCGGGCTGGGGGAGGTCGTAGTTGGTGAGGGTGACCTGCATGGTTCCGCTGGTCACCGTCCTGACCGGGTTCCAGCTGCCGCTCCCGTTCTGGACGAGCACCTCCCACAGCGCGACGGCGGGCTGGCCCGCCACGTTGGTTCCGGCCCATGACCACTCGATGACGGGTTCGATACGGGTCGGGATACCAAGCAGCCCGGGTTTCGTATCCCTGCACGACACCGATGTCGGCTGCGGGAACGGGACGGTGACGTCGGTGCTCGTCGTCGCCGTGGTCGACCAGGCAGGTGCCTCGACGGCGGAGCCGGCCAGGGTGGTGGTGAGGTCGACGCTGCGGGCGCCGGCGCTGCGGATGAGGGCGAGCTCGTCGGTCACGCTCACCGGCTGGCACAGCGAGGAGGTCTGCCCGGCGGCCAGGGTGGTGGGTGCGCCGGTGATGGTCCGCGTGGTCCCGGACGTCGTCCCGGTGCTCCAGCTGGAGCCGCCGTTGCAGTCGTCGTAGCCGAGCACGAGCCCGCCCAGGATCTGCGCGGCCTCGGCCCCAGTTGTGCGGGCGTCGGGTGTCGCGGTCACCTCGGTCGGCGCCCAGGCGAGGGTGGCCGAGCCGGAGGTGTTGGTCACGGCCGACGTGGTGGGTCCGGTGGACGTCACGGACATGCCGACGGTGTCCGTCGTCATCGTCCCGAGGGTGACGTCCTCGTGGTCGTGCCAGCGGGCCTGGGTCTCGCCGGAGGGGCTGACGACGACGGCGGCGAGCACGGCGGCGCCGAGCAGAGCCCAGCCGCGGTGCGTGCGTCGTCCGGTCATCGTGCGTCCTCCTGCGTGAGGTCCCAGGTGATGGGGGTAGTGGAGAGGTCGATGGTGCTGCCCTGGGCGGTCGGCGCGAGCGCCTCGCTGATGGGGAGGTTGATGGTGGCGGTGACGAGCGCGCCGTCTTCGGCTGCGGTGACCGGCCCACGCCAGGTGGCGCCGGAGGTCGACCCTGTCGGGCCGGTCACCGCGATCGTGGGTGCGTCGAGCATGACGCCCTGGGCGGCGATGGCGTCCGCCGTGGCACCGGCGTCGAGGACGAGCTGTCCGGCGACGCCGCCGACGGTGAGGCGGACGGTGGTCTCGACGACGATCGCGTCACCGGGAAGCAGCGGCGTCGTGGTCGGCAGCACCGTGTCTCCACGGTGGATGCTCACGCTCGCGGCCTCGAGGTCGCTGCGCAGGGCGCCGCTGCGGACGCTGGTGCCGTCCACCGCGCTGGCGTCGGACCAGCTGGCGTAGCTGCTTCCGGTGCCGGCGAGGAGGAGCAGCGCCAACGAAGCCGCGGCCGCCCCGCGCAGTGCTCGTCCCATCGTGTCCGCCTCGGCCCCGTCAGAGTGCCGGGTCGACGACCGGCTGGGTGGCGGCGGTGTCCTGGGTGAGGGAGACGTCGAAGGCGGTCAGGTCGAGCACCCCGTCCTGCGCGTAGGTGCCCCAGTCGGTGCCGTCTTCCCGGGTCTGCGGGAACGCGACCGTGATGACGAGGGGGTGCTGGCCGCTGCTGATGATCGGTGTGCTCGTCGCCTCGGCGCCGACCACGGTCATGTCCGTGCCGTCGATCGTCATGTCGACCTCGAGCGCCTGGGCCAGCTCGGTGCTGCTGGTGACGTCGGTGAAGTCGGTGGTGATCGCGGCTTCGAGGTTCTCGCCCTCGACGACCACGTCCAGCGTTCCGTTGTAGGTGAGCGTCGTGCCGGGCACCATCAGGTAGTTGGCCGGGTCGGCGACGGTCACGCCGAGCTGGTCGGTCCAGGTCCCGCCCGACTGCGTGATGCCCAGGTCGCCGGACGCGAAGCTGGCACTGTCCACCCCGGTGCTGTCGGACCAGCGGGCGAAGCTGCCGCCGGCACCGGCGAGGAGCAGGACGGCCGCGCCGCCGGCGACGAGTGCCTTGGTCCGGCGAGAGGTGGGGCGCGAGGTGCGAGTCATCGAGTTCTGCTTTCGTGAGTGGGTGTGTGGTGCGATGTCCTCAGCATCCGGTCCGCACCTTTAGCCCCGGCCCAAGGCGCCCTACCTTTGGCCAAAGGTCCTCTTTGGGTTCTTTGGCGTCCTCGGCCTCTTTGGGTACCCCAGCGTTCTCATGGGGTTTCGCAAGACGTCATCGGGCGCAGGTCTGCGGCAAAGATTGCTGTTCGCGCGCCTGGGAACCGCACATGGAGCACATTTTTCGAGGTTTTGCCCGCGGCTACGATGGCGGGCGTGACTGCACCGATACGGGTCCTCGTCGTCGACGACGACCCACTCGTCCGATCCGGGCTGACGATGATGCTCGACGGGGCGGACGGCATCTCCGTCGTCGGTGAGGCCGCGGACGGCGACGAGGTGCCCGCGGCGTTGGACACGCACCCGACCGACGTCGTCCTCATGGATCTGCGCATGCCCCGGGTCGACGGCGTGCGCGCGACCGCCCGGCTCCGGTCACGCCCGAACGCGCCGGAGGTCGTCGTCCTGACGACCTTCGACTCGGACGAGGAGATCCTCGGCGCCCTGCGGGCGGGCGCGAGCGGCTTCCTGCTCAAGGACACCCCACCGCCGCAGATCTCCGAGGCCCTGCGGCGAGTCGCTGCCGGGGAGTCGATCCTCTCGCCGTCCGTAACGCGGCGGCTGATCGACCAGGCGGTCGGGCAGTCTGGTGTGGCGGAGCAGGCGCGGCAGCGGCTCGCGCGGCTGAGCGAGCGCGAGCTGGAGGTGGTCCGCGCGATCGGTCAGGGCCGGACCAACGCGGAGATCGCCGCGCAGATGTACCTCTCGTTGGCGACCGTCAAGGCGCACGTCTCGCAGGTGCTGACCAAGCTGGAGCTGACGAACCGCACCCAGATCGCGCTGCTCGCCCACGACGCCGGGATGGCCTGACGCCGGAGCCCGTCCTCGCGCCGTCAGAGCGTCGTCGAGCCCGCCGGGCCCTCGACCGTCAGGCGCAGCCGCGCCGGACCCTCGCTCACCTCGAGATCCGTCCCGAGGGCGGTGAGCACGCTGCGGATCCGGGCCGGTTCCGGGTGGCTGGCGACGAGCTCGACCAGGCCGAGCTGCGGCGTCGTGGTTCGTGCCGGCGAGACCGTCTCACCCCAGTCGAGCAGGAACGGGACGACGCCGGAGGGTTCCGCATGGTCCTTCGTCAGCCGCCACTGCAGCAGGGTGCCGTCGGCGGTGCGCCGGGAACCGTCGTAGGGCTCGCCAGGGTCGATGCCCGCCGCTCGCGCTGCCGTCACGGCGCCGGAGATGTCGGGCGGGTGGATCGCCCAGGTGGACGTGGCGGTCCCGGTGACGTCGTCGACGCCGAACGGCCGGATGCCGGTGAACCCGTGGTTCTCCGGGTCGGCACCGAGGATCTCGAGGTAGCGGTCCCCCCCGAAGGTGACGAGGTAGTTGCGGGTGCCGAACGTCGGGTGCACACCGCCTGGCTCGGGTGCCACACCGGTGGCCGACTCGAGGTCTCGCACGGCGGCGGCGAGGTCCGGGGTGGTGACGACGACGTGATCGAGATAGCGAGGAGCGGTGGATGCCATGGATGACTCCTACGGCATCGCCACCGCGTGCACAACTGCCGGGCACCCGCACGTGGTGAGCGTGCCTCGTGCAGGGCCTTGGCCGATTGCGTGGCGCAGCGGTGTGACGTGGGTTACGTTGTGCACGAGGACCACGTCCCGGGGATGCAGACGTCCGCCGGGCACGTTCAGGGGGAGGGCCTTTGCGACGCGACGCCGGGCGTGACGAGGGTGGCTGCAGCCGCCTGTCGCGCTGGCTGCTGCGCGGGGCCATGACTCTTGGCGGCACCGGTGCCGTGCTCCTCGGATCCGCCGCACTGGCCACCTCGGCCTCGGCCGACGACGAGTCGCTCCTGGGGAACGTCGTCCGGGGAGCGACGCAGACGGTCGAGGAGACCACCCGGGGCACCACGGAGACCGTCGGGCAGCTCGCCGAGGGAGCGAACGAAGCCCTCCGGGAGGCCATCAGCCCGAGCGGCGGGCAAGCGAGTTCCGTTCCACCCGAGCCGCAGGAGCCGCAGGAGCCCGAGGCTCCGCCAGCATCCGAGCCGCAGCAGCCGGCAGCCCGGCCCGGGTCCGAGGGACAGCAGTCCGCGCCCGAGCCGGAGCAGCCCGCGAACCAGCAGCAGCCCGCGCAGGACGGCGCCAGCGAGGCGCAACAGGTGCGCACTGCCGTCGAGACCGTTGCCGAGCCGGTGCGCGAGGCCGTCGTCGAGCCGGTGACCGAGGACGTCGCCGCGCCGGTGGTGGACGAGGTCGCCGCCCCGGTGGTGGACGAAGTAGCCACCCCGCCTGTGCAGCGGCTCACCGACGAGGTCCGCGACCAGGTTGTTGCGCCGCTTGCGGAAGCGGTCGTCCGGCCGGTGGCCGACCGCTTGGCGCCGGTGGTCGCGGATGTCGTGGTGCCCGCCGAGGAGGCTGTGCTCGGCTCGGTCGGCGCCCACCTCTCCCCGGTCCTGGATGACGTCCTCGGACCGATCGCGCCCATCGTCGAATCGGTCGGGGGCACCGTGCGTCCGTTGACCGACCAGGTGTTGGCACCGCTCACCGAGAGCGTCGGCGGCGGCGTGGTCGCGCCGGTGGTCGACGCGCTCGACCCTGCGGTCCGACCCGTGGTGGACGTCGTGCCGATCCCGGATCCCGTCGGGTCGGTGACGGAACCGATCGTCGACGTCGTCGACCCGATAGGGAGACCCGTCGGGGACACCACGGTCCCGGTGACACTGCCGGCGGAGGACGCCGGCAGGACCTTGCCGGACGCGTTGCCGGCCGCGCCGAGCCAGACGAGCGACCCGGCGGCCGATCCCGATCGGCCGCGAGCCGTCCGGCAGGCCGCTCCTGCCGTCGTAGCGCCTCCAGCAGCCTTGCTGCCGGTACCCGCCGATGTCGTGTCGCGGACCGCACTCCGGGCCGACGGCGTCGCGAACGAGCTCACCACCGACGTCGCCACCGTGGCCGAGGACATGCAGGCTCCGTCGCCCGGCCTTGCGCCGAGCTCGGCGCCCGCGGGCGCGAGCACCACGACACCGTCTCCGGCGGGAGCCGACGCGGACGTCGTTCGCGGTCTCGGGGCGTCCGCGGACGCGCTGATCACCCACGCTGCCGCGGCGCCGCCGTCGGGTGTGCTCGATGTCGTCCTCGAGGTGAGCGTCGCTCCTGACTGATGGGTGGACGGCCGGACTCTTCCGGCACGTCCTCACGCGCCCGACGGGCGCAGACCACCCGACAAGTCAGGAGTCAGACCCATGCGTACCTACCTTCGGCGAGCGCTGCGAACAGCGTTGCTGACCGGTGGGCTCATGGTCGTCGGTACCGCGGCCGCACAGGCCGCCACCGACGACAGCGTGGTTGGCGACGTGCTCGAGAGCACCACCGCCACCGTCGAGGCCACCATCGGCCTCGCCGACGCCACCGCAGAGCTCACCAGCGAGAATTCCGACCCGGCCGTGAGCGGCGGGTCCACCGACGAAGCCCCCACGGGTGACGTCGCAGATGTCGAGGTCACGGTCGACGGCGGCACGTCGCCGGAGGTGGTGACGGACACCGTCGAGGATGTCCTGAGCGAAGGCGGCGTGGTCGACGACATCGTCGGCGCGGACCAGCCACAGCAGGGCGTCAGCGACGGCGTGGTCGACGCGGTTGTCGACGACGTGGCCGGCGAGTCCGGCACCGTCGACGACACCCTGGCAGGTGACGTCGACGGCGTGATCGACGGCGTCGTCGCACAGGACGGCGTCACCGACGACGCGCTCGAGGACGGCACGGACGCCTCCCGTGCTGTCGAGGCCATCACCGGTGAGGAGGGTCTCGTCGACGACATCGTCGGCGCGGACCAGCCACAGCAGGGCGTCAGCGACGGCGTGGTCGACGCGGTCGTCGAGGACGTGGCCGGCGAGTCCGGCACCGTCGACGACACCCTGACAGGTGACGTCGACGGCGTGATCGACGGCGTCGTCGCACAGGACGGCGTCACCGACGACGCGCTCGAGGACGGCACCAACGTCTCCGACGCCGCCGACGATGTCACCGGCGGTGTCACCGGCGGCGACCCGGCCGGTGGACTGACCGGCGCGGTCGGTGAGATCGCGGGCGAGGAAGGTCTGGTCGACGACATCGTCGGCCCGGACGAACCCCAGCAGGGTGTCACCGACGGCCTGGTCGACGAGACTGTCGCCGACCTGGTCGACGCCGGTCTGCTCGACGAGGCGACCGATGGCGGTTCCCTGACGGAGACCGTCACCGACGTCGTCGAGGGTGTCGTGGCCGAGGACGGCGTCGTGGACGACGTTCTCGAGGACGGCTCCGCGGTCTCGGACGTGGTCGAGGGCGTCGCTGGTGAGGAGGGCCTGGTCGATGACATCGTCGGCCCGGACGAGCCCCAGCAGGGTGTCACCGACGGCCTGGTCGGCGCGATCGTCGACGACATCCTCGGTGAGGAGGCGCTCGTCGACGACCTTCTCGACGGTGACCTCGGTGCGGTCGTGGACGACATCACCGCCGAGAACGGGCTGATCGACGACGTCCTGGAGGATGGCGCCACTGGCACCGACGGACCAGGTGACGGCACCGACGGACCAGGTGACGGCACCGACGGACCAGGTGACGGTACGACGGGGCCGGGTCAGTTCGGCCCGCCGACCGGTCCGATCACCATCCCGCCGGGGACCGGCATCGACGGTGGTCCGGACACGGGGCTCGGTGGGGGCGTCGCCACCGCCGACTCCACGGACGACGAGCTGGCCATGACCGGAGCGAGCCCGGGCCCGCTGGCCGGGATCGCCCTGCTCCTCGTCCTGGCCGGAGCGGCGCTCGTGCGGCGTCGGCTCGTCACCGCCTGAGAAATGGTCGATGCGGGCTCGCCGGTCCCACGCAGGGGGCGGGACGGCGAGCCCGCAGAGACCGCTTGCCGCTGCTCGACCAAGACCGCCGTGGGGGTATATTGGGGGTATGCCCAAGGTGAGCGTCTACCTGCCGGACGACATGTACCGGCAGGTGCGCGAACGCCACCTCTCGCTGTCGGCGCTGACTCAGGATGCCGTCGAGAAGGCCCTGGCCCGACGCTCCCTCGAGGACTGGATCGAAGGCGAACGGCACCGCGCTCCACGTGCCAGCAAGCCTGTGCCCACGTCGGCCATCATGGACGAGATCCGAGACGAGTTCGGTCGGTGACAGTCCTCGACGCCTCGGCTCTCGTCGACATCCTGCTCGGGCAGGAGGACGCTCCCTGGCTCTTGGACCAGCTGGCGGGCGGCGATGTGGTGGCTCCCGCGCATCAGCTGGCCGAGGTTCTGTCGGCGCTCACCAGGCTCGAGCGCGCCGGGATCCTGGCACCGGAAGCGGCGCGGGATGCCGTTACCGCAGCTGTCGCGCTGCCCCAAGAGCTGGTGCCGCTCGCAGGGCTGACCACTCGCGCGTTCGAGCTGCGGGACCGGTTCCGCGTCCTCGACGGCTTCTACGTAGCCCTCGCCGAAGAGCGTGGCACCGCGTTGCTGACGACAGACATCAGGCTCGCACGGGCGAACCCGCCGTGCGCAGTCATCGTTCCCCGAGGCTGAGGAACGACGAACGGACGTCCCGACGGTCCGGCGCACCCGGCCGGCACGGTTCACGCGGTGGCGACCTGCCACGTCGCGGTCACGCCCGATTCGCGGACGACGGCGACGCCTCCTGGCTCGAGCACGAGCCCGCCCGCGGTATCGGTGTCGGTGAGGAGGTCGTGGCCGGACCCTTCGACGCGGAGGGTCCGGTCGCCGTGGTGGAGCAGGAACAGGTACTCCCCGTTCAATCCCCTGCGCCGGACGGCCTCGAGGCCGTGCTCCGCCGCGCCCGGCACTGTGGGGCGGATGCGTCGCTCGCTGCACAGGCCCGCGAGGAACGCGTCTCGTGACGCCTGCTCGAGCCGGACCGACACATAGGTCGCGTCACCCGAGCCGATGTCGCGGCGCGTGACCGCCGGAGAGCCGGCCAGCTCGCCGTCGGCGTACGCCGCGACCTCGCCGGCACCCTCGAGATGGACGCTCTCGGTCCACAGGTCCGCCCGTGAGCCGTCGCTCAGCGTGATGGTCTCGCCGACCTCCAGCGGGCGAAGCTCCTCGACCCGGATCCCCAGCAGCTCACGCAGCAGGCCCGGGTAGCCACCGAGGACGACACGCTGGTTCAGGTCCGCGATGCCGGTGAAGGGGAAGACGACGAGGCTACCGCCGTCGGTGGCGTACCGGGTCAGCCACTCGACGGTCGAGGCGTCCATGGCGTAGAGGCTGGGGACGAGCAGGAGGCGATAGCGCGACACGTCCGTGCCGACGCGCACGAAGTCGGCGGGGATGCCGGCCCGCCACAGCGACCGGTGGGTCGCTCGGACCTCGTCGGAGTAGTCGAGCTCCTCCGCAGGGATGTGTGGCGTCTCGAGCGACCACCAGCCCTCGGCGTCCCAGACGATCGCGACGTCTGCCTCGACGAGGGGGCCATCGACCGGGGGTTCTTGGACCTCTGCAAGGCGTTCGAGGATGGAACCGAGCTCCGCCGTCGCCTCGAACGTGCGGCTGTGCGGTCCCACGTGCGGGACGAGCGCCCCGTGCCACTGCTCGGACCCGGCGGCCGACGCTCGCCACTGGAAAAACAGCGAACCCTGCGATCCGCGCGCGATGTATCCGAGGGAGTTGCGGATCATCCTGCTGGGGTCCTTGAACAGCGTCCGGTCCCCGACGCGGATCCCCGTCGCGTTCTGCTCCATGAGCAGCCAGGGGCCGCCGCCGGCCCAGCCCCTCGTGAGGTCGGATCCGTAGGCCACGTGCGCCTCGCCGTCGGGGCCGGTGGTGTCGAGGTAGTGGTCGACGGAGACCAGGTCCTCATGCTCGCTCCAGGCCCACTGGTCGAGGTGGTTCCAGGTGGGCAGCATGAAGTTGGTGGTGATCGGCACGCTCGACCCGGTGGCGCGGATCTCGGCCTTCTGCTCGTCGAAGGCGGCGAGCATCTCGTCCGAGCAGAAGCGCTTGAAGTCGACGACCTGGGCCGGGTTGTGCAGGTACTGGGTAGCCATGGGCGGGAGGACGTCCTCCCAGTCCTCGTAGTGCTGGGACCAGAACGCGGTGCCCCAGGCCTCGTTGAGGCGCTCGAGGGTGCCGTGCCGTCCTCGGAGCCAGTCGCGGAACGCGCGGGCGGCGTGCGGGCCGTGGTCGATGGTTCCGTACTCGTTGTGGATGTGCCAGCCACGCAGGCGCGGATGTGCGCCGTACCGCTCGGCGAGGAACCGTGCGATCCCGCGAGAGGCGTTGCGGTAGGCGGGCGCGCTGATGGCGTAGGTGTCGCGCGACCCGTGGGAGAGGCGTGTGCCATCGGGGCGCACCGGCATCGCGTCCGGGTGCGCGCGGGTGAACCACGGCGGCGGGGACGCGGTCGGCGTCGCGAGGAAGAATCCGATGCCGGCCTCGTCGAGCATCTCGACGACGTCGTCCAGCCACGCGGCGTCGTACTCGCCCTCGCGCGGTTCGAGGAGCGCCCAGGCGAAGACCCCGAGGGTGACGGTGTTGACGCCCGCCCGCCGCATGAGCTCCATGTCCTCGGCCCACGTCTCGCGGGGCCACTGCTCGGGGTTGTAGTCGCCGCCGAAGAGCAGCGGCGGTCGCTCGGTGCGGCCGTCCGACCGGGCCTGGTCCGCCGTGTCGTGGTCCGCTCGGGCCGTCGGGAGCTCAGCCATGTTCTCTCAATCGTGATTCGTGTCCGGAAAGATTCCTGGCGTCCGATGCCGGCAAGCTTCCCCGGAAGCCGGCCGGTTCAGCCCTTGATGCCGCCGCTGATGAGGTCGAGGCGCCAGTACCGCTGGAGCACCAGCATCATCGTCACCAGCGGGATGATCGACAGCGCGGCGCCGATGATGGCGAGGCTGTACAACGACGGCGTCCCCGACCCCTTCGACAGCAGCGTGTACAGCCCGAGCGTCAGCGGATACATCCGCTCGTCGGCGAGCATGATGAACGGGAGCAGGAAGTTGTTCCAGATCGCGACGAACTGCAGCAGGAAGATGGTGACCATCCCCGGCACCAGCATGGGCAGCGCGATGGAGCGGAAGACCCGGCCGTCGTTCGCGCCGTCGATGCGGGCCGCCTCCATGGTCTCGGTCGGCACCGCCGACGCGGCGTAGACCCGTGCCAGGTAGATGCCGAACGGCGAGATCACCGACGGCAGCAGCACCGACCAGTAGGTGCCCGCCATACCGATCTCGGACATCAGCAGGTACTGCGGGATCGCGAGCACGATCCCGGGCAGCAGGACGCCACCGAGGATCGTGTAGAAGACCGCCTGGCGGCCCGGGAAGTCGTACTTCGCGAGGGCGTAGCCAGCCATCGTGGAGACGAACGTCGACAGGACCGCGCCGACGCCGGCGAAGATGAGGCTGTTGTAGGCCCACCGGAGGTAGTTCCCGTCGCCGTAGGCGAAGAGATTCTCCAGATTCTCGAGCAGCCCGGTGCCCGGCGCGAAGGTGAAGGTCGTGAACAGCTCGGCGGGGGACTTGCTCGACGCGATCAGCACCCATGCCACCGGCACGAGGCAGTAGAGGGCGCCGAGCAGGAGTACCAGGGAGGGCACGGTCCGTCGGGGCGTCTTCTTCCCGCGGGCGAGCGGCGGCGCGGGCCGGGCGGCCTGTGCCGACCGGACGGTGGTGGCAGCGGTCATCAGGACCCCCCGAACGCGCGCTTCTGCGTCATCCGCAGCAGCAGGACGGACACGACAAGTGTCCCCAGCGCCAGCACCACCGACGACGCCGCCGCCAACGAGAGGTTGTCGCGGAGGAAGGCGTCCCGGTAGATCTTCATCAGCGGCACCCAGGTCTGGGAGATCTCGTTGGTCATCGGCCGCAACGTCATCGGCTCGCCGTAGACCTGGAGGGTGCCGATGAGGGCGAACAACCCGGTGAGGACCAGCGCGGGGCCGACGAGCGGAATCTTGATCCGGTAGGCGATGTCCCACTCCGACGCGCCGTCGATCCGGGCAGCCTCGAAGACCTCGTTCGGGATGCCGCGCAGCGACGTGTACAGGATGATCATGTTGAAGCCGACACCGCTCCAGATGGCGACGTTCGCCACCGAGGGGAAGAGCATGGCGCCGCTGAGGACCTCGATGCCGTCCAGGCCCAGCTGTCGCAGGATCCAGTTGAGCGGGCTCGTCGAGGGCAGGTAGAGGAAGCCCCACAGCAACGAGGCCACCACGCCGGGAACCGCGTACGGGACGAAGATCGCGGTCCTGGAGGAGCGGGCACCGCGGACGCGCGGCAGATCCAGGAGTAGCGCGAACGTCAGCGCCAGGCCCAGCGTCACCGGGACGGCGATCATGCCGTAGATGGCGAGCCGGCCGAAGCCGGCGAGGAACGCGGTGTCGGTCAACGCCGTCGCGTAGTTGCTGAACCCGACCCACGCCGGCTCCTGGACCCCGAACGGCCCGCCGCCGGTGACCCGTAGCCCACGGAAGCTCAGGAAGATCGCGTAGCCGATCGGGATGGCCAGGAACGCGATGAACAGCACGCCCGCGGGCAGCAGGAACGTGTAGGGCGCGACCCAACGACGCCGAAGTCGACGCCTTCGGGCCTGCGTCTGCGTGCTCGCGGCCGCACTCATCTCACGAAACTCCTCTCGGCTGCCGTCTGCGTGACGGTGCGATCTCGGCCGCCGCCGTGGTGACGGTGTGCTGCGCTCGGTTCGGCGTCAGTTCCTGGTGACGTCGAAGCCGGCGGTCTCCATGTCCTCGAACACGGCTTCCTCGGTCGCGGTCAGCGCGTCGCGCAGCGGCGTGCCGTCGGTGACCGCCTTGGACATGGCGTCCTGGAACGCGCTGGAGGCGACGTTGACGTTCGGGCCCCAGCTGATCTCCGGGATGGTGTTCTCCGCGATGTCCGCGGCGATCTCCCAGTAGTCGTCCTGCTGCGGCATCAGCAGGGGCGGGTCGCTCTCGAGCGTGAGCTCCTGGCCGGCGAGGGACGCCGGGTACTGCCCCTGCTCGATCTGGACCGCGGCGCTCGCCTCGCTCGACCCGATCCACTCGGCGAACTCCGCCGCCGCTTCGGGGTGCTCGGTCGAGGTCGTCACCACGGCGGCGGAGCCACCCTGGAACGCGACCTGCGGGTTGCCCTCCTCCCACTGGGGAAGCGGCGCCATGGCCCAGTCGCCGGCCATCGGCTCGGCGATGCCGTAGAGCACGCCAGCTGCCCACAGCCCGGCGGGCCAGGAGAGGATCTTTCCCTCGTTCAGCTTCGAGTTCCACTCCGGCGTCAGCAGCGGCTCGGCCAGCACCAGGTCCCGGTCGATCAGGTCCTGCCAGTAGTCGGCGACCGCCACCGAGGCCTCGTCGTCGAAGTTCACCGTCCAGGACTCGCCCTCGAGGTTCCACCACTCGGCACCCGCCTGCTGCGCGAACCCGGCGAAGCCGCCGAACTCGGCCGGCGCGAAGGTGGTGATGTAAGTGTCCGGGTCGGCCTCGTGGACCTTCGCGGCCGCCTCGGCGAACTCCTCCCACGTCTTGGGCACCTCGATCCCGAGCTCCTCGAAGCGCGCCTTGTTGTAGGTCAGCGCCTGCGGACCGGCGTCCTGCGGCACGCCGTACGTCGCGCCGTCGAAGGTGGCCTGGCTCCAGACCCCTGGCGCGTACTGGTCCTCGAGTCCCGCGGTGTACTCGGTGATGTCCGCGGCCACACCGGCCACGATCATGGCCGGCAGCGTGTTGTACTCGACGAGCGCCACGTCGGGCGCGTTCTCGGCGCGCGTGGCCGTCACGAGCTTCGCAGACGAGTCCGTTCCGCCACCGGCGTCGGTGTGCTCGACCTGGATGTCGGGGTGCGCCTCGTTGAACGCCTCGACCAGCGGCGGCTGCGGCGTGCCCCACCCCCAGTACTCGAGCGTGACCGGTCCGTCGGCGCTGTCGTCGCCGGCGTCACCACCGTCCGCCGCACCGGACGAGCACGCGGCCAGCGCGAAGCTCGACGCCGCCAGCAACGCCGTCGCGATCGTGACGTTCTTGCGCATAGGTCCATCTCCCTCGATGAGCTCGGATGGGGCTCGAAGGTCTCCGTTGCCGAAGCGCTTCGACGTCGTCCTCAGCGAAACGCTTCGATTGGTACTGCATACTCGCCGTCGGGCGGATCCGGTGTCAAACCGCGGCCTGCGAACCGGCCGACCCGACCCGCCGTCCGCGGTGCCCCGCGCCGCCGTGCAACCCCCGCCACCGCGCCGCCGTGCAACCCCCGCCACCGCGCCGAACAAGCCCTCAGGTCCCGTCCGCCGGCGCAGACGACCAGTTAGGGGTTGTTCGGCGGCGGGTGTTCGGCGGAGCCGCCTGCCGAGTCGGTCCGCGCCCGGGTGAGCTCGGCGAACCAGAAGGCACTGTCCTTCGGGATCCGCTCCAGCGTGTCGTAATCCACGCGGACAATGCCGAACCGCTTCGAGTAGCCGTAGCCCCACTCGAAGTTGTCCATCAGCGACCACACGAAGTAGCCCCGCAGATCCACGCCCTGCTCCACGGCGCGGTTGCAGGCGGCCAGGTGGTCGCGGACGTAGGCGATGCGGTCGTCGTCGTGGACGGCGCGGCCGCCGGCGCGGTCGGCGTCCTCGACCACCTCGTCCGGGAAGGCCGCACCGTTCTCGGTGACCATCAGCGGCAGCTCCGGGTACGACCGGTGCAGGCGCACCAGCAGCTCCTCCAGACCGCCCGGGTCGATGTTCCAGCCCATGTCCGTGTAGGGCCCGGGCTGGGGCAGGAACTCCACGCGGTCGGCGCCGGGCCACGGGGAGTGCCCGACGTCCTTGTGCCCGTCGGCCTGCTGACGCTCGGAGACGCCGTCCCAGAGGCGGACACGCTGGGTGGAGTAGTAGTTCACGCCCAGGACGTCGATCGGCTGGCGGATCACCACGTCGTCGCCGTCGCGGACGAAGGACCAGTCGGTGAGGCCCGAGGTGTCGGCGATGACGTCGGCCGGGTAGCCGCCCTCGATCATCGGCTGCAGGAAGACCCGGTTGGCGAGCCCGTCGGTCTGACGCACGGCCTCGGCCCCGGTCTCGCCCTCGGGTCGGATCACGTGCAGGTTCAGCGTCGCGGAGTAGTCCGGGTCGCCGGTGACGACGTCGCGCAGCGCCTGCAGGCCGAGTCCGTGCGCGAGGTTGAGGTGGTGCACGGCGGCGAGCGCGGCCGCCGGCTCCGTGCGACCCGGCGCATGTGCCCCCGAGGCGTATCCCAGGTAGGCCGAGCACCACGGCTCGTTCAGCGTGGTCCACATGCCCACCCGGTCGCCGAGCCGCCGGCCGACGATCGCCGCGTAGTCGGCGAAGGCGAGCGCCGTCTCGCGGAGCGGCCATCCGCCGCCGTCCTCCAGCGCCTGCGGGAGGTCCCAGTGGTAGAGCGTGGCGACCGGACGGATGCCCCGTGCGAGCAGCCCGTCGACGAGGCGGTCGTAGAAGTCGAGGCCGCGCTCGTTCGCCGGGCCGCGACCCGTCGGCTGGATGCGGGGCCAGGCGATGGAGAACCGGTAGGCGTCGAGGCCGAGCCAGGCCATCAGGTCGAGGTCCTCCTCGAGCCGGTGGTAGTGGTCGCACGCGACGTCGCCGGTGTCACCGTTCCACGTCTTGCCCGGGGTGCCGCTGAAGGTGTCCCAGATGCTCGGGCCGCGACCGTCCTCGTGGGCGGCGCCCTCGACCTGGTAGGACGCGGTGGCGGAGCCGAGGACGAAGCCCTCGGGCAGGTTCCGTCCTGCTGCGCGGGCCTCGTTCTGCTGCGGCGTCGTCTGGTCGGTCGTCGTCATCGCACATCTCCTTCTCGATTCGGTAGCCGGACCTCGCCGTCGACGGCATCGACCGCCGGACCGCCGGCCATGCGGGCGCGGAAGCGGGCGGCCGGCGTCGCGCTGACGCTCACCCACCCGTCGCCGCGGACCACCGCGAACGACGTCGACTCCCCCGTGCCAGGTCCGCTCACCCGCACGGTCCGGTCGGCGTCGCCCGGGTAGACGGTCACGAGGGCGCCGTCGGTGAAGTCCCCGTCGGGCCGGTCGGCCCCCGGCGCGGTGACCAGGAGCGCGTTCTCACGCACCCAGAGCGGCAGCGACGAGAAGTCGTGCCGCTCCCGGCGCCAGCCGCCGTCGGCGACCTCGCCGGTGAGGAGGTTCGTCCACCGCCCCGCCGGGAGGTAGTACTCCACATCACCGGCCGCGGAGAGGACCGGCGCGACGAGGAGATCGGGACCGAGCATGTACTGCCGGTCGAGGTGGCCGACGGCGGGGTCGTCCGGGAAGGCGAGGGCCATGGGACGCATGACGGGGACGCCGGTCTCGTGCGCCGTCGTCCCGGCCTGGTACAGGTACGGCATCAGCTCGAGCTTGAGGCGGAGGAAGCGGCGCGCGACGTCGACGGCGGACTGGCCCGGCGCCTCGTCGCCGGTGTCGAACATCCACGGCACGCGATAGCTCTGCGAGCCGTGCAGCCGCGAATGGGAGGAGAGCATCCCGAAGGTGAGCCACCGCTTGAACACCGCGGGGTCGGGCCGGCCCTCGAAGCCGCCGATGTCGTGGCTCCAGAACCCGAACCCGGACATCGACATCGACAGGCCCGCGCGCAGCGACTCGGCCATGGACGGATACGTCGAGGAGTTGTCGCCGCCCCAGTGCACCGGCATGCGCTGACCGCCGGTGGTGGCGGCGCGCGCGAAGACCACCGCCTCCCCCGCACCCCGTGCCTCCTCCAGCACATCGAACACGGCGGCGTTGTAGAGCTGGGCGTACCAGTTGTGCATGACGTACGGGTCAGAGCCGTCGTGCCAGACGACGTCGACGGGTATCCGCTCGCCGAAGTCGGTCTTGATCGCGTCGACGCCCCGCGCGAGCAGCGCCCGGATCTTGTCCTGGAACCAGGCCGTCGCGTCGGGGTTGGTGAAGTCGACCAGCGCCATCCCGGCCTGCCACATGTCCCACTGCCAGATGCTGCCGTCCGGACGGCGCACCAGGTAGCCGGCCTCCGCGGCCTCGTCGAAGGTGTTGGCCTTCTGCGCGATGTACGGGTTGAGCCAGACGCTGGTGCGTAGCCCGCGGTCGTGCAGGCGGCGGAGCATCCCGTCCGGGTCGGGGAAGGTCCGCGGGTCCCACTCGAAGCTGGTCCACTCGAACTCGCGCATCCAGAAGCAGTCGAAGTGAAAGACGCTCAGCGGCAGGTCCCGCTCGGCCATGCCGTCGATGAAGCGGGTGATCGTCTCCTCGTCGTAGTCGGTGGTGAACGACGTCGAGAGCCACAGCCCGTAGGACCAGGCGGGGACCTGGGCCGGCCGTCCGGTCAGGCGGGTGTACCGCTCCAGGATCTCCTCCGGCGTCGGGCCGTAGATGACGAGGTACTCCAGGGACTCGCCCGGGACCGAGAACTGGACCTGCTCGACGGCCTCGCTGCCGACCTCGAACGAGACGTGCTCCGGGTGGTTGACGAGGACGCCGTAGCCGCGGTTCGTCAGGTAGAACGGCACGTTCTTGTACGCCTGCTCGCTGGAGGTGCCGCCGTCGGAGTTCCAGATGTCGACACTCTGCCCGTTCTTGACGAAGGGGCCGAACCGCTCGCCGAGGCCGTACACGAGCTCGCCGACGCCGAGGGAGAGCTGGGTGCGCATGTAGCGCGAGGCCGGGGCGAGGCCGGTCGTGGTCACGCCGGCGATGCCGGTCGGTTCGGCCGGCACCGGGGCGCCGTCGGCGAGGCTCAGGTATCCGATCGACTTGTCGCCGGACCTGGTGAGGACCCGGGCGCCGGACTCGGTGTCGTCCGTGCTGCCGCGGGAGGTGCCGTCGGCCGTGTCGTCGTCCGTCTCGAAGGTGAGGTTCCACGGCGCTCCGGGGGCGATCCATGCCCGCAGCGGGCCCGCCTGCAGGACGCCGCCGTCGTCGCCGGCGCGGGCCTCGCCGTGCCCTTCTTCGGCGCCGACGAGGTCGAAGCCGGGCGAGGCCGGGGTGCCGCGGTGGTGCTCGGTCCGCACACGGACGACGCCGTCGAGCGGGCTGGAGAGCGTGACGGTCAGCAGCACGCGGTTGAGGGTGTCGCCGCGGCGGCCGATGGGCTTCGTCGGTGCGCTGACGACGAGAGCGTCACCCTCCGGCGCGCGCCGGACGTCGATCTCGTAGGCCTCGCTCGCGTACTGGGCGTCGACGCCGGGCCGGCTCAGCCAGAACCCGTCGGTGAACTTCAACTGCTCTCCTTGCTCGGGCGGGTGTCCCTGACGGACGGCCGGCCGATGGTCGTCGGGCCACCAGGGTCAGCGCGGCGCCTCCGACGGCCGCCTGACGGCGACCCGGCGGAACGCTGAGCTGATCTTGGTGCGGGCGTGGAAGGACGAAGCTGCCCGACGGCGATCCCCGCGGCTGATCGTCTTCCGTGCCTGGTTCGGTGCTGTGGGCACTCTACCGAAGCGCTTCGACTATGCCAGCACCGTCCTGACCGGTGAGCCCGGCCGCGCCCGCGTTGCCTAGCCTCGAAGCCGGGATGCCCGACGCCTGACGGCCCGCCCGGCGCTCGTCAGGTGCGCCGCGCCGCCGTCGAGCCGCGTTCCACGTACGTCGGGGCAATCAGTTCGACGTGCGGTTCGACGAGACCACTCATCTGATCGATGGTCAGCTCGACGGCGCGCGAGCAGCTCTCCGCGGGGATCAGCGGGATGACGTCCAGGGGTGGGTCGAGCGTGGAGGTGTCGAACGTCGCGGCGGCGGAGATGACGGAGACGTCTCCGGGGACCTCCAGGCCCCGCTCCTGGAGGTCGTCCAGGGTCCGCATCTGGATGTTGTCCTCGCAATGCATGACCAACCCGGTGAGGTCACCCTCGGGCCCCAGCAGCTCCGCCACGGCGGCACGGGTGTCCGCGATGGTGGCCTCGGGGCTGGCGAACCGCGCCTCGACACCGCGCTCGCGGGCGCGGGCAAGGAATGCGTCGCGGAATCGCACCGGGTAGTTCGACCCCCGCTGGTAGGCCACCTGAGGTTGGCCGAGGAGACCGAGGACGCGATGACCGGCCTCGACCAGGCGGTCGACGGCGAGCTCCGCCGCGGCGGCGAAGTCGAGGTCGACGCAGACGAGATCCGTCGTGTCCGCGGGCAGTCCCACGAGCGCCGCCGGCACACCCAGGGCGCGCACGAGGTCCGCGCGCTCGTCCTCCGCGAGGACGTCGAGGACGATGACGCCGTCGACCGTCCGGCTGTTCGTCACGCGCTGCAGCCCACCCGCCGCCTCGTCCTGGGTCAACAGGAGGATGTCGTAGTCGTAGTTCCGGGCGGCAGTGGCGGTCGCGAGCACAAAGGCCATGTGCGCGGGTGTGTAGGTGTCCGGCCGCAGCGGCTCGGTCACCGCGAGGATGTACGTCCGCCGGCCCGCGAGCGCCCGCGCGCCGGCGTTCGGGCTGTAGCCGAGCTCGGCGACGGCGGCCTCGATGCGGCGCCGGGTCTTCTCCCCGACGGGGCGCTTACCGCTGAGCGCGTAGGAGACCGTGCTGATGGAGACGCCAGCGACACGAGCGACATCATTGATGGTGGCTATCACTGCGCCGACTCCGTCGTGAAGCGTTTCGATAAGTCTTCCGAACGTACGCCAGCGCCGATCGATGGCGCAAACACCGGTGCATCGGGCCGGCGGAACGCCAGGTTGTGGTCAACTCTAGACTGGCAGCCACCGGCCGCCCACGCGCAGGGTGAGCACGGGCGCGCCGACCTCCGCCAGCTCGTCGGCCCTTTCGTGCACGGCCGCCCCCACGAGGTGCGCCTCGCCGTCGTCGGCTGCCGTGAACCGGACGGTGATGCGTGCCTGGCCGCGGACGAGGCCGACGTCCTTGGCCTCAACCGTGGTGCGCTCCCCCGCTGCCGCGGCCGCCGCCGGCAGCAGGTCCGCGGGATCGACGCTGGGACGCAGCAGGCCGACGGTCATGGTCACCCGGTAGGACGGCACCGGGACATTGTGGCCCGGCGCGGCTGCCGAGCGGTTGCCGAGCGCCCCGACCACGCCCCACCGCAACCACGCCCGACCCTCGACCGGGCCCGCGGCGGGACAACCGAAGGAAACTCCTGCCGGAACCCCGCCACTGCACCGGCGCGGCTGCAGGAACCCCGCCACAGCACCGGCGCGGCTGCCGAAGCCCCGCCACTGCACCGGGCCCCGACGATGAGCCGCCGTGGAACGTCAGTACGCGCCGCTCGGGCTGACGACGGTCCTGAACGTCTTGAGGATCAGGAGGAGGTCGCCACTGACCGACCAGTTCTCCACGTAGCTGAGGTCCAGGCGCACGCTGTCGTCCCAGGACAGGTCGGACCTGCCCGACACCTGCCACAACCCCGTGACGCCCGGCTTGATCAGCAGGCGCCGGTAGACGTGCGCCTCGTACTGCTCCACCTCGGCCGGCAGCGGCGGTCGCGGGCCCACCACGCTCATCTTGCCCCGCAGCACGTCCCAGAACTGGGGGAACTCGTCGAGGGAGTGACGTCGGATGAACCGGCCGACCTTCGTCACGCGCGGATCGTTGGCCATCTTGAACAGCACGCCGTTGTCCGGCCCCTCGGCCTGCAGGGCCGCCCGCCGGCTCTCGGCGTCGACAGCCATGGAGCGGAACTTGTGCATCCGGAAGGTGCTGCCGTCCTGACCGACGCGCTCCTGGCGGAAGAAGACCGGTCCGCCGTCGTCCAGCTTGATCGCGAGGGCCACCGCGGCGAACAGCGGCGCGAGGAGGACCAGCGCCGCGGACGCGATGACGACGTCCATGGTCCGCTTGAGCACGTGGACGCCGCCGGAAAAGCTGGGCAGGTCGACGTGGACGACAGGAAGGCCGGTCACCGGGCTCTGGTGAATGCGGGGGCCGGCGACGTCGGTCAGCTGGGAGACGAGCAGCAGCTCGGACTCACCCGTCTCGAGGTCCCAGGCGATCTGCTTGATCTGGCTCGACGGCATGCCGCCGGCGATCATGACCGCACCGAGCCGGGGGTCCTGCGCCGCCAGCCGCAGCTCCTCCAGGGAGATCCGGGGCAGCTCGGGGACCGGTGGAACCCCGCCGGCACCGGCGTCCTCGGGCGTGGTCAGGGCGACGGCGACCGGCGCGTAGCCGGCTTCCGGGTAGCGGCGCATCTCGGCGACGGCGGTGTTCACCTCGTCGGCACTGCCGACGACGACGGTTCCGGTCAGGGCGCGGCCCTGGTTGCGCACGCGTGTCAGGCCCAGCCGCCAGGCCAGCCGGCCGCCGAGGAGGAGCAGCATGCCGACCGGCAGGGCGACCAGGACGTAGGACCGCGAGAGCTCGACCGGAGCCAGGTAGGACAGGATGGCGATGAGCCCGAAGGCGGCCAGCGTCGCGGCGAGGACCCGCCGGTACTCCTCCATCCCGGCGCCGATGACGCGGCGCACCCGGGTGTCCCAAGCACCGAGCGCGCAGAACCACACGAGCGCGAGGATCACGCCGACGACCTCGTAGCGCACGCTCCGCCCGCCGTCGAGGGTGAGGCTCGCCTGCTCGGCACCGAAGCGCGCCAGGTCCGCGACCGTCACCGCCACGATCAGAACCATCAGGTCGGTGAGGGCGACCCCGGCCCGATAGTGGCGGTCCCAGCGCCGTGCCGGCTCCGGTGCCCGGGCCGGCCAGAGCCACAGCCACACTCTGCGTGAACCCGTCGGCTGCCGTCTGGTGACGGGTGACGGGGTACGGCGCGTCCTGGCGGCGGTGGTCGTGCCGCTCCGCAGGGGGGTTCGAGGCGACATACCTGCCGCCGCCAGGACGCGGTCCATGGGGCCGGAAGAGTCCGAGGCAACGGCGGTAGCCGTGGTGTCGGCTGCAGCGCGTGCGGTCATCGGCTCGTCCTCCGGCAGTACGGGTGGTTCGAGCTACAGCGAACCGTCGGCGGAGGCCGAGTGACATGCGCTTAGTGGGTGAACGCCGGGTGAACAGCCGCCCTCACCCGCAGGGCGGGAGAGGGTGAGGTGGGCCGGTCAGGTGTCGAGCAGGCCGGCCGCGAGGGACGGCGCGATCGCCGGCGTCACGGGCAACCGGGGCAGGATGGTGGCCTGCAGCGAGTGGTAGATGTCGGGCTTGCCCGTCCAGGTTTGGGTGCTGGGGCCGAGGTCCGGGCCGAGCTCGTGGAGCCAAGCACCCGGTGCCTCGATGAAGCGCTCTGCTGCGTGGTCCCAGCAGGTGCGGTACCACTGCTCGTAGACCGGGTCGTCGGTGACCCGGGACAGCACCGCAGCTGCCGCGATCGCCTCGGTGATCACCCAGTGCAGGCGCTCGCGCACCACCGGAACACCGTCGAAGTCCACGGTGTAGACGAACCCGTCCTGGCCGTCGACGGCCCAGGCCTCGACGCCGCGGCTGAAGAGCGCCGTCGCACCCTCGAGCATCCACGGCTCGGGTTCGCGTCCGCGGGCGATCACGGCGGCTCGGGCCTGGAGCACCAGGCGTGACCACTCGAACCAATGACCGATGGTGGCTCCGAAGGGACGGAACTTGTGGGCCGGCTCTTCTCGGTTGTAGTCGGGCAACGGCGTCCAGCTCGGGTCGAAGTGCTCCGGTATCCGCCAGCTGGCGCCTCGCGCGAACTCGTCGACCACCCGGCGGCCGATGCTCAGGGCGCGGCCGAGCCAGGCGTCGTCACCGGTCACGTCGGCCGTGGCGAGGTACGCCTCGACGGTGTGCATGTTGGCGTTGACGCCGCGGTACTCCTCGAGGTCGGTGAAGTCGCGGTTCCAGCTCTCCACGACCATGCCCTCGTCGTCGCGCCAGAACTTCTCCAGCTGGACTGCCTGGGCTCGGGCGAACAGCTCAGCCGCGCCGGGCCGGCCGGCCGCCGTCGCGGAAGACGCGGCGAGCAGGACGAAGGCGTGCGGGTAGGCGTCCTTGCGGGTCTCGGTCGGTCCGTTCGGCCCGACGGCGGAGAACCAGCCGGTGTGCTCGATGTCCTCGAACGTCTCCGTCAAGGCCCGCAGGCCGTGGTCGACCAGCGGGGCGTATCCCGGCCGGCCGAGCAGCGAGGCGAGCGCGAAGGAGTGCGTCATCCGGCAGGTGACCCACAGCTCGCTCGGACCCAACGGGTCCACGGTGCCGGCGGCGTCCAGGTAGCCGAAGCCCTGGCTGGTGCGTGATGCGCGTCCGAAGCGCAGCAGCGCGTCCGTCTCCTGCTCCAGCCACCGGTTGTGTGCGGGCTGCCCCAACCACTGCGTGGTCGCCATCGTTGACCGGCCTCCATGTCGTCGTGAGCACTGGCGCTCTGTCTGTCGCTCGCGGTCCGTCGAAAGGCTACCGGCCCAGGGACGACTGCTGTGCAGCTGGTCACCCTGCCGTCGGTGCGTGGCTACCAGAGGTGGCCGGTCGCCCGCGCCCGCCGAGCGGCTCAGATCGATGGCTCGTCCAGCAGCACGAGCGGAATCTCCCGCTCGGTCTTGCCCTGGTAGCGGGCGTAGTTCTCGTGGTCGGCCACGATCCGGGACCAGAGCCGCCGGCGCTCATCGGCGGTGGCCACCCTGGCACGCATCGGTCGGGCCGGCTGTCCCTGGTAGGACACCTCCACCTCCGGATCGGCACACAGGTTGAGGAACCACGCGGGGTGGATGTCGTCCCCACCGCGTGAGGCCACCACGACGAGGCTCCCGTCCTCCTGGATCGGGGAGGCGAGCACCACCGAGCGCGGTCGACCAGATTTGCGGCCGATCGTGGTGAGTCTGAGAACGGGCATCCCGTACACACGCCAGCCGGCCCTGCCGCCACTGATCTTGAGGATTCCACGGTGGACGCCGTTCATGGCCTTGAAGGCGAAGTCGCTGGGCATGCCTCATTCTCCGAAGGTCGACAGGTGCGCGCTCGTCGGATACAAGGTATGGCCGGTGAAGATCTCAGAGGCGCCGGGCCGGCACCCAGGCCGGGTTTCGGCTAGTCGTTCATCTTCAGGACCGTGCCGGGCTGCGCCCTGCGAGCTCCCAGGCGCGGGTCCCCGACGACGGCGTCCACCAGCGCGGTGGAGCCGCCCACCGCAGCCTCGAGGGTGTAGATCGGGATGCCGACGAACCAGGATCGGTCGTCGGGCCAGATCAGCGAGGGAGGGTCGTGGGGCCACTGTCTGAATGCGGTCGCGGAGCGCAGCGGGCCGGTCCAGAGGTGGTACTCGGGGTGCGGAAGCGCCAGCATCGGTGCGTCGGGGCGTTCGACCCGCACGGTCCGCAGGTGCTCCTCGGCCTCCGCACCTGGGCGTGACCTCGCCATGGCGTCCGGCACCGCGGGGAACCGCCCGACGACGGCGGACGCCCACCTGGAGACGCGGCCACGCCAGCCCCGTCGGGCAACCAGGACGGCCATCCCGCGGGCGGTCACCGGGTCGTCCCCGTGGTCGTACATCCACCCCCAGCCGGTCCAGATCCCGCAGTGCACCGCCTGTTCTCCGGTGAACGGCTCGAGCACGTTCAGGAGCGCGTCGAGCCACGCCAGCGGCTCGGGACCGTCCGGCTCGCCCGTCTCGGGCACCGGCACGACGGCGTAGCGCTCGTACCCGCGCGGCACCGCATGGTCGAGCGTCGCGCCCGGCGGGCCGAGGAGCGGCGCGATCCATTCACCCGCCGATGCGTCCGCGTCCCAGGTCGCACCGGCCGCGGCCAGGTCTGATCCCTGCGGTGGCCCCTGTGCCTCGTTCATGACACGACACTACGGACGGCTCGGTACCGACGTGCCAGCCGTTGCTCGACGACCCGGGCCGGGGCTGGTGACCGGCCGTCGACGATCACCGTCGGGACGGGAGCGTCCCGTTGCCATCGTGGACCGGCCGGACGAAGGCGGCTGCGTCGCCGCCTGGGCCGGCTCAGCGCTCCGCGGACTCGAGCTCGAGGCTCACCTGATGCTCCTCGCCGCCCCGCAGATAGGTGAGGTCGACCGACTGTCCCGGCTCGGTCCCGCGCTGGGCGCCGAGGAGGTCCTCAACCGTGGCGATCTCCTCGCCGGCGTACGAGACGATCACGTCACCCGGCTCCAGCCCGGCGTCGGCCGCCGGCCCGTCGGACACCACGTCGCGCACGACGACGCCGCGCTCGGTGGGCACGTCGAGCGCCTGGGCGATCTGCGGGGTGAGGCGGCCGACGACGAGGCCAGCGACGGGGTGGGTGACCCGTCCGTCGTCGCGCAGGTCCGCGGCCACGTCCAGGGCGGTCGCGCTGGGGATGGCGAAGCCGATGGAGACGGCGCCCTGCTGCGGTGGGATGTAGGCGTCGTTGATCCCGACGACCTTGCCCTCGGCATCCACCAGGGCGCCACCGGAGTTCCCGGGAGAGATGGCGGCGTCGGTCTGGATCAGGTCGACCAGCGCGGGGTTGGTGCCGGCCGAGCCCGGGACCTCCCGGCCCAGCCCCGAGACGATGCCCATGGTGACGCTGTTGCGGAACCCGAGCGGGCTCCCGAGCGCCACGACCATCTCGCCGGCCTGCGGCAGCCCGGTGCGGAACTCGGCGACGGGCAGGTCGGTTCCCTCCGCCTGCAGGATCGCCAGATCCGTGACCTCGTCGGTGGCGACGACCTGCGCGGGGACTCGCCGGCCGTCGGCGAGCGCGAGGACGACCTCCTCCTGCACCGTTGACCCTTGCTGACCAGCCACGACATGGTGGTTGGTCAGCACCCAGCCGCCCTCTTCGAACACGACGCCGGAGCCGAGCCCGCCCCCGTTCGTCAGGACCGTGACCACGGACGGCTCGACGCGTTCGACGACGTCCGGGAGCCCGGCCAGGAGCGAGGCTGCGCCGTCGGTCTGCCCTTCCCCGCCGCCGCCCTGGGTCGCCTCGGTGGTGGGGCTGTTCTGCGGGCTCGGGGACTCACCATCGTCGCCGCCGCTGGTCGTGCAGCCCGCGACGGCCAGCGACACCCCCGCCATCGCGGCGAGGGCGCGTCGAACACGAAACTGGGCGGCCATCAGGGTCTCCTCCTCGTACCCGACGTCACGCGGATCACTGCTTGCGATCCTGCGCCATGTCGGCGTCCCCCGCATCTAGGACGACCTTTCAAGGGCCGGCCCGAGAGCTCCCGTACAGATCCGGCGGTGCACCGGTTGCGCCCGTGGAAGGGCTCCGGCACGCCAGGAGAGCGTCGAGCGGCGTCGCTGCTCGGGGCCGCCCGGCTCAGCCGACTCGGGTACTGGGCACCGGCTGTCCCGGTCGTCAGGCGAACGATCGCCCCTCACCGGTGCACATCAGGTCCCGGTGCGCGTCCCGTGGAAGGTGGCCGCGTAGTACGTCTGCACGTCGACTCGGTCGACGTCGAGGTCGCACGTGCGTCGGGCCCGCGCGAACAGGTGCTCGGCGAACCGCAGGGTCTCGTCGTTGTAGCGGCTGACGTCGTAGGCACACACGACCCGGTCGGTCGCGAGGATCTCGATCAGGCTGTCCAGCATGTCGACGAAGACGAGACTGCGTCGCTGCCCGGGATGAGCGAGCGTGAACCCGACGTAGTAGATCGCGCCGCGGGCGGCATGCTCCGGGTAGCGGCGGACGTGGAAATCGCGGCTGATCCACGGCACGGCCGCGAGGTCCGTGGCAAGAGTCGTGAGGCCGACGGCGTGACCCTCGTGGTTGCGGGCGAGAAGCTTGAGGATGCGTTCGTCGCGCATCTCCTCGTCGAACTCCTCGCGGGTCAGGACATGCCGCGCCGCGGCGCGTGTGGCGAGCGGCTCGAACGCGGCCAGGTACGTCGGCCAGAACTCCTCGGCCATCTCGTCCGGCAGGACGCGGGACGTGCTCACCTCCGCGCGTCTCGGGGGGGTCACGACGCAGACCAGCCCTGGGCGACGTAGGACGCGACGACGACGGCACACACCGGCTCCCGCTCGCACATCACCGAGGCGAACACCCGGCCGGCCTCGGTGTACCCGCCACTGCGGCCCGCGACGAGGTCCTCGAGCGATGCGGTGAGGTCCCGGTCGACCTGGTCCCGGGACGGGCCGTCGTGCTCGACGAACAGCCCGGCGCCGCTGCCGTCATCGCGCAGCGCCCACGCGATCCCGGCCCAGCCCTCGTGGTAGGGAAGCTCGGCATGTGCCGCCGCGTACACGCAGTAGAGACGGTCGCCGTGGCGGCCGACGAGCTGGTCGGTGAATGCAACCTCGCGCACCTCGCTCCCGGGCGGGATCACAGAGCTCAGCCGGATGAGGTTGAAGTCGGCGACCCCTGCGCCCCGGAGCGCCGCGTCGAAAGCCGACAGCTGGGTCCGTCCCGCGCCCGATCCTGCGCTCACCCGGATCGTTGGTGCGTCGTCACGCATGCGCGGCTCCACCGTGCTCCCTTCATCGTCCTTCACCACCACGGGCTATCGTTCCACCTTGTCGCCGCGCTCCGGTACGTCGACCGGCTGCGGTTCCTCGACGCGGGGAAGCGTGACGTAGAACGTCGACCACATCCCCGGCGAGCTGGTCGCCCAGATCCGTCCACCGTGACGCTCGACGATGCTGCGGCAGATCGCCAGGCCGAGGCCCGTCCCGCCCTTCTCACGTGCGTCGGACGTGTCGACCTGCTCGAACCGTCCGAAAATCCTCTCCAGGCGGTCCTGAGGGATCCCGCGACCGTGGTCGGTGACCCGGAACTCGACGAACGCGCCCGACGGGCGGGCGGCGATGGTCACCTCGGATCCGCGGGGCGAGAACTTGACCGCGTTGCCGAGCAGGTTGATGAAGGTCTGGACGATGCGGTCGGCGTCGGCGTGAACTCGTCCGACGACGTCACCGAGCCGCAACGACACACCCTCGGAGTCGGCGACGCCCCGCACCTGGTCGACGGCCGCCTCGACGAGGTTCCTGGCCTCCTGCTCCACCGGTTCGATGGGTGTCGCTCCGGCCTCGATCCGTTCGACCTCGAGAATGTCGTTGATGAGCCGAGAGAGACGTTCGCTGCTCTCCAGGGCGATCGAGACCATCCGGTGCGCCTGCGGCGTCATCTCACCCGCCGCACCGCCGACGAGCAGCCCCAGGGAACCCCGGATCGACGTGAGCGGCGTGCGGAGCTCGTGCGAGACGACCGACACGAACTCGTTCTTCAACCGGTCCACCTCGCGCCGCTGCGTCATGTCACGAAAGACCACCACGGCGCCGAGGATCACGGATCCGCCCCGCAGCGGACTCGCGGTGACCTCGACCGGGATGTCCTTGCCGTCCACCCGCCGGTAGATGTCCTCCTCCGCCGACGCGGTGACGCCGTCGCGGATGGCTTCGGTGATGTAGCAACCGTCGGCGGGGAACGGCCTGCCATTGGCACCCGGTGCGTGGAACGTCGCGTGCGCGTCCCGACCGACGAGAGCCGCCGTGGCGTAACCGAGCGTCCGTGCCGCGGCAGGATTGACGAACGTCACCCGGCCGTCGGTGTCGACGCCGTAGATGCCGTCACCGACCGAGGACAGCATGAGCTCGGTGGACAGCGTCATCGTGCGCAGCTCGGTCGTCCGGGCGCGCACGCGCCCTTCCAGCTCCTGGCGGAGGCGTTCGTTGTCGATGACGAGGATCGTCTGGCGCGTCGCGACGGCGCCGAGGATGACGATCCACAGGATCACGGCCACGACGCTCCACGGCCGGGTACTCATGGTGGCCACGCCGACCGCCGCGGCGACGATGAACAGGGAGAACGTGAGCACGGTCGCCGCGATCGGCGACGACTCGTCCTGGCGCAGCTTGCGCGGCTGACCGACGGCGCCGGGATGCCGGGCGGCGAGTCCGCCGAGGGCGTACCCGGTGATCCAGCCGAGGTCGACCGGGGTGCCGAGGTTGAAGGCGGTGATGCCGAGGATCGCGTACGAGAGGTCGGCGAGGGCGTAGAGCACGAAGCTGAGCCCGACGAGCACCAGCGGCACGCGGTCGGAGCGCGAGCTCCGAGCGATGAGGAAGACCGCGAGCGCCGCCAGCACGGCATCGAGCAGCGGGAAGATCAGAGCCAGCACGCTGGCCAGCGTCGGTCCACCGTTCAGCTGCCGCTCGGGAAAAACCGCGACGGCCGCGATGAACAGCACCGAGCCGCCGACGACGACGCCGTCGAGGACCATCCGTGCCACGCGGCTGCGGCGCACCGGGCTCGACGGGAACGACAGCAGCGCCAACACACCGATCAGCAGGGCGCCGAGGTAGGCGAGGTCGCCGGTCTGGGTGGTCCCGCTGAACCACGCCACAGCGTTGCCGGCAAAGCCGACGTAGCCGGCTGCGGCGAGCAGCGCCCAGGCCCGTCTGCGTCGCCCGACGGACCGCTTGGCCGTCAGCAGGCAGCTCGTCGCAGCGACCAACGCGGTCACCGGGAGGACGGCGGCGGAGAACCCGCTACGGGCTTCCTCCGGGATGCCGCTCAGGAGGACCGTGAGACTGGCCAACACCCACAGGGCGACGATGCCGGCCCACTGCTGGAAGTTCGCACCACGGACCTGCACCCGCTCTGCCGCCATGGCGAGAGCCTAGCGAGGCACATCACCAGTGCGTGGTGAGGCTCGGCGACCGGAGGAGTAACGTCGCGGTTGTCGGTTCGAGGGGCGGACCGACGTCGGTGACCAGGGGGAGCTATGCGGCCGGGACATGCGCTCGTCGTCGATGACGACGAGACCATCCGTGAGGTGGCACAGCTGGCGCTCGAGCTAGTCGGCGGCTGGCGTGTCTCCACGGCCGCCAACGGCACGGAGGCGGTCCGGCTCGCCCGGACCGAACGCCCCGACGTCATCCTGCTCGACGTGATGATGCCGGTCGTCGATGGCCCCGCGACTCTGGACAAGCTCCGTGAGGACACCTGGACGCGCGACATCCCGGTCGTCTACCTGACCGCGAAGGCGAACCCCGAGCAAGAGTACGAGTGGGTCCCGGGCGGCGCGACCGGGGTGATCGCCAAGCCGTTCGACCCGATGACGCTCGCGGACGACGTCTCACGTCTGCTCGAGCAGGTGCCATGACGCAGGAGGATCCCGTCGACGTCGCGCTGGCCCAGATCTCCCGGCGTGCGGCGATGCGGAACCGGGAACGCGCCGAGCACCTGAACCGGATCTGCACGGACCTGGGTCCCGGCACGCCCGGCCAGGCCTGGGATGAGGCGGCCGAGCTCGCACACCAGGTTGCGGGGTCGAGCGGCACGTTCGGCAACGCTGCCGCGAGCGCGATCGCGCGGGAGCTGCTCGCCGCGCTGCGTGCCCGAGACCTTGCGGCCGTCCCCCCACACATGGCCGCGCTGACGGCGGCGCTCGCGGGGCCGGGACCCGCGACCAGTCCTCGCCACTAGCGCGGCCGGGTCACCCGGTCGGCCGCCCGACTCCTCCGCCGGGGCCGGCTACGACACGGTGCTCTGACGAAGCAGCCCCGACGAAGCAGCCTGTGCCGCACGGTGGTCCCGGCCGCCGGACAGGTTTGCGACGCCAACCTCCTGAATCACCGGACGGGGGTCGGGATTGTTGTTACGTTCGGGACGTGACCGAACCGGAGCACCGGGTCGCCGTCGTTATCGAGGACGACCCCGACATCAGGTTCCTCCTCGAGACGACGCTGTCGCACGCCGGTTTCGAGGTCCGCACGACCGCGGAAGGGACGGACGGCGTGGCGCTGGTGCGCGCCCACCACCCCCTCGTGACCACCCTCGACATCGCCTTGCCGGACATCGACGGGTTGGAAGTCGCACGGCGGATCCGGAAGTTCTCGACCACGTATCTCGTCATGCTGACCGCCCGGGACGAGGAGATCGACACGCTGCTCGGCCTGGACGCGGGTGCCGACGACTACGTCACCAAGCCCTTCCGCCCGCGCGAGCTGCGTGCGCGGATCGAGGCGATGCTGCGCCGTCCGCGGCAGCTCGATGAGCTGTCCGTCAGCGGCACACCCCGCGACGTTGCCGGTCCGCCATCCGACGAAAGTACGCAGCCGGCCCATCGCGTACTGACGCACGAACGGCTCGTGGTCGACGTCGATGCCCGCACCGCCGAGCTGGACGGCCGCTCGGTCGACCTCACCCGTACGGAGTTCGACCTGCTTGTCGCGCTCCTCGAGGGACCGGGCCGCGTCCTCCGCAAGGACGAGCTGGTCGTCAGGGCGTGGGCCGACAACTACGACGCCGGTTCCCTCATCTCCGATGCCGACCGGCACGCTGTCGAGGTCCACGTCGCCAATCTGCGCAGAAAGCTGGGCGAAGGCACCGAACGCCCGCGGTTCATCCAGACAGTGCGCGGAGTCGGCTACCGCCTGCGTCGGTGATCCGACCGGGTGACTCATCGTCGAATACCGACAGCGTCGCGCAGGCGACCTTCGCCAGCCGGGTGAGGCCCGCACTCCCCGGCGTGGGCCCGCCGTGGCCGGTGGCGGCCGCCCAGTCCAGCGCAATCCCGTTGAGACAGGATGCCCCCACCATCGCGGATGTCGACGCCAGGCTCTGTGCGACGTCGCACTCGCGGCGCAGGTCTCCGGACGCCATGGCCAGCTGCAGCTGGACGACACGGATCGGCAGCTCGTGCACGTATCGCCGAACGAAGTTCTCGGTGGCTTCCTCCCCCAGATCTTCGACGAGAGCCTGCAGCGCACGCGGATCGAGGAGCACCTCGTACACCTGTGCCCTGCCGCCCACCGTCACGACCTCGTGCATCACCATGCTGACCCGGGACGCCTGCTTCCAGGGCCGCCGGATCATGCCAGCACCCCCCGCTGCCGGCGCAGAAGCTCCTTCAACGTCCCGAGCGTGCGGACGTTCGGCGACCACGCCATGTCGCAGGTGATGCCTGGCATCGCTGTCGTCTCCTCTGTGAGTTTCGACCGTCGGCCGGAAAGGTCCCCGGCCGGCGTCGGTACGGGTGGCGCAGGGCCGGTTCTGGCCTGTTTCCCGCATTCTGTCGGTGGCACCTCAGCCGAGGATCCGCACAGGCGCACGCTCGGCCAAGAAGTTCCTCAGGATTCGTCCACCCAGCCTTGAGGGAACGTTGAGGCGGTCGGAGCGGTGAGTACGGGCAGATCAGCGGTCGCCGATCCCTGCCCGACGGCGGGTGGTCCGGTTCGCGTGGACGGTCCAGCGCGGCACCCACCTGGCCAGCGCCGCGGACGCGCACGGCCCGAGCGCGCCGGTCACCCAGATCCCCGCGGCCAGGGAGCCGAGGGCCGCGCCTCCGGAGACGATGAGCGGCCCGAGGGCCATCCCGGAGTCCTGGAGCACCCGCCACATGCCCAGGAACCGAGCGCGACCCACGCCCGGTGCGACGTCGGAGCCCAGCGTCATCAGGATGCCCGAGCTCATTCCGTTGCCCAGGCCGAGCAGTCCGGCGGTGACGGCCAGGCCGGTCGCCGACCCGGTGAACGGCAGCGCCACCATGGCGGCACCCATGACGAGCATCGAGGGCACGCCGATCCACAGGCGGCCCATCCGGTCCATGACCTTCCCGGCCGGGTAGAACAGCAGCATGTCGATCCCACCGGCGAGCCCGAAGATCAGGGAGATGACGGCCGGGTCGAGCCCGAGGTGCTCGCCCCACAGCGGGATGACCGTCTGCCGGGCGCCGCGCACGCAGCCGACGAGGACGACGGCGAGGCCCAGCGACGTGAGCATCGAGCGGTGCGTGCGCAGCATCTCGGCCAGGCCGGGTGCCGGTCCGGCGGCGGAGGCCACGGCGTCGGGTCCGCGTGTCCCCGGCTTGTCCCGGGTCACGGCGATGGTGATCGTCGCGGCGACCGCGGTGCCGGCGCCGAGCAGGTACGCATGGTGGACCTGTCCGCCGTGGATCACGAGCGCCCCGGCGAACGGGCCGACGAACTGCGCGATCCGGTGGATGCCACCGAGCGTGGACAGCACCCGCGCGCGCTGCAGCGGCGGCGTGATCTCGGTCAGGTACGAGTGCCGGGCGAGGTTGTAGACCGCCGACGCCGCACCGACCGCGAGCACGGCGATCCCGAGCGTGACCAGGCCCGGTGACAACGCCGCTCCGGCGAACGCGAACGCCGCGACGAGACCGGCGATGATCATCGCCCGCCGGTCACCGATGCGGGTGGCGAGCGCTCCGGCCGGGATGTCGGCGAGGATCTGCCCGATCGGCATCAGGGCCGCGACAACGCCCGCCGTGGCGAGGTCGGCACCGCGGGCGACCGCCGAGGGGGCGATGATCGGCAGCATCGCGCCGAGCCCGACGCCGAAGACGAACGTCGGCACGAAGGCGCCGAGCACGACGGTCCGCATCGGGAACATCGGAGCGCGGTAGGCCCCGTCGCCGTTCGACGTCGGTGCAGGCACACCGCCATCATGACGCGGCGGGCGGCCAGCTTCTCGGCCGGGTCGCCACGTGGACGCGTGCCTCGGGTGCAGTCGGGCCCGCAGGGTCCGGTCGCGAGCTCGCGCAGAGATCCCGCCTGGCGCGGCCTACTGCAGTCGGCTGCGGCGGATCAGGACGAGGCCACCGAGGAGGAGCAGCGCGCCCAACCCGAGCAGTGCACCGGCTCCGGCCCCAGGCCCCGTTTCCGGGAGCTCCGACTGCCCGCTTCCGTCGTCCCCGTCGGCGTCGCTGTCGGCGTTGGTGGTGCCGGCGTCGGTGCCGGTGTCAGTGCCGTCCGCAGCAGCATCCGCGTCAGTGCCGTCCGCAGCAGCATCCGCGTCAGTGCCGTCCGCAGCAGCATCCGCGTCAGTGCCGTCCGCAGCAGCATCCGCGTCAGTGCCGTCCGCAGCAGCATCCGCGTCAGTCCCGTCAGCATCGGCCTCAGCATCAGTATCTGCGTCAGTGCCGTCAGCATCGGCCTCAGCATCGGGACTGCCGTCGGCATCTGCCTCACCATCGGGGCTGCCGTCGGCATCTGCCTCAGCATCGGCGTCGTCATCCGTCTCACAGCCCGGCGGGGTGAAGACGTTGGTGTCCAAGGAGACTTGCCCGTTGCGGGCCAGGGCACGACCTTCGACGGTCGTGCCGGTGGTCACCGAGATCGACGTCAACGCCATGATCGTCCCCGTGAAGGTCGACCCGGTGCCTAGCGTGGCCGAGCTGCCGACCTGCCAGAACACGTTGCAGGCCTGAGCACCGTTGGTCAGGAGGACGTTGCTTGCCGAGCCGGTGATCAGGGTGGAGGCGACCTGGAAGATGAAGACGGAGTTCGGGTCGCCTTGACCGTCCAACGTCAGCGTTCCGTTCAGCTCCAGAGGGCCGGTGGAGTTGTAGACCCCTGCGGTCAATGTCTCACCGACAAGGTCTCCGCTGACCGAGGCCGTCGGGGCGAGGCCCGCCGCGTCGTCGTAGGCGGCCACGAGGTCCTCCTGGGCTTGGGCGGCGTGCGCGTCGCCTTCATGCACCGCTCCGCCGACCGTGATCTCGGAAAGTCCTGTGATAGCGGTCCCCGGGCTCACCCCGACGTCGCCGCTCAGAGTGGTCGGGCCGGTGTTGGTCACCGTCTGCCCGCCCAGCACGGAGTAGCTCTGCGCTGTGCCGAGGCCCACTGTCGCAGGGGCAGCGGATGCTCCGAGCGCCGGTGCCGACACCAGGCCCATCAACACCAGGAGAAACGCCACCAGGCCGGAACCGGCGACCGTGGTCCGACGGGCGGCGGGACGTGACGTCCCAGAACCGTGCTTGGACGGGTAAACCCTCATTGTGCTGCCTTCCGACGCTCGAGCGGCACGCCTCCACAGGAGCGTCAAGAAACGGCGATCCGAAGCGAGCAATCCGTCGGATCTCGGCCAGTACGACTGTCCGACCCCCCGACATTCTCACAATACGCCCTAAACGCATTACCGGCGCGGTGGCGCGGCGAAACCTCGACGCATGAGACGAATTCTCGATTTTTTGCTCGAAATCGATCGGAAGCGCCATGATCGCTCAATCCTCGTGCCGCGACGCCGAATTGTCACCGGCCGTTGCCGTGATCAGGTCTTTTGCCTCACGCGTCGTCGCCGGCCGACTCGGCGAGCACGTCGTCGACGCTCTGCGGATCGGTCAGCACGTCCTCGAGGCGGTGGCGCAATGACCAGTCGCCGGCGGCGTGGGCGAGGGCGCGCGCCAGCCCGGTGGTCGTCGTCGCCCAGGCGGTTCGAGCGCTGACCCACCACTCGACCGGCCGGCCCGCCACGGTGACCTCGTCGCACTCGACCCACTCGCCGGGGGCGGCCGGAACGATCACGAGCGCCCCGGGCGGCGTCGGGGTCAGCCGCTCCCCCGTCACCTGCGGCTCGCAGTCCTCGGCGACGTCGAGGTCCAGCAGGTCCGCAACCGCCTCGACCAGGTGCTGGGGGGCGGGCAGCACGGCGCGAACCTGCGCCCACATCGGGGTGCCGACCACGACGTCATCCGCCGGCGCCATACCTGCGGCGCCGTCGGCGAGAGCAGGCACCGAGTCGGGCGGGGTCAGCCGCGCGCCCGTTGCGGCGGCGCGGGCGAGGCCCCGCCACAGGGCGAGCGCGTCCGCCATGGCGAGAGCGCCGTCGTCGGGCCAGTGGTCGAGGTACCCGTCCCACTCCGCCGGGTCGAGGTCCGCCAGGTCGCCGACGGCCCCGACGGCGGCCAGGACGGCGTCGTCGAGCGTCTCGGTGCCGTCCGGCGCGGCCGGGACGAAGGGCACCCGGCCGGTGGCCCGCGGGTGGGCGAACGGGGCGCCGAGCTCCTCGCGCAGCCACCACGCGGTGTACGACGGCGCCGTGGTCACCGCGCCGGCGCCTCCGGAGGTGGCGCGCGCCTTGGTGAGCAGGGCCTCCCGGGCACCAGGATCCTGGGCGATGCGCGTCAGCAGGCGCGGCCAGACGCCGGCGGTGCCGTCGGTGACCGCGTCCAGGTCGGCCACGACGGCGACATCCCCCACCCACGCGCCGGAGCCGAGGAGGTCCGCCAGGTGGGCGAGGTAGTCCTCCCAGCCCTCGAGCGCGACGTCGTCGGCGGCGGCCGGTTCGGCGACGACGTCCCGCACCACGGTGGTGACGAGATCGGCGCGGACGCCGGCCGCCCGCAGCGCGGACTCTCCCCAGTGCTCGACGAGCGCGGGGTGCACGGGGTCGAGCGCGTCCAGGACCTCCGCCGCCCAGGAACCGGGGGCAGCGAGGTCGGCCGCGCGGGCGGATTCGCCGTTGGCCGCGGGCAGCGGCAGGTCGGCGAGCCAGTCGGGCAGCACGACGTCCTCGCCGCGGACCTCGACGGCCTGCCGGACCAGATCGAGCACGCCGGCGACGATGGAGGAGACACCGGCCGGCCCGGACTCGGCGGCTTCGGCCCCGGCTGGCGTGACCGCGTCCGAGGCGACCTCGCCCTCGACGGCCGCCTGGACGGCGGGCTGCTCGAGGAGCGTGACGGCGTCGGCCTCCAGCGCCCCGAGCGTGACCAGGGCCGGATGTGCCGCCCTCGGGTGGACGATGCGCAGCCCGGGCAGGTGGACCGGGAGGACGCCGAACTCCGGGGTGGGCAGCCGGAGGCCGCGTGGTCCGTGCGCGAACGTATCGCCGTCGTGCAGCGGTACGGGCAACCCCGCGAGGGCCTCCCGGTGGGCGGCGGCGTGCGGTGCCAGCGTGGCGTACAGGGCGCGCCAGGTGTCCGCGTCCCCCGTGGTCGGCAGGGTCTGGACGATGTCGGCCAGCTCTCGGAGCGCGACGCCGAGCGTGCGTGCCTGGGCGGTGCGGCCGGTGGGGATGTGGACGAGTCCGCCGACCATGGGCGCGAGCGCGGCGAGGACCTGCTCGTCCTGCCCGACCGGTCCGGTGATCGCCTGCGCCGCGCGGGCCGGGATCAGCTCACCGGTGCCGACCTCGGTCAGCAGCTCGGTGCGCTGCAGGGCGGCGAGGGCGGCGGCGTGCAGGGCGCCGTCGAGCGCGCCCGCCGGCAGGGCGGTCGGGACGAGGGCGAGGGGGTCGCCGGCACCCGCGCTGCCGGCTCTGCCGGTGGTGAGCCGAGCCGCGAGGTCGGCGTAGGCGTCGCCGGCGCGGGCCACCAGGTAGTCCGTCACCGGGCCGGTGGCGACGCGTCGGCGAGTCGGGTCGAGCGGGAAGGTGGCGATGAGCAGGGCGGGCAGCGTGCTCGGGTCGTCGGTGGGCGTGGGGGCGTGGACCAGCCGCTGCTCGGGTGGAGGCGCACCGGCGAGCGCAGGCTGGCCGAAGGGCAGTGCCCAGGTCAGGGACCAGCCGGTGCGTTCCCGGTCCTCGACCGGCCGGTCCGCGAGCAGCTCGGCGGTCAGCGTCCCGTCGGCCCGGACGCTGCGCCAACGAGCGGTGACGTCGCTGATCGTGCGGGACGGTGCGTCGTCGACCTCGATGCGGACCGCGCCGAGCGCCGGCAGCGCGAGGAGCAGCACGTCGTCGGCGGCAGCGAGCGCGTCGTGGATCGCGTCCCGCTCGGCGGTGCCGCGCAGGGTGAGCCGGACCGCCGTGGTGAAGCCGTCCGGGACGTCCGGGCGCTCGTCGGGAAACGGCAGGCGCAGGGCGGGCAGGTCGCCGTGGCGGCGGACGGCCTCGTCGGCGAGCGCGGGGAGGTCCCGGGCGGCGTCGTCGAGCGCAGCACGGGTCCTGGCGAGGGAGAACGCGATCCCGGCGGCACCGCCGGGCGTGCGAGTGGCGACGCGGATCTCGTCGCTGACGGACCGGACGGCGGAGAAGCCGACGCCGAAGCGACCGACCGTGTCCTGGGTGTGCTTGGCGGAGGCGCGCAGGCTGGCCAGGGCCGCCACGCCGTCGGCGGTCAGCGGGGCGCCGGTGTTCGCGGCGAGCAGCTCTCCGCCCTCGGGCGTGGTGGTCAGGCACAGCAGGAGCTGGCCGGGTCCTGCGGACGGGCCGGCGGCGTTGCCTGCATCCGCGGCGTTCTGGGCCAGCTCGACGACGACACGGTCGCGGTAGGAGCCGCGGGCGTGGTCTTCCTCGAGGTTGGCGTCCTGGCGCAGTCTGGAGGGGTCACGCCGCCAGGTGGCGAGGGTTGCCTCGCGGAGTGCGGCGGTGCCGAACGGGTCGTGCTCGACCGGCTCGACCGGGCCGCTCATGTGCTGTCTGCGTCGCCGTCCGCGGGTGAGGGGGCGGTCGCGGGTGAGGGGCTGGTCGAGATCGAGACCACCTCGAGGTCACGCTCGTTCACGACGGGCTCGGAGGTCTGCCACAGTGAGTCGGGCTCGGGACCGCGGGTCTCCGAGTGCGCTCCGCAGCCGTGGTCCATGGAGACGACGGTGCCGTCGTCGGGCGACCACTCGTTGGCGCACACACCGAAGACCAGACGCGGCGAGCCGGCGAGCTTCATGAAGAATCCGCAGGTGGAGCACTGGTCCTTCGCGGCCTTCGCGGTGGGTGCTGTCGGGCCATGGTCGCCGTCGTACCAGCGGTTCAGCGCCTGGGTGCGGCCCTCCGGGGAGAGCACCCGGGGACGGCCGAGGCCAAGCTCGAAGATGGCGAGCTCGTCGGCGTCCTCACCGGTGGCCTCGTAGCCCTGCTCGAGGCGCTCGTCCTGCTCGACGTAGGGCAGGACGTCGCCGGGTCCCACGTCCTCCGGGCTGAGCCGCTCCGCCCACGGCAGCCACTCGGGGGCGACGAGCGCGTCCTCGCCGGGCAGCAGCTCGACCTCGCAGACGGTGGCGGTGCGCCCGCGCGGCGGGCGGGCGACGGTGACGGCCCAGTGCCAGCCGCGGTAGCCGGGGACCAGCGACTCGAAGACGTGCGTGAGGAGGCGTTCCCCCTCGATGATCACGCCGCGGTGCTCGCCGACCTGTCCCGGGAGCGCCAGGTCCTCGGCGGCGGCGCGGGCGAGGTCGACGGCTCCGGCGAGCACCGCTTCCTTGGCGGGGGCGGTGGTCACGCGGGACTTGGTGGCTGGAGGCACCCGACCAGTCTAAGGTCCAGCGCGGTTCGGTGGTCACCGGCGGGAACCAACCGGTGAGCCCCTCAAAGTGGTCGTTGGGAACGGCCATTTCGTCGGGCTGAGTGACCGTCGTGGGCCTGAGCGGGCCGTCGGCGGGTGGTGGCAGTCCTCAACGGCTCGTCACCTCGGCGAGGGCGGCGCCGAAAGTGGGGTACCTGAACTCCCAGGCCCGCTCGGCCAGCACCTCGGACGTGGTGTGCCGACCGGTCAGCGCGAGCAACGGGTCCGTGCGCAGGAGGACGCTGCCGAGGTGCACCAGCGGTGCCGGTGTCGGGATACCGACCGAGCGGCCGGCCGCCCGCCGCAGCCCCGCCATCATCTCGCTGTTGCGCACGGGACGGTCCGACGCCGCGATGACCGGGCCGGGCGGCAGGTCGACGCCGGGTTCGAGGCCGAGGGCGGCGCGGACGATGCGCAGCCAGTCGGCGACGTGGATCCAGCTGAACCACTGCCGGCCGTGGCCGACGGTGCCGCCCACGCCGAGCCGCACGAGGAGCATCAGCCGGTCGAGCGCCGGGGTGTGGGCGTCGAGCACCACCGAGGTGCGCAGCAGCACCAGGTGGTCGGTGTTGGCGCCGGACGCGGCCTCCTCCCAGGGCTGTGCCACGCCGGTCATCTGCGGCAGCCCGTCGGCGGGGACGGGGCTGGACTCGGTGAGCGGCTGGTCGCCGGCGTCGGAGTAGATCGCCGTCGTGGAGGCCTGCACCCATCGCGCGACCGGCTCGTCCAGTCCCCGGCTGGCCTGGACCAGGGCGCGCGTGGCCCGGACGCGGGAGTCGCGCAGCGCGGCGATGTTCGCCCGGGTGGGACGGCAGTCGACCAGCTTGCCGGCGAGGTTCACGACGGCGACCCCGCCGTCCGCCGTCGTCCTCAGCTCGGCGGCCCAGGGCCCGACGGTACGGCCGTCCCACCTCAGCTCACGCACCACGGCGGAGCCGTAGCCGACCCGTCCCGGGGATCGGGTGAGCACGACGACCTCGTGGCCACGGCCGGACAGGTCCGCCGCGAGTGCCCGGCCGAGCGAGCCGGAGCCGCCGGCGATGAGGATCTTCATGGCTCCACGATGCCAGCCGAGACCGGTACCGCGAGGGCTACTCGACCACCATCGACGGCAACCAGGTCACCAGGTCGGGCACCAGGATCAGCAGTGCCACCACGGCGAGAACCACCAGCACGGACGGCACGATGCCGCGGAAGACGGTCTCGAGCTCGATGCCGGATGACGAAGAGGATCGCGAACCAGGCGCCGTCGTAGCCGACGTCGCTGATCATCGGGTGGACCAGGGGCACGACGACGGCGAGGATCGGCGGCACGTCCAGGGTGCCGATCCAGAGGTCTACTGCGGTTCGCCCACGTAGGTGAGGGCGTTCTTGTGCACGCCGAGCGGGATGGAGTCCGGTTCCAGCAGCTCGACCGCGACACGGACGCGCAACGACGTGCGCACCGCCTCCTCGACCTCCTTGCGGAACCCGTCCGGGTCGGCGTCGTCGGGTGGCAGCTCGATCTCGAGCGGGATGGGGTCGTCGAAGCGCACCTGGTCGACGCTGTCCTTGCGAACGCGCATGGGTCCGGCCACGCGGTCCACGAAGCGAGCCATGACGACGTCCCGGATGTCGCTGGGGAAGACGTTCATGGCCTTGTAGATGAGCATGTCGTCCGTGCGTCCGATGCAGCTGACGCGTGGGCTGGTGCGACCGCAGTCGCAGCTCGTCCCGACGACGCGCATGTGGTCCCGCGAGCGGTAACGCACCACGGGCGTCGCCTCGCGGGTGAAGGTCGTGTAGACAGCCTCGCCGGTCGCGCCGTCGGCCCACTCCACCGGGGCACTGGTGCTCGGGTCCACGAGCTCGACGTGGACGTCCCTGCTCGCGGTGAAGTGCATGCCGTCGCCGGAGCCGCACTGGGACCACAGGCCGGAGAGGACGTCCCCGAGCCCCATCACCTCACTGAGGCGCTCGGCGCCCCAGGCGTTCACGACGCGCGAGCGCGCCTGCGGCTGGCTCATGCCGGGCTCTCCCCCGGCCACGATCCGCCGGATGGGGAGGTCCGTGGCCGGGTAGCCCAGGACCTCCTCGCACCGGTCGGAGAAGAAGGACACGAAGGACGCCGTACCCATGAGGGTGTCGACCCGCAGGAGCTCCAGCAGCCGGCACATCCGTTCGGTGGTCTGCCCGCCGACCCAGGCCAGGGTCGCGCCGGTCCTGCGGATCGCGTCGCCGTAGGGCATCCCGCCGGCGACCATCGGCATACCGGTGGTGAGGGCGACGACGTTTCCGGGCCCGACGCCGGCGGTCGTCAGCCAGTTCGCGAGCGAGTCCGTCCAGCGTTCCAGGTCGGCCGCGGTCAGGCCGAAGAAGGTGGGGCTGCCGGTGGTCCCGGAGGAGCCGATCACCTGGACGATCGCGTCGCTCGGCACGGACTGCATCGCGCCGAGGAGCTGGTCGGGCCCGCGCTCTCGCTGGGACCGGCGGACGTCTTCCTTGCTGGTGAACGGGATCTGGTGCCAGGCGTCGTCACGGGCGGCCTCGGCGACCGGGGCCTCGGCGAGGTGCTCGGCGTAGAAAGACGATCGCTCCTTGAGCGCCGAGAGGAACACGGGCATGCTCGCGCGTTGCCACTCGAGGATCTCTTGCCACGGACGCGCGTCGAGCTCCGGATCCCACAGCCGCTCCGCCATGTACCTCTCCCCAGTCGGGTCGGCGCACAGCCTCGGTGCCGGGCGTCGACGGGTTCACGGTAGACAAGGGGTTCCCCCAACGTGCAATAGCAAGGGTACTTTTCCATAATGAGGAACGAGGGGCGCGCGCAGCTGGGATCCGTCGACCGAGCCCTCCAGCTGGTGCTGCTGCTGCGCACCGGTGAGGTGCTCTCGGTCAGCTCCGCGGCCGCCCGGCTGCAGATCGCGCCGTCGACCGCGCACCGGCTGCTCACGGCGTTGGTGAGGCGGGGTTTCGCCACGCAGGGTGCCGACCGTCGGTACCGCGCGGGACCGGAGACGACGTCGGGGGTGATGCCCGCCGTCGCCCTGCCACGCCTGAAGGCGGCGGCGAGCCCGGTGATGCACGACGTCAGTGCGCAGGTGCAGGAGACGGTGCAGCTGGTCGTGCTCGACGGGCAGCACGTCCACTACCTCCATGGCGTGGAGCCCGACCGCGCCCTGAAGATCTCCGCGGCGATCGACCAGGCGCTCCCGGCGCACTGCTCCGGCGGCGGCAAGGCGATGCTGGCGGACCTGAGCGCCGACGACCTGGACCGCGTCTACGCCCGGGACTTCCCGGCGTCGGTGAACCCGCTCATCTCGACGTACGAGGAGCTCGCCGGGCACCTGGTCAAGGTGCGCACGGACGGCTACGGGACCACGTTCGACGAGCACGAGGACGGGATCTCCGGCGTCGGCGTCGCGATCCGCGACTCCGACGGGCGCAGCATGGGCGCCATCACCGTGGCCGTTCCCACCACCCGCTTCGTCGAGGAGGCGATCCCGGCGTGGGTGCGCGCGCTGCGCAAGGCGTCTCTCGAGATCTCGGCGCGCCTGGAGTAGCGCCGGCGCGCCGGACTCCCCCCGCCCCGCGCCGAGAGCGGCCATCTGCACCGGAAGCAGCCGTTCAAGCAGCAGCACTCGGTGCGATCGGCCGCTCTCGGTATGGCCGATTCAGCCGAAGTAGCGCTCGACGTCGATCGGGCCGCCCTGTGCCGCGAACTCCTCGTGCACGGCCGCCCGCAGGTCGGCGTCGCAGAGGTAGTCCAGGGCGGTCATCGCCAGCCCGGCCGCCCCGTCGAGCGCGGCGGAGGACGCCGCCGGGCCGCCGGCCGCCTCGGCGAACTCCGCCGTGTGCAGCGCGACGCCGGACTCCGCGACCTTGATGAGCGGGTGGATGCCGGGGACCCGGAAGCTGACGTTCCCGAAGTCCGTGGACGCCGCGATCGTCTCCGAGAGGACACCGCTGGGCAGCGGGTCACGGCCCCGGCGGCGCTGCGCGGCGACCCAGCGGCCGGTGAGCGTGTGGTTGGTGCGCACCGGCAGGCTGGGCGCGGCGCCGTCGTCCCAGCCGATCTCCACCTCGGTGCCGGTCATCAGGGCGGCGCCGCGGGCGACGTCGTCCAGCCGGTCCGACAGATCGCGAAGCGTGTCCGGGTACTTCGACCGGGCGTACAGCCGCATGACGGCGCGTTCGGTGACGACGTTGGGGCTGGTACCGCCCTCGGTGATGGTGGCGTGGATGCGGTCCGCGGGCGTGATCTGCTGGCGCAGCAGGCCGATGCCCTGGTACGCGAGGGATGCGGCGTCGAGGGCGTTGCGGCCCATGAACGGCTGCGCGGAGGCGTGCGCCGAGCGCCCGGTGAAGGTCCACGTGAGCAGGCGCCGCCCCAGCCAGACCTGGTCGGCGGAGTCGACGCCGTACGGGTGAACCATGATCGCGGCGTCGATGCCGTCCAGCGCGCCGTTGCGGGCGAGGATCTCTTTCCCGCTGCTGCCCTCCTCCGCGGGCGTGCCGAGCAGCACCACCCGGCCGGCGGGTGCGTCGTCGGCACCCATGACCTTCCGCAGGGCGAGGAACGCACCGACGCCGGCCGCCGCGATGACGTTGTGGCCGCACCCGTGCCCGATGCCGGGGAGCGCGTCGTACTCGGCGCAGATGGCGATGGTCGGGCCGCTGCCCGCGGACCCGAGCTCGGCGCGGAACGCCGTCGAGAGGCCGTGCACACCCAGCTCCGCGCTGACCCCGTGGCGCGCGAGCACCTCGACGAGGAATCGCGCGCTCTCGTGCTCCTCGAACGCCGTCTCGGGGCGGGCGTGCAGGGTGCAGGCGATCTCCGTGATGTCGTCCGCGAGCCGCCGGACGGCCTGCTCGGCGATATCCGCCAGGGCGGCCGGTGCGCCGCCGTCCTCGGCCGTGGCCGTGCCGGCCGGCGATGCGGCGACGGCGCGACGTTCCCGCTGTTCCGTCTCCGCGACGATGTGGTCGAGGTAAGCGGTGCTCGGGGCGTTCGGCCGGGTCATGTCGTTCATCGTAAGGACGGCCGGTCTCGATCTGGCGGTGAGGGAGTCGGCAGGTGTCTCGCGCACTGGCCGGTCGTGGCCGTCCAGCGCTCACAGGATCCACATCGCGGACGTGGTGTACCAGGGCAAGCAGCGCCCCTAGGCAGCGCCCCTAGGCTTCCGGGCACACGCCGCGGTGCGTCCGAAACCTGGGCAGATCCGCGCCGGTCGAATGTCGAGCACGGGCCCGCCGTGGCGGGCCGCAGAGGGGGAATCGCGTGAGTACCGCAACGACCACCACCCGCGCGGACCGGTTCCTCGCCGGGATCGAACGTGCCGGGAACAAGCTTCCCGAGCCGTTCACCCTGTTCCTCATCCTCTTCGGTTTCGTGGCCGTCGCGTCCACGTTCATGGCGCTCGCCGGGACGAGCGTGCGGATGCCGGGCAGCGACGAGGTCACCGAGGTCAACGGCTTCTTCACCGCCGAGGGGCTGACCTGGTTCACCGAGAACATCGGTGCCAACTACATCGGTTTCCCGCCCCTGGTGACGGTGCTGCCGATCCTGCTCGCGGTCGGAGTGGCGGAGAAGTCCGGCATGCTGGCCACCGCGATCCGCACCACCTTCGGGTCGGCCCCGCGGTGGGCGCTGCCCTACGCCGTCGGACTGGTGGGTGTGCTGGGCAACGTCATGTCGGACACGGCGTTCATCGTGATCCCGCCGTTGGCTGCGATGGTGTTCCGCGCGGCCGGCCGCCACCCGGTGGCGGGTCTGCTCGGCGGCTTCGCGGCCGCCGGCGCCGGCTACTCGACGAACATCCTCGTCACGAGCATCGACGCGCTCTTCGCCGGCATCACGAGCTCCGTCGCCGAGATCCTGCCGAACCCGGGCGACCCGGTGAACCCGGTGTCGAACTGGTACTACAACATCGTCGCCGCGATCTTCCTCGCCGCGCTCGCCGGGTTCCTCATCGACAGGGTCCTCGAGCCACGGCTGGTGCGCCAGGGCGTGCCGGTGGACCGGAGCGCCACGGACGAGGACGACGGCGGCGCAGCGGCCGCCGACGAGGGCGTCACCGCGGACACCACGCCGCGGGAGCGCCGCGCCCTGGTCGTCGCCGTCGTCGTGGCGCTCGTGACGGCCGCGATCATGGTGCTCGCCGTCGTGCTTCCCGGTTCGCCGTGGCGGAACGAGGAGGGCGGCTTCCTGCCCTCGTCCCCGCTGCTCAGCTCGATCGTCTTCATCGTCTTCACGCTGTTCATCGTCCCGGGCATCGCCTACGGCAAGGTGGCGGGAACGGTCACGTCCGTGGCGGACGTGCCGAAGATGTTCGGGCAGGCCCTGAAGGACATGGTGGGCTTCCTGGTCATCGCCTTCGTCCTCGGCCAGTTCATCGCCCTGTTCAACTGGACCGGCATCGGGTCCTGGATCGCCGTCACCGGCGCCAACGGGCTCGAGTCGATCGGCCTGACCGGCTACGGCGCGATCCTCGGTTTCCTGGTCGTGGCGTCGCTGCTCAACCTGTTCATCATCTCCGGGTCCTCGCTCTGGACCCTCATGGCGGCCGTGTTCGTGCCGATGTTCGCGCTCATCGGGTACGAGCCGGGATTCACCCAGGCCGCTTTCCGTGTCGGCGACTCCGCCACGCAGATCATCACCCCGCTGAACCCCTACATGATCGTCCTGCTGACGTTCCTTCGGCGGTGGGAACCGGACGCCGGCCTGGGCACCGTGATGGCGCGGCTGCTGCCGTTCACCGTCTGCTTCTGGCTGGTGTGGGCCGCGATCCTGACGGTGTTCTTCTTCCTGGACCTGCCGATCGGGCCGGGAAACGGCATCTTCCTGTAAGCGCTGACGGCTCTCCGGCACGTGCGCCGCGCACTCGGCTTCGAGCCTGACTTTCGGTCGTTGCCGACGACCAGGACGTCAGGTTCGAGGCCGGCTACCGCCGAGGGTCGGAATACCGGCGAGCATCGACCCGCTGTCGTTGGCAGCCGCACGGCAGCACCCGAGACGAAGGACGACCGTGACCGAGCCCTCGAGCACCCCGAAGATCTATGCCCTGCACGAGAACCCGGAGTGGTTCCCGCCGTTCGCCGAGGCGTTCGCCACCGAAGGGCTGCCCATGGAGGAGTGGCTGCTGACCGAGGGGACGATCGACCTCGACAGCGCTCCGCCGGAGGGAATCTTCTGGTCCCGGATCAGCGCCTCCGCGCACACCCGCGACCACGGGCTCAGCAAGGACTACACCCGGGCGGTGCTGTCCTGGCTCGAGGCGCACGGACGCCGCGTGGTCAACGGCCGCCGAGTGCTCGAGCTGGAGATGAGCAAGGTCGACCAGCTCACGCAGCTGCGTGCCGCCGGGATCGCCACCCCGCGCACCGTCGCGGCGATCGGCCGCGACCAGATCCTCACCGCGGCGAAGGACTTTCCGACGCCGTTCGTCACCAAGCACAACCAGGGCGGCAAGGGCCTGGGGATACGCCGGTTCGACGACGTCGCGGACCTCGCGGAGTACGTGCGCTCCGAGGAGTTCGAGGAGCCCCAGGACGGCATCACCCTGATCCAGGAATACGTCCCGCCGGCCGACGGATCGATCACCCGCGTGGAGCTGGTCGGCGGCGAGTTCGTCTACGCCATCCGCGCCGACACCGTGCGCGGCGGCTTCCAGCTGTGCCCCGCCGACGCCTGCGAGATCGACCCGGACACGGGCAAGCCGGTCATCCCACCGGGGGCAACCCTGGCGCCCGAGCCGGGCCAGAGCCTGTTCTCGCTGCGGGAGGGCTTCGATCACCCGATCGTCGAGCAGTACCTCGAGTTCCTGCGCCGGGTGGGCGTGGAGATCGCCGGCATCGAGTTCATCAAGACCATCGACGGGCGCCTGCTCACCTACGACGTCAACACCAACACCAACTACAACGGTGACGTCGAGGCGGTGGCGCCGCGCTCCGGGCCGAGGCAGATCGCGCGGTACCTCGGCGGGCTGCTGCGGGAGGCGTACCCGTCGGTCCAGACGGTGCCCGCCGAGCGTTGAACTTGCGGAGCTGACGTTCGGTCGACGGCGTGGGCCACCGATCCGTCCCGAGGCTTCCGCCGAAGCGCCTGGACGCTTCCGCTGAAGCGCCGTCCGGGTCACGCTTCCGCTGAAGCGCCCTTCCCGACGGCGGCCGACACCGCGCGACGGCCCCGCGCCCTGGTCGGTGTGGGCAACCGGGTCTACCGTCCGATCATGGTTGAGCACACCGGTCAGGACCTTCGCGGCTCGAGGTTCGCCAACTCGGACCTGCGAGACAGCTGGTTCCGCGAGGTCGACATGCGCGGGACGCATTTCCGCGGAGTGTTCCTGATGGACGCCGAGATCGACGGCGAGATCGACGGGCTGACGATCCACGGCGTCGAGGTCGCCCCGCTGGTCGAGGCCGAGCTCGACCGACGACATCCCGAGCGGGCGGCCCTGCGGGCGACCACACCGGAAGAGCTGCGCGCCGGCTGGGCCGGTCTCGAAGGCATGTGGGCAGCCACGCTCGAGCGGGTCGCCGCGATGCCGCCGGAGACGACCGACATCTCGGTCGACGGCGAGTGGTCGTTCTCCCAGACGCTGCGGCACCTGGTGCTCGCCACCGACGCGTGGCTCGGCCTCGCCGTGCTGCAGCGGGAGAACCCGTTCCACCCGCTCGGTGTGCTGTTCTCGGAGTGGAGGGGCCACGAGGCCGAGCTCGGCATCGACGCCGACGCCTCGCCGTCGTACGCGCAGGTGCTCGAGGCTCGGGAGGACCGTGCCGCGATGGTGCGGGACTTCCTTGCCCACGTCACCGCCGACGAGCTCGCGGCGGCGAGCGGCGCGAGACCGCCGTGGGAGAAGCACGGCAGCCCCACGACGCTCGAGTGCCTCCAGGTCGTCATGAACGAGGAGTGGCAGCACCACCGGTTCGCTGTGCGTGACCTCGGCGCGATCGAGGCCGGCCGGGTCTGATCAGGCGTCGGTAGGAAGCGGCGCCTTCCCTCCGCTCCGGCTCGACGGGCTCTCGTTCCGCACGCGGGCACTCACCAGCGCTTTCGTCACGCGTCGAACTGGTCGGCGACGTGCCGGAGCACCTGAGCGAGCCGCTCACCGTTCTCCGGGTACTTGCCCCGATGGAGGGAGTTCGAGGCGCGGTCGAGCGCCTTGATGAGGTCCTCGACGATCGGGACCATGTCCTCGGCGTTGCGCCGGCGCACACGCGCCACCGACGGCGGGGTCTCCAGCACGCTGACGGAGAGCGCAGACGGCCCTCTGCGACCGTCCGCGATACCGAAGTCCACGCGCGTGCCCTGCTTCAGCGTGGCACCCTCCGGCACCGCGGACGCGTGCAGGAACACCTCGCCACCGTCGTCGTTGGCGATGAAGCCGAATCCCTTGTCGGCGTCGTACCACTTCACCTTGCCGGTAGGCACGGAACTGACCTCATGCTCTCGCTACGTAGATGAAGGCGCCGGCAGTGCCGGCGCCGCTTCCTGCCTACCAGGATAGCGGGGCAGGCCAGGAGAAGCGCGTCCATACCCCGACGCCGCACTCCGCGGGGCCGAGAGCGCGCGGCGGATGACACGAAGGTACGCCTCGGCGACGCTCACCGTAATGTGGTGAGAATGAGATCAACGGCCGGGACGGTGGAGCTCGTCGCCGCGCTGAACGAGCGCGACGACGCAACGCTCGCTGCGCTCCTGGCGGCGCGACCGGACCTCGCCTCCCCCACGCCGTCGTCGTTGACGTCGCTGGCCGCCCGGGCAGGTTCACGGCTGAGCGTGGACCGAGCGCTCGCGGGACTCGGCACGGTCGAGCTCGCCGTCGCAGAGGCTGTGGTCGCCCTCGCACCGCTCGAGGAGATCACGGCAGCGCGACTGTCCAGCGCCGTCGGGCTCGACGCCGGACCGTCCCTGGAACACCTCGCGGACCTGGCGCTCGTGGTCGACGGCACGCCCGTGGCTCCGCTGGCGGAGGCGCTCGGCCCGCACCCGGTAGGCCTCGGCCCGACCCTCGCCGAGCTCGACGAGACGGCCCAGGGCTCGACGCACGCCGTCACCGAGCCGTCCCCGCCGAGCGCACCGACCACACCCGAGGAGCTGCGGGCCGTGCTCATCGACGCACCCGAGTCCGCCGTCGGGACGCTCGACGCGCTGACGTGGGGACCACCGGTCGGGACCATCGGCAGCAACGGCATGCCGGAGGGCGCGGGCTGGCTCCTCGAGCACGGGCTCCTGCGGCACGTCACCCCGACCCAGCTCGTGCTGCCGCGCGAGGTCGCGCTCGCCGCTCGGGAGGGCCGCACCCACCGCGAGCCGCCGCGCCCGCCAGAGCTCGACTACCGCACCGTCCCGGCGCACGTCATCGACGCCGAGGCCGCCCGGGCCGCCGAGGAGATCGTCCGGCTCGTCCGCGTCCTCCTCGAGACCTGGCAGGACGAGGGCGCCCGTGTGCTGCGCACCGGCGGTGTCGGGGTCCGCGAGCTGCGCCGCACCGCAGCGGCCCTGGACGTCACCGAGCAGCGCGCGGCGCTGGTGGCCGAGCTCACCGCCATGGCCGGGCTGCTCAGCCAGGACGGCGACGAGCAGCTGACCTGGGTGCCCGCACGCACCGCCGAGGACTGGCTCGCCGACCCGCTGCACCTGCAGTGGGCACAGCTCGTGCTCGCCTGGGTCGACTCCGCCCGGACGCCGTGGCTGGTCGGCACGCGCGAGGGCGGCAACCTGCGCTCGACGCTCGAGCCGACCCTGGAGCGCAGCTGGGCGGTCGAGCTGCGCCGTCGTGTCCTGCGCGCCCTGAAGGAGATGCCCGAAGGCGCGGCTCTGGACGCCGATCAGGTCCACGCCCTGCTCTCGTGGGAGCGCCCGCGCGCGACAGCGCCCGAGACGACGGTCGCGTCGGTGCTGATTGAGACCGACGTCCTCGGGCTCACCGGTGCCGGAGCCCTGACCGAGGCCGCGCGCCGGCTCCTCGACCGCGGCAGCGAGGAGTCGATCGGCGAGGCGCTGCGGTCGACGTTGCCCGAACCGGTCAGCGAGCTGCTTGTTCAGGGCGACCTGACGGCGGTCGTGCCGGGCCGGCCGGATCCCGACCTCGGCGCGCTGCTCGAGCACTGCACGGACGTGGAGTCGCGCGGCTCCGGACTGACGGTGCGGTTCACGGCCGCCTCCGTGCGCCGCGCCCTGGACACCGGCATCGCCTCCGAGGAGCTGCTCGAACGCCTCAAGGGATACTCGCGCACCCCCCTGCCGCAGGCGCTGGAGTACCTGGTGCGTGACGCCGCCAGGCGGCACGGTCAGGTCAAGGTCGGTGCCGCCAACTCGTACCTGCGCGTCGAGGACGCCGCCATCGGTGCCGAGCTGATGGCCAATCCCTCGCTCACCGGCCTCCGGCTGCGTGCTCTCTCTCCCACCGTCCTCGCCTCCGCCGCACCTCCCGGCGAGGTCCTCAAGTCCTTGCGCAACGCCGGTCTGGCGCCGGTGCCGGAGGGCCCGGGCGGCGCCGCCATGACGTCGGGCGCGCCCGCCGCAGCAGCCTGGCCCGGCACAGCGGCCGGGCCCGGCAGGGCCATGTCCGGCTTCTCGTCGCGACGCCGACCCCTCGGGGCGCCGACCGATCCCGGCGCCGCGGCCAGCACCTACACGCGCCGTCCGGACGCCGAGGAGCTGCAGCGGGTCGTCGCCCGGATGCGTGCCGGGGAGGAGCAGGTGCACCGCGACGTCGAGCGCCGCTCCGCCGGCGGCCCGGTCGCCACGGACCCGGTGCACGCGCTCGAGGTGCTGCGGGACTCCGCGGCTGCCGGGGAATCGGTCGACATCGTGGTCGTGGGCGCCCTCGGCACCCCGGAGCAGCGGCGCGTCCGCCCGCTCAGCGTCGAGGGCGGCCGGGTGCGCATGGCGGACCTGGAACGCGAGACCGAGATGACCGTCGCCATCCACCGGATCTCCGCCGTCGCCACCGTGTCCACAACCTGACCCGTCCCGCCGACGGCGGAGCGTCACGCTGCGTAGTTTCGCCCACGACGGCGTCGACGACGCCGGAGTCGGGAGGACGGAGCGGCCATGTGCTGGCGGTGCGACGGCATGAGCTGGGAGGAGATCGAGGTCAGGCAGCGCGCCCTGATCGAGGAGCACGGCTGGATGGTGCAGACCGTGGAGCCGGAACCCGACACGGTGCCCTTTGCCTACACCGTGGGGTTGACGCGCTACCACGACCACCCCGAGCTACTCGTCTCCGGGCTGCCCGCGGAGGTGGCCGGACCCGTCCTGAACCAGATGGGCCGCCAGGTCCGCGAGGGCGAGCGGTTCACGGCCGGCGACGTCCTCGTCAAGGACGGCACCGAGCTCTTCTTCGTCCTGCTGCCGGTCGAGGACCCGTACGAGATGGTCACGGCCCAGGAGATCTACAACGACGACGGTGCCCGGCCGGTCCCGGGTCTGCAGATGGTCTGGTCCGACGCCTACGGGCGGCTGCCGTGGGAGGAGCAGTGGCTGGGTGGTTGGCCGCAGGAGCTGTTCAGCTGAGCGGGGTCCGTGCGAGTCGGCGCCTGACATGATGCCGACATGGCAGATCGGAATGTTCTGGGTGGCGAGCTCGGCGAGTGTGGCGTCGACCCTGTGACCGGCTACTACCGGGACGGCAAGTGCGTCGCCGACGAGGCCGACCTGGGCAATCACAGCGTCTGTGCCGTGATGACCGGCCCGTTCCTCGAGCAGCAGCGCCGCGTGGGCAACGACCTTGTCACCCCGCGGCCGGAATGGCTGTTCCCGGGCCTCAAACCCGGTGACCGGTGGTGCGTGGTGGCCGCACGCTGGCTGCAGGCGCACGCCGAGGGCGTAGCCGCGCCGGTGGTCCTGGAGTGCACGCACGAGCGGGCCCTCGACGTGGTCCCCCTCGAGCTGCTGCGCCACTACGCCGTCGACGTGCCCGACGACCCCAGGGTGCTCGGGTGAGCGAGAAGCCCTGCGCCTTCTGCGCGATCGTCGACGGCGCGAAGGCGCACACGGTGCTCGAGACCCGGGACACCGTCGGCTTCCTCGACACGCGTCCGGTCTTCAAGGGCCACGTGCTGCTCGTGCCCCGTCGCCACGTCGTGACCCTGCCGGACCTGCCGGCCGAGCTGCTCGGGCCGTATCTGTCCGCGGTTCAGCGCCTGGCGACGGCCATGGTCGACGGCCTCGGTGCGCAGGGCTCGTTCGTGGCGGTGAACAACGTGGTCAGCCAGTCGGTCGCACACCTGCACACCCACGTGGTGCCGCGGACCAGGGGCGACGGGCTGCGTGGTTTCTTCTGGCCCCGCACCAAGTACGCCGACGACGCCGAGGCCGAGGCCTACGCCGGACGGCTCAGAGAGGCGCTCGACGGCTGAAGAGCGGAGGCGGCCCGGTCAGCTCGCACCCGCCTGGCGCCGTCGCGCCTCGAGCGCTTCTCGCTGGAGCGCCCAGGCGTCCGCCACCGGACCCAGGTGCCCGAGCTTGTCGGGGTTGATGACCGAGCGCACCGTCTGGATCCGCCCGTCGAGGACGTCGAGCGCCATGATCGCGAGAAGCTTGCCGTCCGGCCCGCGCAGGACCACTCCCGGCTGGTGATTCACCTCGTGCGGCTCGAGGATCAGCCCGGCGCCCGCCAGCATCGGGGTGAAGGCCGCGAAGACCCGGGCGACCTTCTCCGCCCCGGCCACCGGCCGGGCGAACGCCGGAGCCTTGCCGCCACCGTCTCCGATCACCTGGACGTCGGCTGCCAGCAGCTCGCGCAGACCGTCGACGTCGCCGTCCCGGAAGGCGTCGACGAACCGGGCGGCGAGCTCCTCGCGCTCGCGGCGGTCGGCCTCGAACCGCGGCCTTCCCGTTTCCATGTGCCGCCGGCCGCGCATCGCGAGCTGCCGGCACGCGCTTTCCGAGCGGTCTACCGCTGCCGCGATCTCCGCGAAGCCGAACCCGAACACCTCGCGCAGCACGAACACCGCCCGCTCCAACGGGCTGAGACGCTCCAGCAGGAGCAGCGCGGCCATGGACACCGAGTCGGCGAGCTCCGCCGACCGTTCCGGGTCCTGGTACGGATCGTCCAGCAGCGGCTCGGGAAACCACTCGCCGGTGTACTGCTCCCGCCGGACACGCGCCGAGCGGAGCACGTCGATCGAGATCCGGGTGACCACTGCCGCGAGGAAGGACCTGACGCTCTCGGGAACGGTGTCGGTCGAGACGTACCGCAGCCAGGTCTCCTGCACCGCGTCCTCAGCCTCGCTGACGCTGCCCAGGATCCGGTAGGCGATCGCGAACAGCATCGGTCGCAGCTCGGTGAACTCCTCGGTGCGGGTCACCTGCCTCAGCCTGCCACCGTCTCGGTGTCCCGGCTCGCCTCCCGGCCGGTCCCGTCCCGGCCCGCTCCGGGCCATCGGACGGCCCCGGGCATACGCCGCGAGACGCCGACCGTGCGCCCGACTCCACGGAGCACGAGCTCCTTGAACACGCTGACGCCCCGTCCGGTCCACGCCCTCCCGGACGCCACATCCTCGCGGGTCGTCAGCTGTAGCACCCCGTCGCGTCGACCCAGGCTGACGCAGCGTCCCTGGAACCCGAGGTCGAGGGCCGCGGGGCCGCCGTCGGGCACGATCCCGAGCGCCTCGTCCCGGAGCACGTCGGCCGCGTGGGCGCCCGACGGGAACCCGAACTGGCAGGACATGCTGTACCGCTCGCCACGCGGACCGGGGGCGTGCCCGGCGTCGCCCACGGCGAGCACCTGCGGGTGGGACACCGACTGCAGCGCGGCGTCGGTGAGCACCGCGCCCTGCCGGTCGACGGCGAGCCCGGACTCGCGTGCCAGCGGCGGCGCCGCGAATCCGCCGCACCACACGGTGAGGTCCGAGGGCACGTGGCCGCCGTCGCCCAGCAGCAGCCGGTCCGGCTCGACGGCGTGTACCCGGGCGTCGCCGACCGCCTCCACGCCGAGGCGCCCCAGGGTTCGGCGCACGTGCTCGGCCGCCGGCGGGGTGAACCATCCGCCGACCTCGCCGGAGGTGACCAGCCGCACCCGCACGTCCGAGCGGTGCTCGGCCAGCTCGGTGACCGTCTCCAGGCCGGTGAACCCGCCGCCGACGACGGCGACCTGGGCCCCCGCTGGCAGCGCCGCGAACGCGGTGCGCAACCGACGGGCGGCTGCCAGGTCCCCGACGCCGTGGACGTCCTCACCACCCGGGACCGGCACCGGTTCGGTGGTGCTGCCCGTGGCGAGGACGACCCGGTCGAACGCGAGGCGGCGCACGCCGTCCGGTCCGGTGACCGTCGCCCGTCCGGCGTCGGGGTCGAGCGCCGTGACGTGCCCCTCCACGAACGTGATGTCCGGGCCGAGCGTGTCGCGCAGGCTCGGGGCGGCGACGGGATGCCCGACGGCGACCTGATGCAGGCGGAGCCGGTGCACGAGCGTCGGCCGTGGGTTCACCACGGTGACGTCGACGCGTCCCCTGGAGCGTCCCGCCAGCCGGACGGCGGCCATGCCGCCGGCGAACCCGGCTCCGACGACGAGGACGCGCATCCTGGTGCTTGCTGATGTGTTCGTCGATGTACTCATACCCCGGAGACGAGGTGGCGTCCGTGGCTGTGACATCCCTGCGCGGTGCCGATGCCGCGGGGCCCGGACCTTGCCACCTGTCGGAGCTGGGACCGGGAAGGTTGCTCCGCTGTGCGACCGGGAAACGTCAGCCCGTCTCCTGGAACCGCAGAATCCGCTCGACCGCCTCGGTCACCGCTTCCGGCCCGGCGGCGAGCGAGAGCCGGACGTACGAGCCGCCGTTCGCTGCGTCGAAGTCGGCGCCCGGGACGACGGCGACGCCCTCCCGTTCCAGCAGTGCCTCGCACCACGCGGTCGCGTCCGGGTACGGGGCGAGCTGCTCGCCGAGGTCGGCGTACAGGTAGAAGGCCCCGTCGGCGGGCGCGACCGTGCCCCACCCGAGACGGTCGAGACGGTCGAGCAGGAGCGCCCGGGTGGCCGCGAACTCGGCGACCCGGGCGTCGGCCTCGGTGTACGAGGACTCGGTGAACGCCTCGACGGCGGCCAGCTGGGCCGGCGTCGGCGGGCAGAGGGCCACGTTGCCCGCGAGCGCGTCGACCGCACCGACCAGGTCCGGCGGCGTGAGCGCCCAGCCGAGCCGCCACCCGGTCATGCCCCAGTACTTCGAGAACGACGAGACCACGACGGCGGAGCGGACCGGCGCGTCGACCTCCCAGGCGCAGATCCCCTTGGCGCCGGGCGCCGCCGGGTCTCGCGGATAGGTGATGCCGTGGTAGATCTCGTCGCTGACGAGCCGGACGCCATGGTCGGCGCACCAGGCGGCCAGCGCGGCGAGCTCCTCGCGGCTGACCATCGTGCCGGTGGGGTTCGCCGGTGAGGCGAGCACCAGGCCGGCGAGCGGACCGGACTCGGTGACGACCGCATCGAGCGCCGCGGGCGTGGGCTGGAACCGCTCGGCGGGACCGCAGTCGACCTCGACCACCTCGCACCCGAGAGCGCGGAGGATGTTCCGGTAGGCGGGGTAGCCAGGGCGTGCCAGGGCCACCCGGTCGCCGGCGTCGAACGCTGCGAGGAAGGACAGCACGAAGGCACCCGAGGACCCGGTGGTGATCGCGACCTGGGCGGGGTCGACGTCGAGGCCGTACCAGCGGCCGTAGTGCCCGGCGACGGCCTCGCGCAGTGGGCGGACCCCGAGCGCCGAGGTGTACCCGAGGTCGGCCCGGGCGGCATGGATCTGCTCGGCGCGGGCGTGCACGGCGGCGGGGGCGCCACCGGACGGCTCGCCGGCGCACAGGGACACGACGTCGCGTCCGGCCGCCCGCAGCTCGGCGATGCGGTCGAGGATCCGCATGACCTCGAACGCGGGGACGGCGGAGCGGTCGGAGACGTGCCTGGTCATGTCGCTCCCATCCTTCGCGGCCTCGCGCCCGCTCAGGTTCGCACGAACCGGTCAGGTCACGTCGCCGTACGCCACGAGCCACGTCGGCTCGAGACGGTAGAGGCGGACGTCGGCTCCCCACGTCGTCGGGTCGCTGCCGTAGTGCGCCGTCCAGTGCTCGATCGTCTCGGCGTAGTCGTCATGCTCCGGCTGGAGCTGCCGGGCGTGACCGTGCGCGAAGACGCCGACGCGCTCGCCGTCGACGTGGGCGACGCTCACCGCGGGTCGGGCGGCGATGTGGCGCGCCTTCGCGGCCCGCCCGTCGGTGCCGAAGGTCCACGAGCCGTGCAGGAAGTGCCCGTCGACGGCGCTGATCCGTGGCTCACCCCCGGCGGTCACCGTCGCCAGGCTGAGCACCTTCATCCCCGTCATCAGGTCGACGACCTGCTCCGCGGACAGCCGCTTGTCGCCGCTGACGATCTCCCGCAGGTGGGGCGTGCTCCTGCTGTGGGACGCCGCCATCAGCCGGTCGAGGGCTTCGATCTCCTCGTGTGTCTCGTTCATCGCGCCGATGGTACGGACGAGCGCCGACATCCGATCAGGGCCCTTGGCCGGTTCTCTCGAGGGGCACCACGACGGGCCCCGAGGCGACCGATCCCACGGCCGACCTCTCGAAAGGCGGACCGTGCGGTTCGTCACTACGCTCGGCGGCGACCCGAAAGGGTGGCGACCCGAGAGTACGGAGGCTCCGATGTTGGCGCAGACGATCCGCAAGCTCGAGCAGGTCAAGGGCCTGGACCGCGTGGTCAACACCATGAACGACGCGGTGAACAAGGTACTGCCGCCCGGCGAGGTCAAGGACGCGCTGCACGGCAAGCAGCTCGGGCACGCGCTGCATCCGATGCTCATCGCTGTGCCGATCGGGTTCAACGTCGCCGCCACCGTGCTCGACCTCATGGGCGGCGAGCGGGACCGTGCAGCCGCCCGGCGCCTGGTCGGCGTCGCCCTGGTGGCGACGCCTCCGACGGTGGCCGCCGGGCTCGCGGACTTCTCCTCCCTGGGCAAGAACATGCGCCCCAAGCGGGTGGCGGTGGTGCACGCCGGGTCGAACGCCGTCGCCTCCGTGCTGTTCACGGCGAGCTGGCTCGCCCGGCGGCAGGGGCGGCACGGAGCCGGGAAGATGTTCAGCCTGCTGGGGCTGACCGGACTGAGCGTCGGTGGGTACCTGGGCGGGCATCTCGCGTACAGCCAGGGCGTCGGGGTGAACCGGAACGCGGACCGCGCGCCTCGCCCGAAGGACTGGACCGACGCGGCCGCGGTCTCCGACCTCGCCGCGGGCCCGGTACGCGTGGAGGTCTCCGGCCAGCCCGTGATGCTCGTGCGCAAGGACGCCGAGGTGTATGCCCTCGGCGCGGTCTGCAGCCACCTCGGCGGACCGCTCGAGGAGGGTCAGGTCGTCGGCGGCGACGACGAGTGCGTCGTCTGCCCCTGGCACGGCAGCATGTTCCGGCTGAGCGACGGCTCGGTCGCCCGCGGCCCGGCGACGGCGGCGCAGATCCCGTACGACGTGCGCGTCTCCGGCGACCGGATCGAGGTGCGGGCCCGACAGTGAGCACGTCCGTGAGCGGGAACACGGGCGGACACCTCGCACGGCCACCCGCCACCGGGTGACAATGGCCGGATGCCTGACGGCCCCCTGATCGTCCAGTCCGACAAGTCCCTGCTCCTCGAGGTCGACCACGACGACGCCAAAGAGGCTCGGCGCGCCATCGCACCGTTCGCCGAGCTCGAGCGCGCTCCCGAGCACGTGCACACCTACCGGCTCACGCCGCTCGGTCTGTGGAACGCCCGTGCGGCGGGCCACGACGCCGAGCAGGTGGTCGACGCGCTCGTCCGCTTCTCCCGCTACCCGGTCCCGCACACGCTGCTGGTCGACGTCGCCGAGACGATGGACCGGTACGGGCGCGTGCAGCTGGTCAAGCACCCCACCCACGGCCTGGTGATGCACGCCCTGGACAAGCCGGTGCTCGAGGAGGTGCTCCGGTCCAAGCGGACCAAGGGCATGCTCGGCGACCGGATCGACGACGAGGACGTCGTCGTCCATCCGTCCGAGCGGGGACGGCTCAAGCAGGCCCTGGTCAAGCTCGGCTGGCCCGCCGAGGACCTCGCCGGCTACGTCGACGGCGAGGCGCACGAGATCACGCTCGACCAGGGTGACTGGCACCTGCGGCCCTACCAGGAGGAGGCGGTGGACACCTTCTGGCACGGCGGCTCCGGCGTCGTCGTCCTGCCGTGCGGGGCGGGCAAGACGCTGGTGGGTGCCGGCGCGATGGCACGCTCGTCGACCACCACGCTGATCCTGGTGACCAACACGGTCGCCGCGCGGCAGTGGCGCGAGGAGCTCATCCAGCGCACGTCCCTGACCGATGACGAGATCGGCGAGTACTCCGGATCCCGCAAGGACGTCCGGCCCGTCACCATCGCGACCTACCAGGTGCTCACGACCAGGCGGAAGGGCGCGTACGCGCACCTGGAGCTGCTCGACGCGAACGACTGGGGCCTCATCGTCTACGACGAGGTGCACCTGCTTCCCGCGCCGATCTTCCGGATGACGGCGGACATGCAGGCGCGGCGCCGCCTGGGCCTGACCGCCACCCTCGTTCGCGAGGACGGCCGTGAGGACGAGGTCTTCTCCCTCATCGGGCCCAAGCGCTACGACGCCCCGTGGCGGGACATCGAGGCCCAGGGATACATCGCGCCCGCCGAGTGCATCGAGGTCCGGCTGACGCTGCCCGAGTCCGACCGCCTCACCTACGCGACGGCGGAGCCGGAGGAGCGGTACCGGCTCGCGGCGTCGGCCCCCGGCAAGATCGGCGCGGTCAAGCAGATCCTCGCGAGGCACCCGGGTGACCAGACGCTGGTGATCGGCCAGTACCTCGACCAGCTCGACGAGCTCGCCGAGGCCCTCGACGCGCCGCTGATCACCGGCCAGACGACGGTCGCGATGCGCCAGCGGCTGTTCGACGAGTTCCGGACCGGGGAGATCCCGGTGCTGGTGGTCTCCAAGGTCGCGAACTTCTCCATCGACCTGCCGGAGGCGTCGCTGGCCGTGCAGGTCTCCGGCTCCTTCGGGTCCCGGCAGGAGGAGGCGCAGCGTCTCGGGCGGCTGATGCGTCCCAAGGCGGACGGGCGCACGGCGCACTTCTACGCCGTCGTCGCGCGGGACACCGTGGACCAGGACTTCGCCGCCCATCGGCAGCGGTTCCTCGCCGAGCAGGGGTACGCGTACACGATTCTCGACGGCGAGGACCTCGCCGCGGCCTGAGCGATGTCGCTCATCCCGAGCGAGCAACGCCGGGTCTAACGGCTGGGGACCACGCGAAGTTCCTACCCTCCTCCAGGAGCGAAGGGCGGGCGTCCTCATTGCGCCGTCGGTACCTGCCAAGGAAGGATCACGGTGTGAAACTCCGTGTCGCATCGATGTCGTTGGCCGCCGCCGCTCTGGCCGTCGGGCCGGTGGTCGCGTTGGCAGCGCCCGCGGCCGCCGAGGACCCGATGAACCTCACCGAGCAGGTGACCGACAGCGCCGGCGTGCTCGAGGCCGGCGAGGTCGAGGAGATCCAGCAGACCTTCGCCACGGTCGAGCAGGAGTCGGGCCAGATCGTCTACGTCGCCTTCGTCTCCGACTTCGGTGGCATGAGCGACGAGCAGTGGTCGGAGCAGACGGCGGAGATGTCCAGCCTCGGCCAGTACAACCCGGTGCTGACGGTCGCCGTGGACGAGCGCACCTGGGGCTACGCGCTCCACAGCTCCTCGGCGATCAGTGAGGCGGACCTCCAACAGATGGCCGAGGCCGAGGTCGTGCCCCACCTCAGCAACGAGGACTGGTCCGGAGCGGCCATCGCCTTCGCCGAGGGCGTAGGCGAGCTGGCCGGCGGCGGCTCCGCCGGCGGGGCCGCGGGCGGAGACGGCGGCGGAGGGTCCGGCATGCTGACCTTCCTCCTCGTGCTCGTGGTGATCGCCGCCGTCATCGGCGGCATCGCCCTGGTCGTGCGCCATCGCCGCCGCGGCGAGTCGGAGGAGCAGAAGCAGGCTCGTGAGACGAAGAAGCTGCCGCCGGACCACCCGCTGCGGCTGCCCACCGAGCAGCTCGCCACCCGCGCCGGTGCCGCCCTGCTCGCCGCCGACGATGCCGTCCGCAGCTCCGAGGAGGAGCTCGGGTTCGCCAAGGCGCAGTTCGGGCTGCAGGCCACCGACCCGTTCACCAAGGCATTGGAAGAGGCCAAGGCCAGCGCGAGACAAGCGTTCAGCATCCGCCAGCGGCTGGACGACCACATCCCCGAGACCGAGCCGCAGCAGCGACAGATGTACGCCGAGATCCTCGAGCTCACCGACGAGATCGACAACACGCTGTCCTCCCAGGCGCAGCACTTCGCCGAGCTGCGTGACCTCCAGGCCCGGGCCCCGCAGGCACTCGATGAGATGGAGCAGCGCGCCACCGAGGTGGAGCGGCGCATCGAGAGCGCCCGCGCTCAGCTGGCCCAGCTGGCCACGCGCTACCCGGCCACCGCGCTGGCCTCGGTGTCGCAGAACCCCGACCAGGCCAAGGACCTGCTGGTCTCCGCGCACGAGTCGGTCAGGACCGGCCGGGAGAAGATCGCGGACGGCGACCGGCAGACGGCCGTGACGCACGTACGGATCGCCGAGGAGGCGATCGGCCAGGCCGCCGAGCTGCTCGAGGACGTGCACGGGGCCGGTGAGCTGCTCGGCGACGCGGCCAAGCGCCTCGACACCGCACTCGCCTCGATCACCTCGGACGTGCAGGACGCCCACCGGCTGGCACCCGACGACCTCGAGGTCACCGCCCACCGCAAGGAGGCGGAGGCCGCCATCGCGCAGGGCCACGAGGCCCGCATGGGCGGCGACCCGCTGGCCGCGCTGTCACGCCTGGAGTCCGCCGAGACGGCCATCGACGAGGCGTTGGTACCGGCGCGGAGCGAGGACGAAAATCGCCGTCGTGCCAGTGCGCTGGTCGATGACCGGCTGGGTCGGCTCGACGCCCGGATCCAGAGCCTGTCGCGATACATCTCCACCCACCGCGGCACCATCGGGCCCGAGGCCCGCACCCGACTGTCGGAGGCCGAGCGCAACGCGGCCGAGGCGCACCGGCTGGCCGACGACGATCCGATCGGCGCCATGCACTGCGTCGCCCGTGCCGAGCAGCTGCTCAACGAGGCCCAGAACCTCGCCCAGCGGGACGCGGACAGCTGGGGCGGTGGAGGCTTCGGCGGCGGGTTCGGCGGCGGACGCCGAGGCGGCCTCGACGTCGGCTCCCTCGTCCTCGGCGGCATCCTGCTCGGCGGGATCGGCGGAGGCGGTGGCGGCTTCGGCGGCGGCTGGGGCGGCGGCGGCGGAGGTGGCTTCGGCGGCGGCGGAGGCGGCTTCGGCGGAGGCGGCGGCTTCGGCGGAGGCGGTGGCGGCTTCTGACGCAGCAGCCCCGACAGGCTCACACCCGGCAGACTCAGACCCGACAGACTTGAGAAACCGTTCAAGGCCCCGACCGAGAAGGACAAGCACCATGGCAGAGAAGCAGAGCATTCTGGGCCGTGTCGCCCAGCTCACCCGGGCGAACCTCAACGCGATCCTCGACCGCGCCGAGGACCCGCAGAAGATGCTCGACCAGCTGGTCCGCGACTACACGTCCTCCATCGCCGAGGCCGAGGACGCCGTCGCCGTGACGATCGGCAACCTGCGTCTCGCGGAGCAGGACCACGCGGCCGACCTGGCCGAGGCGCGCGACTGGGGACAGAAGGCGCTCGCCGCGTCCAACAAGGCCAGCGAGCTGCGCAGCAGCGACCCGGATGAGGCCGCCCGTTTCGAGAACCTCGCCAAGATCGCCATCGGCAAGCAGATCACCGCCGAGAACGAGGCCAAGGAAGTCGAGCCGATGATCGACTCCCAGAACGAGGTGGTCGAGAAGCTCAAGAACGGGCTGGTCCAGATGCGGTCCAAGCTCGAGGACCTGAAGTCCAAGCGCGACCAGCTCGTGGCCCGCGCGAAGACCGCCGAGGCCCAGGCCACGGTCCAGGGGGCGATCTCCTCGATCAACGTCATGGATCCCACGAGCGAGATCTCCCGCTACGAGGAGCAGGTCCGTCGCGAGGAGGCGCGCGTGGCCGGCCACGCGGAGCTGCAGGACACCAGCCTGGAGTCGCAGTTCGCCGAGCTCGAGGACTACGGTCGCAACGCGGAGGTCGAGGCTCGCCTCGCCGCCCTGCAGGCCGGCTCGCCGACCGGCCAGATCGGCGCGGGCGAGGAGCAGGCGACCGGCTCGGCCGCGCCCGAGGAGGACCGCACGACGTACTGAGCGTCCATCTCGCGCACGTGACGTCTCGCGGCAGTCAGCTGTCCGCGTGAACGGGGAGGATCCGCACGCCGGGTCCTCCCCGTTTCGTCAACCGCAGCAAGCTCAGCACGGCTAGCGCTCGATCCCCCGGATGCACCGCGACCCACTCTCGGTGAACGTGTCGAGGTTGGCCGCCGCCGCGTCGTACCGTCCGCCCACGCCCGTCGACGACGAGGCCGGGTAAGGCCGCCCGACGGCGAGAGACGGACGGCGCGAGATGATCGACCCATGGACTTCCAGGACGTCGTACGGCGACGCCGCATGGTGCGCCGGTACTCGACCGAACCGGTCGACCCAGCCGCGGTGACGCGCATGCTCGACAACGCCGTCCGCGCCCCGAGCGCCGGCTTCAGCCAGGGCTGGGCGTTCCTGGTGCTGGACACCACGCAGGACGTCGCTCGGTTCTGGGCGGCGACGACCCCGCCCGAGCGGGCCGCCGCCCCGGACCGTTGGCTGCGCGGGATGCGGGCCGCACCCGTGCTGATCGTGCCGCTCGCGTGCGAGGACGCCTACCGGCGCCGCTACGCCGAGCCGGACAAGGCCCGACGGCTCGACGACGCCCCCGCGGGCGAGCACCCCGCCGCAGAGCTGCCGTGGGCGGTGCCGTACTGGCACGTCGACGCCGGGATGGCGTCCCTGCTCGTGCTGCAGACCGCCGTCGACGAAGGCCTCGGGGCATGCTTCTTCGGCATCCCGGTGGCGCGCGTGGACGCGCTGCGCGCCGCCTTCGGCGTCCCGGCCGACCATGAACCGGTCGGCGCCATCACGGTCGGTCACCCAGCGGCCGACGCCTCGGGCGGCGGGTCTCCGGCCCGGCGTCCACGGCGCCCGCCTGCCGAGGTGGTCCACCGGGGGCGGTGGTGATCAGGCCGAGCGCAGCTTCTTGCGCAGGGACTCGCGGACGTTCTCGGGCAGCTCCGCCCAGTCCGCCGGCGTGTCGAGGTCGACGCCGGTCCCCGGCCCGCGAAGCACGTGCGGCTCGACGCCCAGGCGGTCCGCCTCGGCGGTGTGCGCGGCGTAGCTGCCGGGACCGAACCGGAACTCCCAGTCGCCGACCGAGCGGTGCAGGACGAGGGCGTTGGTCCCCTCCTCCGCGCGGTCCGGCGCGATGACGACCGGTCCGGGGGCCCGGACGAGGTCGCGCACGTCGCCGGGCGCGAGGACGGGCAGGTCCGCGTGCACGACGACGACCCGTTTGGCGGCACCGGCGAGCGCGAACTCGTGCCCGTCCGCGACGGCGCCGTTCAGACCGGCCCTGACCTGCTCGAAGACGTCGACGCGGGTGTCCCGCCCGACGGCCTTCGACGCGTAGGCCACGTCCCCGGTCACGACCACGACGCGGTCCACGACCAGCAGCAGCGTCCGCACGACGTGCCGGGCGAGCACGGCGACCAGGCGGTCGCGCTCCTCGGGGTCGAGGTCCTCGGCGAGCCGGCTCTTGCCGTTCCCGCCACCGCGCAACGGGACGACGGCGATCACACGGCCGGAGGGGCCGTCCGCCGTCGTCCGGGCTCGGGAGTCCGTCATCGGACCAGCAGCTGGTGGGCGAGGCGCTCGCGGTCCGCGCGACCACCCATGACGGTTCCGGTGACGACCGCGGAGATGCCGAGCTCCTCGATCGCCGGGGCCAGTGCGGCGTCGGAATCGTCGATGACGAGCTCGTCGACCAGCCCGCTCCAGAGCCGGGCCACACCGAGTGCGGAGGTCTCGTGCCCCATCGACTGCAGCATCGCGGCCGCGGGGCCCTTGAGCGCCCGGCCGCCGACGATCGGGCTGACCGCGACCCGCCGCGCCGACGTCGCCGCCAGGGCGTCCCGCACACCCGGGACGGCGAGGATGGGTCCGAGCGACACGAACGGATTCGACGGCGCCACCACGACGACGTCGGCCTCGAGCGCCTCGAGCACACCGGGAGCCGGGTGGGCGTGCTCGACGCCCTCGAAGGTCACCCCGAGGACCGGATCTTGGTGACGGCGGGCGACGAAGTACTCCTGGAACTCCAGCGGCCCGGACGGGGTCTCGAGAATCGTCGCCACCCGCTGATCGGTCATCGGCAGCAGCCGCGCCCCGATGCCGAGCGCCCGGCACAGGTCCGCCGTGACCTGGGAGAGGGGCACGCCGTCGCGGAGCCGGGCGCTGCGCACGATGTTGGTGGCCAGGTCGCGATCGCCGAGCTGGAACCAGGTGTCCGCGCCGAGCCGCGCCATCGCCTCCAGGGTGGTGAAGGTGTCGTCGGCGACGCCCCAGCCGGTGTCTGTGTTGCTCATCCCGGCGAGGGTGTACATCACGGTGTCGAGGTCCGGGCTGACGCACAGGCCGTGGACGACGGCGTCGTCGCCGGTGTTGACCACGACGGTGAGGTCTTCGGGCGCGTCGAGCGCGCCGGTCAGGCCTTCCGCAAGCTTCGCGCCGCCGACACCACCAGCCAAGAGTGTCGCTCTCCCCCTGTCTCGCACCCAGGAAGCCTACGACGAGCGCCGCCCCCGGCGTCACCTTGTCCGGCCACGGCTGAGTAGGCTGCCCGCATGCCAGACGCTCCCAGCACATACCTCCTCGTCGACGGCGAGAACATCGATGCCACTCTCGGAATGAGCGTCCTCGGCCGCCGCCCTGCGCCGGAGGAGCGCCCACGGTGGGACCGCGTGCGGCACTTCGCCGCCGACGTCTGGGACGCCGACGCCCGCGGGCTGTTCTTCCTCAACGCCACGAGCGGCCAGATGCCGATGAGCTTCGTGCAGGCGCTGCTGGCCATGGACTTCAACCCCATCCCGCTGGCGGGCACGGCCCACGAGAAGGTCGTGGACATCGGCATCCAGCGCACGATGCAGGCGATCCTCGACAAGGGCGACGGCGACGTGCTCCTCGCCTCGCACGACGGCGACTACATCACCCAGGTGGAGGGACTTCTCACGGCCGGCCACAAGGTCGGCGTGCTCTGCTTCCGGGAGTTCCTCAACGCCGACATGGCCGCGCTGACCGAGCGCGGCCTGCGGGTCTACGACCTCGAGGACGACCTGGCCGCCTTCACCTCGGTGCTGCCTCGCGTGCGGATCATCCCGCTCGAGGCCTTCGACCCGACCCGCTACCTCTGAGCCGTGCCCAGGCGGGTCCCCGAGCCGCTCACCGGCTCGTTGTTGCTGCGGCGTGCCCGCCTGGTCCCGTTGGGTGGCTCCGGGCCCGCTGCGGGGGCGTCGACCGAGATTTCGGCCGATCCGGTGGATCTGCGGATCACCGACGGCGCCGTCATCGCCGTCGCACCGCGACTGGATCGCCGGCCGGGCGAGGACGAGCTCGATGCGGCCGGCCGCTGGGCGATCCCCGGCCTGTGGGACCACCACGTCCACTTCACACAGGCGGCGCAGACCTTTGACCGGCTGGACCTGACGTCGGCCCGCTCGGCCGCGGATGCGCTGGCGATGCTGCGCGCCTACCTCGCCGGCCCCGACTCGCCGGAGCCCCGGGTGCCGGCCGTCGGGTTCGGGTTCTTCCACGCCGCGTGGCCCGACGAACCGACGCTCACGGCGCTGGACGAGGTGGCCGCCGGCCGGGCGGTGGTCCTCGCGTCGAACGACGTGCACAGCGGCTGGCTGTCCACGCTTGCCCGTGAGCTGCTGGGCCTGCCGCTGCCCGAGGACGACGACGGACTGGTCAGGGAGGGCCCGTGGTTCGAGGCCCTCGCGCGGCTGGCCGAGGTGCCCGGGATCCGGCCGACGGCCGGCTACCGCAAGGCGCAGACGACGGCGGCCGCGCGCGGCGTCGTCGGGATCACCGAGATGGAGTGGGCGGACAACCGGACCGACTGGCCCGGCCGGGTCGCTGACGGGATCGACCTGCTGCGCGTGCGGACCGCGGCCTATCCGGACGACCTGGACGCCGTGCTCGCCGCCGGCCTGCGTACCGGCGACCCGCTGGCCGGCGGGCGCGGCCTGCTGCGCATGGGGCCGCTGAAGACCATCTCCGACGGCTCGCTCAACACCGCCACCGCCCACACCTCGACGGCGTACCCGGAGCCGCTGGATCCGGCGCATCTGCACGGCGTGCAGAACGTCGCGCCGAACGAGCTCGCCGGCCTGGTGCGCAAGGCCCACGCCGGCGGGCTCGAGGTCGCCGTCCACGCGATCGGCGACGCCGCCGCCGGGATCGCGCTCGACGCCGTGGGTGCCGCCGGGGCGCGCGGTTCGATCGAGCACGCCCAGCTCCTCGCCGCGGGCCAGCCGGAGCGGATGGCGGCGCTCGGGGTGCGGGCGAGCGTCCAGCCGGCACACCTCCTCGACGACCGCGACCTCACCGAGGAGTGCTGGCCCGGACGCGCCGCCGAGTCGTTCCCGCTGCGCACGCTGCTCGACGCCGGCGTCCGGGTCGTCTTCGGCTCCGACGCGCCGGTCGCGCGGCTGCACCCGTGGCTCACGATGGCGGCGGCCGTGCACCGCAGCGGTGACGACCGCGCGCCGTGGCACCCGGAGCAGCAGCTCACGGCCGCCGAGGCGCTCGCCGCCTCGACCGACGGCCAGGGCACCTTGGGGGTCGGCTCACGCGGCGACGTCGTCCTGCTCGATGCCGACCCGTTCGCCGGTGCCCCGGCGTTCAGGGCATACCCGGCGGACCCGGCGGACACGGCCGCCGTCGCGGCGCGGCTGCGGGACATGCCGGTGGCCGCCACGATCCTCGCCGGCCGGCCCACGCACCTGTCGCTGTAGGCGGAACGGCACGCGCGCGCCGCGTTGGACTCCACGTGAGCGAGGGCTACTCCAAAACACCCAGGGCGACAGTTGTACCTGTAGCCCGCGGCGTTTGGAGTAGCCCTCGCAGCTCTGGTGCCGCACGGAACCGCTCGAGCCACCGGGTCGGTACCGTGACCCCGTGGGCACGCGCCGATTCCTCCAGGTCGATGGCGGGATCTGGGTGGCCGGTGAGACGGTCACGAACGTGCAGGGCTCGATCGGCCTCGACGCCACGACGGAGGACGGACGATGACGGACCTGTGGATCTGCTCGACCTGCGCGGTCGAGCACGAGGGGCGCCCGGACGTGTGCGCGATCTGCGCCGACGACCGCCAGTACCTGCCGGCCGAGGGGCAGCAGTGGACCACCCTCGAGGAGCAGCAGGCCGACGGCGCGCGCGTGGAGGTCGTCGAGCTCGAGCCGGATCTCTTCGGTGTCCGGAGCGAGCCGGGGCTGGGCATCGGACAGCTGAGCAAGCTCGTGCGCACGCCGTCGGGCAACGTGCTCTGGGACCCGATCGGCTACCTCGACGACCAAGCCGTCGGCGCCGTTCGAGAGCTGGGTGAGGTGGTGGCGATCGCGGCGAGCCACCCGCACATGTTCGGCGTGCAGGTGGAGTGGAGCCGGGCGCTCGGCGGGCCACCGGTGCTGGTGGCGGAGCAGGACCTGGAGTGGGTGGCTCGGCAGGACCCGGTGATCAAGCCCTGGACCGGCACGCTCGAGCCGGTGCCCGGGGTGACCCTCAGCCAGCCGGGTGGGCACTTCCCGGGCAGCGCGGTGGTGCACTGGGCGGCCGGCGCGCAGGGGCGCGGCGTGCTGCTGGCCAGCGACACGATCTTCCCGAACCCGGACAGGGCCACGGTGAGCTTCATGCGCAGCTACCCGAACCGGATCCCGCTGTCCGCGGCCGTGGTGGAACGGATCGCGGAGCACGTCGAGCGGTACGCGTTCGACCGCATCTACGGCAACTTCGCCAACGTCGTCCCCACGGACGCCCGAGCCGCCGTGCGCCGCTCGGCCGACCGCCACGCTGCCTGGGTCCGCGGCGACTACGACCACCTGACGTAGGCCCGAGCGAGGGCTACTCCCGACACCCCGGGGCCACTGCTGCAACAGTGGCCTTCGGCGTCAGGAGTAGCCCTCGCTGATCGGGCCGCGCGCCGGAGGCGTCAGCTGGCCGCCTGGGAGCGCCAGCCGCCACCCTCGCGGTACTCGGTGCGTGCCGTCACCGCGTACGGGACCGGACTGACGACGACCCGGACTTCCTTCTGCTTGTGCGGCTGGACCGTGGTCTTCTCCGACCCGCCGTTCGGCTCGCCCCAGGTCAGGGTGAGCTCGGTGCCGACCTCGACGTCGGGGTCGACCGTGCCGAGGGAGAGGCCGCGGCGCTCGTTGGCGCTGTAGCCGGTGAACATCGACAGGCCCACCAGCTTGCCGGCGGCGTCCTTGACCTCGTCGAAGTTCGACGAGCCGTAGTTCGCGTTCGGCAGGTTGAAGAACTGGTAGCCCGGCCCCTCGGTGTCCAGCAGCGAGGTCATGATGTCGGCCAGGTCGTCCTTGTTCCAGGCGAAGGTGACCTTCTTGCGCTGGGCGTCCGCGTCGACCTTCTCGAGGGCGTCGCGGCCGATGAAGTCGTGGTCGAACTTGACGAAGGAGCCGTAGCCGAGCTCCCACGGGTTGGTGTAGTAGTCCTCGATGTCGTCCGAGACGTAGCTGCCGGCGAGGGCGTTGGTCGCCTCGTAGCTGCCGGCGCCCAGCCACTCGCGGTACGGACGCATCTCCTCACCGGTGTAGATGGCGGGAAGCGGCGAGGGGATCCACCCCGACTCGAGGGTGTTCGAGGAGTAGGCGCGGGAGCCGACCGGCTCGATGCCGAACTCCTGGCCCTGCTCGAGGATCGTCTCGCGGATCTTGTCGTAGCTGTCGTACGGGCCCCACAGCTCCAGACCGGGCGCACCGGCCATGCCGTGGCGCAGGGTCCGCACCGTCTGGCCACCGACGTTCATCTCACCCATGCGGAAGAACTTGAGCTTGTCCACCGGCCCACCGTTGACCTTCTCGATGACGTCCCAGGCGTTCGGGCCCTGGATCTGGAACCGCCAGTAGTCGCGGGTGACGAGCTTGCCGTTCGGCCGCGACGGGGACCGGTCGTCCTTCTTGATGTCGACGTTGTAGCCGCCGGTCTCGCCGTGGAACATGAGCCAGTTCGCGGCCGGTGCGCGGCCGACGAACACGAACTCCTCCTCCGCCTCGTGGAAGAGGATCCCGTCGCCGATGACGTTGCCCGCGGGCGTGGTCGGGACGTACTGCTTGGCGAGGTTCACCGGGAAGTTCTCGACCGAGTTGATCGCGGTGTCCGAGATGAGCTTCAGCGCGTCGGGGCCCTTGATGAACAGGTTGACCATGTGGTGCGACTGGTCGAACAGCACGGCGGTCTCGCGCCAGGCCTTCTGCTCGCGCTGCCAGTTCGTGAACTCGGCGGCGACCACCGGGTAGATGTAGGCGCCGATCTGCGAGTTGCGCAGCAGCTCGACGGTGTTGCCGGATGCGTCGAGGACGTCCTGCAAATTCTTCGCGGTCATCTCTTCCTTACCTCTCGTGGCCGTCAGTGGCCGTTTGTCGGTGGTCCTGATCTGCGGAGCGCTGGTGGCCCCGTTCCGAGGGCGGTCTAGCCCGCGTACTTGTCGAGCATGCGCTTGCGCCACGTCTCCGTCTTCTCGAGCTCGTTGAAGGTGAAGACGTGGAGCCCGGCGATGTTGTGGTCGGCGGCGCCGACCTGCGGAGCCAGCCCCTTGATGATCTTGTCGGGGCTGTAGCCGCCGGGTGTGAGGAAGCGCCAGAACATGCTCTGCTGCTTCTTGAGGAACCGGGCGGAGGCGCCGAGGCCGATGCCGGCGGAGATTCGTAGCAGCTTCTCGCGGCTCACCTCGCCGGGGATGCCCACCCAGACCGGGGCGTTCATCCCGCCGGACTTGAGCCCCCGCGCCCACGTGAGGATCGCCTTGGGGTCGAAGCACATCTGCGTGGCGACGTACGTGGCGACCTTGGCCTTCTCACGCATGTCCGCGTCGAGCCGGTCGTCGGAGACGTCGGCGTGCCCCTCCGGGTAGCCGGTGATGCCGACGTCGGTGAACGGATGGTCCAGCTCCTCGAGCGCGCGGATCAGCTGCGGCGAACCGGTGAACTTGCCGGCCGGCTCCGGAGCGTCACCGCCGACGACGAAGACCTCGGTGATCCCGACCTCGGTGACCTTGGCGATGATGTCGCGCAGCTCGGCCTCGTCCTTGATCATCCGCGAAGACAGGTGCGGGACGACGGCGTAGCCCTCGCCGGCGAGGTTGGTCGCGAAGTCGATCGTGCGCCAGATGCCCTTGCCCGGCGATGCCGTCACGGTGAGCTTGACGTCCTTCGGGACGTGCTCGAGCACCTTCGCGTCCACACCCTTGAACGGCAGCACCTCGTAGCGCAGCCCCTCGAAGAAGGACCTCATCGTCGGCCGGTCCGCTGTCGGATCCGCCTGTTCCGTAGAACTCATCGTCGTCTCTCCACCTCGTCTTACGGATGTCTGGTCCCGCACCTGCTACACCGCCCGGCTGTCCCTGTCGGCCCGGTAACCCGTCCTGGCGAAGTCCACGAACGGCGCCGGGGCCACCCGGGCCCGGACCGGCACCTGCACGTGCGGCTCCACCTGCGGCTTGGTGGTGTTCGGCTCCTCGCCCCACAGCACCGTCACCTCGGTCCCGACCTCGGCGTGTGCGACGTCGATGCTCGCGAGGGAGACGAAGGCCTCCTCGTTGGCGAGGTACCCGCAGTCCAGCGACATCCCGACGACGGTGTCGCCGACCAGCACCGTGTCGGCCTGGTAGAGGGCGTAGCGGGCCTTGGGCAGGTCGATGTACTTGGCCTTGTCGCCGGGGCCGAACAGGGTTCCGAAGGCGCGGGTGATGTCGTCGTCGTCCCAGACCAGGGTGACTTTGGTGCGGGCGGGGCGCTCGGCCTGCCGCTCGAGCGCCGCTCGCCCGACGAAGTCGTGGTCGAACGCGACGTGGCGCCCGTATCCCAGCTCGTAGGGGGTGAGGTAGTAGTCGGCGATGTCACCGGAGGCGAAGCTTCCGCCCAGCGAACCGGCCGACGGCGCGGGGAGCCACTCGCGGTACGCGCGCATCTCCTCGCCCCAGATGGCGGGCAGCGGGGCCGGGACCCAGCCGGACTCGAGGTTGGCCGTCGAGTACCCCTTCGCGCCCACCCGCACCAGGCCGAGGTCGGCGCCGGCGACCAGGATGGCGTCAAGCACCTGCTCTCCGTGCTCCCACGGACCGAAGAGCTCGAAGCCGGGCTGGCCGGCCATGCCGTGCCGCAGCGCGCGCACGTCCAGCCCGGCGATGCGGAAGGTGGTCATGTTGAAGAACCGGACGTCCGGCAGCGCTTCCCCGGTCAGCCGCTCGACCAGTGCGCCGGCGTCCGGTCCCTGCAGCTCGTAGCGGAACAGCTCCGGTGGCCCGGGGCGGACGATCGAGTTGCCGTCGCGCCTGGCCGTGGCGTCGTAGTCGCCCGTTTCGAGGTTGTACTGCACCCAGTCGATGATCATCGGGTGACCGACGAGATCGAAGCTGTCTTCTGCCAAGTGGAAGAGGATCGCGTCGCCGATGACGTAGCCGTCGTGGTTGACACCGACGAACTGCTTGGCCTTGTCCACCGGGAAGGACCGGAACGAGTTGACGCCGAGCTCGCTGAGGAGGCGGAGCGCTTCGGGACCGTCGAGGAAGAGGTCCGTCATGTGGTGCGACTGGTCCAGCAGGGCGACCGTCTCGCGCCAGGCGTGCTGCTCCGAACGCCAGTTGCTGTGCTCGGGCGCCACCGGGAACGTGTGCGGGGCCGCAGGCGAGTTTCTGAGCAGCGGGACCGGCCCACCGGCGCGCCCCATCGCCTCTTCCACGTTCTCAGGAGCCATGCGCCGGGACCCTCCGAACCTCGTCGTCCTCGTGGCTGTCTCGCAGCCGGTCAATCGCGAACCTACAACCGGCGGCGACCACAGGTCAACAGGATTGTCGGCAATCTTGTTGCACATCCACCGTTGTGCGACCAGCATTGCCTACACGATTGTTGACAATCATCGCGTGACGGTGGTTCGCTGATGGTCGTGGGGCGAGCGTCCGTCGAGCCCCACGTCGCCGACGACGTCGAGTCAAGGAGAGCCATGGCCACCGTTCCCGCACTCTTGGTCGTCAGTGCCCACGCCGGCGACTTCGTCTGGCGTGCAGCCGGTGCCGTCGCGGCCGCGACGGCCCGCGGCGAGCGCGCCGTCGTCGTCTGCCTGTCCTACGGCGAGCGCGGCGAGTCCGCGAAGGCATGGCGCGAGGGCAAGGGCCTGGAGGAGATCAAGGCGATGCGCCGCGACGAGGCCGAGCGGGCCGCCGCCGAGCTGGGCGCGGAGATCCGGTTCCTCGACGCCGGCGACTACCCCCTGATCGGCAGCCGGGACATCCTCGACCAGCTGGTGCGGATCTACCGCGAGGTGAACCCGACGGTCGTACTCACCCACCCGCTCGCGGACCCGTACAACGAGGACCACCCGGAGGCGGCCCGGCTTGCGCTGCAGGCACGGGTGCTCGCCCAGGCGATCGGCTACGACGCACCGGGCGAGCCGCTCGGCGCTCCCCCGGTCTTCTTCTTCGAGCCGCACCAGCCCGAGCAGTGCGACTTCAAGCCCAACGTGCTGCTCGACATCACCGACGCCTTCCCGGCCAAGCGCCGGGCGATGGAGTGCCTCGGCGCCCAGCAGCACATGTGGGACTACTACACCGACCTCGCGGTGCGTCGGGGTGTGCAGGTCAAGCGCAACGCCGGTCCCAACCTGGGATTCCCGACGAACACCAAGGGCGAGGCCTACATGCGCTACTACCCGCAGGTCACCGACGTCCTGCAGTGAGGGGCACACAGTCGTGAAGAACATCGTCGTCACCAACCCGCCGCGCACCCCGCTCGCCGAGGTCGACGAGCTGGGCGAGTTCGGCGTCGCCACCGTCCACGAGGCGATGGGGCGGACCGGCCTGCTCGGCCCGCACCTGCGACCCATCCAGTCGGACGTGCGCATGGCCGGCACCGCGGTGACCGTCCTGGCCTGGCCGGGCGACAATCTGATGATCCACGCCGCCGTCGAGCAGTGCCGCGAGGGCGACGTCCTCGTCGTCACCACGACCTCGGAGTCCCTCGACGGCGCCTTCGGCGAGCTCTTCGCGACCGCCCTGCAGCGCCGGGGCGTGCGCGGGCTGGTCACCACGACCGGTGTCCGCGACACCGCCGAGCTGCGCGAGATGAACTTCCCCGTCTGGTCGGCCGCCGTGCACGCGCAGGGCACCGTGAAGGCCACCCCGGGCGCGGTGAACGTGCCGGTCACGATCGGGCGGACGGTCGTGCACCCGGGTGACGTCATCGTCGCGGACGACGACGGCGTGCTGAGCGTGCCGCGCGCCGAGGCGGGTACGGCGATCGCGTCGTCGAAGGCCCGGATCGCCAAGGAGGAAGCCGCCAGGACCGCCTTCAGCCAGGGCGAGCTCGGCCTCGACCGGTACGGCCTGCGCGAGGTCCTCGAGCGGCTCGGCGTCACCTACGTGGACGCCAGCGAGGACGTGGCCGGCGGCAGCGACGGCACGGTCGGTGCGGCGGAGTCGGTCGACCGTGCCTGACCCCACCGTCGACGGTGTGCACTGCCTCGTCATGCGGGGCGGCACCTCCAAGGGCGCCTACTTCCTCGCCGACGACCTGCCCTCCGACGTCGCCGAGCGGGACGACCTGCTCCTGCGAGTCATGGGCAGCCCCGACCCGCGGCAGATCGACGGGATCGGCGGGGCGCACCCGCTGACCTCCAAGGTCGGCGTCGTCTCGCCGTCGCAGGACGAGCGGGCCGACGTCGACTACCTGTTCCTGCAGGTCATGGTCGAGCGCGCCGAGGTCACCGACCGGCAGAACTGCGGCAACATCCTGGCCGGCGTCGGGCCGTTCGCCGTCGAGCGTGGTCTGGTGACGCCGGGCCAGGAGACGACGTCGGTGCGCATCCGGCTGGTCAACTCCGACAGCTACGCGACGGCGACCTTCGCCACCCCGGGCGGGAAGGTGCGCTACGACGGTGACCTCGCCATCGACGGCGTCCCCGGCACGGCCGCCCCGATCCAGCTCGCGTTCGCCGACACGGCCGGCTCGGCCACCGGCGCGCTGCTGCCGACCGGGAACGTCACGGACACCCTCACCGGCGCCCTCGCCGACTCCGGCGCGGGCGTCCGCGTCACCTGCGTGGACAACGGCATGCCGTCGGTCCTCGTCGCCGCCTCGGACCTCGGCGTCGAGGGCACCGAGGAGCCCGCGGAGCTGGAGGCCGACGAGACGCTCGCCGCGCGGCTCGCCGACATCCGCCGCGAGGCCGCCGAGCTCATGGGCATGGGCGACGTCAGCCGCGCGACGGTCCCGAAGATCGTGCTGCTCTCGCCGCCGCGGCACGGCGGTGTCATCGGCACCCGCAGCTTCCTGCCGGTCAAGTGCCACACCTCGATCGGTGTGCTGGGCGCGCTGACGGTCGCCGCGGGCCTGCGCATCGACGGCGCGGTCGGGCACGACCTGGCGCAGCTGCCGCCCGAGGGCGATCCGATGCCGATCGAGCACCCCACCGGCCACCTCGACGTCACCGCCGAGATCACCGAGGTCGACGGCCGCCTCACGACCGCGTCCTCGAGCGTGCTGCGCACCGCGCGGAAGCTGCTGGACGGGTCGGTGTTCCCGCGTCCCCGCTCCTGACCCCGACCCGCCTTCAGAGAGGAAGCACCATGACGCACCACACGTCGTTCGACGTCGCGCACCTGTCGTCCGTCGAGCTGTTTACCCCCGTGTTCGAGGAGAGCCTGTGGTTCTTCCGTGATCTGCTCGCCATGCGGGTCGTCGCGGAGGAGAACGGCTCGGTGTTCCTGCGCACGTGGGACGAGTACGAGCTCTACACGATCAAGCTCACTTCGCGGGCAGAGGCCGGCGTCGGCCGCACGTGGTTCCGCGCCGCCAGCCAGGAGGCGCTCGAGCGCCGAGTGGCCGCCATCGAGGAGATGGGCCTGGGTATCGGCTGGGCCGACGGCGAGGTGGGCACCGGACCGACCTACCTGTTCAAGGACCCGGACGACCACGACCTGGCGATCTACTACGAGACCGAGCGTTACGTCGCCACCGACGACAAGCCGGCGCTGAAGAACCAGGCCTCGGCGTTTCCCGGTCGCGGCGTCAACGCCCGCCGGCTCGACCACATCAACTACCTCGCGAAGAACGTCGAGGCCAACGGCGAATTCCTCGCCGAGGGACTGGCGATGCGCGAGAGCGAGCGCATCCGGCTCGACAACGGCAAGTTCGCCGCCTGGTGGTTCCACTTCGGGCTGAAGTCCTACGACGTCGTCTACTCCGACGACTGGACCAAGCACGGCAACCGGCTGCACCACATCGCCTTCGCCCCGGACACGCGCGAGGACATCCTCAAGGCCGCCGACATCTTCCTCGAGAACGGCATCCACATCGAGTCCGGTCCGCACAAGCACACCATCAACCAGACGTTCTTCCTCTACGTCTGGGAACCGGGCGGCAACCGCATCGAGCTGGCACAGGCCGGCGCACGGCTGCTCCTCGACCCCGACCAGCCGGTGGTCGAGTGGAGCGAGGAGGAGCGGAAGAAGGGCCAGGCGTGGGGCATGAAGACCATCGAGACCTTCCACACCCACGGCACCCCGATCGTCGACTCTTGATCCACTGTCCAGCGGGCGGCGGCGGGGCGCCGCCAGGCGTCCGCTCCGCGACGGCGGTCGCTGGGCGACCTAGTCGCTCCGTGCCAGACCCAGCCAGCCTGGCGGCACTCCCGCCCCCGCCCGATTGGCGGTCGTCACGCAGCCCTCGACCGTCAGGCGGTCGCCCGGAGGGCCTCGATGACGCTGATGAGGTGGACGCGGGTGGCCTCCTCGGCCGCCGCGGGATCGCGCGCCACGATCGCGTCGATGATCGCGGCGTGCTCCGGCGCGGACTTCGCGGCCCGCGCCGGCTGGAACGACAGTCGGAACTGGTGCCGGACGCTCTGCGCATGGAGCCGGGAGAGCACGTCGGCGGCGACGCCGTGCCGGCTCACCTCACGGACGCGCTCGTCGAGGCGCCTGTTGTACTCGGAGTAGCCCATGAGGTTGCCGCTCTCCACGGAGTCGACCAGATCCTGCCGGAGCTGGCGGAACTCGGTGATCTCCTCGTCGGTGATCCGCTCGGCGGCCTTGGCGGCGCACAAACCCTCGACGCCGATGCGCACCTCGAGGACCTCGATGGCCTCCTCGAGGCTGATCGCCCGGACGCGCGAGCCCCGGTGCGGCATGCGGTCCACGAGGCCCTCGCCGGCCAGCTCGAGCAGGGCGGTGCGCACCGCGGCGCGGCTGGCGCCGTAGGTGCTCGACAGGTCGGTCTCGATGAGCCGCTGGTGGGGAGCGAACTCGCCGCTGATGATGGCCTCGCGGATGGCTCTCGCCAGGCTGCCGGTGCCGGCCGGCACCGCGCCGTCGCCTGCTTCGTCCGTCGCTCCAGCGGTCATGGATCCCCCAGCTGTGTTGATCGCCGTCGCCGTTGTCCGGCTTTCGGGCGACAATACATCGGGACAATTTTGTTGACAATCATGCGCGCGGGAGTGTGCGCGAAGCGCGCAGACGTCGCGACCCAGGGTCCGGAAAGCGCACGAGTGTGCGCTTCCGGGCGGTCACCGGAAGCGAGGAACGATGCACGTCGCTGTGCTCGGACTGGGTGAGGCCGGCCGCGCCTACGCCCGCGACCTGCTCGCGGCCGGCGTCACGGTCAGTGCCTACGACCCCGACGCCGAGGCGGTCGCCAACGCCATCGAGTCCGCTCCCGGGCTGCTGCTCGCCGACAGCGAGGACGCCGCCGTGGCGGACGCGGAGCTCGTGATCTCCCTGGTGACCGCGGCATGCGCGACCGGCGCCCTCGAGGCGGTGCTGCGCGGCAGGTCCGTCGATGGCCGGCTGTTCGCGGACCTCAACACGACCTCACCAGATCTCAAGGCCGCGCTCGCCGAGGCGGCGGCGGGCTCGGGCGTGGCCTTCGCCGACGTCGCCGTCATGGCACCCGTGGCCCGCGCGGGCCTGCGCACGCCGCTGCTCGTCAGCGGCGCCGGCGCCGCGCACGTGAGCGACATGCTGCGCAAGCTCGACGTGCCGGTCGAGGACGCCGGCGAGGAGGCGGGTGCGGCGGCACGGCTGAAGCTGCTGCGCAGCGTGTTCATGAAGGGCCTCGCCGGGCTCGTCCTCGAAGGTCTGACGGCGGCCGCGCGGACCGGACGGAGCGAGTCCATCGGCTGGATGCGTGACCAGATGGCGGCGGAGCTGGGGCCGGACGGGGCGGCGTTCGTCGACCATCTCGTCGAGAGCACCCTCGTCCACGCCGGGCGGCGCGCACACGAGATGGACGACGTCGCCGCCTACCTGGACACGCTCGGCACCCCGGGCTGGATGACGGCGGGCACCCGCAGCTGGCTGCACGCCCTCGCGGCCGGGGAGGTCGACGCGCCCGAGATCCCGCCGCCGTAACGCCCGCCTGCCCGCCGAACAAGCCCTGAGTGCGCATTTGGTGCACCAAACGGGCAGTACGGGCTTGTTCGGCGGCGGGGCCGGCGGGCGCGGGCCAACGGGTTCGGCGGCTAGGGCCCCAGCGGGTTCGGCCGGCGAGGGTTACGGGTTGGCGCGGTAGGTGGTCCGGGCGTACTCGTGGTACGGCGCGGGCGCGACGGTCGCGCGGATGCGGACCTGCCGGTGCCGCTCGACGATCGCCTTGTCGGAGATCGGGTCCTCGCCCCAGAGGACCACGAGCTCCTGACCGTCCTGCGCGACGTCCTCGTCCACCGAGGCCAGCGACATGTAGAGCTGGTCGTAGGTGACGTAACCGGCGTCGGTCGAGGCGCCCACGCGCCGGTCGCCGTCGAGGACGGCGTCGAACTGGTAGAGGCCGTACCGCGACTTCGGGAAGTCGATGAACTTCGCCGGCGTCCCGGGGGTGATCTGTGACTTCACGGCCTCGGCGACGTCGTCGGCGTTCCAGATGAGTGTGACCTTGCGCTTCTGCGGCGCCTCGGCGATCTTCTGGAGCGCCTCTTTGCCGATGAAGTCGTGGTCGAACTTCACGGACCGCCCGAGGCCGAGGTCGTAGGGCGTGAGGTAGTAGTCCTCGACGTTCTCGGAGTACAGCGATCCGGCGAGGTTTCCGGCACGCGCCAGCGGCAGCCACTCGCGGTACTCGCGGAACTCCTCGCCGAAGATCGCCGGGAACGGCGTGGGGACCCAGCCCGACTCGAGCGGGGTGCTCGAGTAGCCCTTCGCGCCGACGGGCAGGATCCCGAACTCCCGGCCCGCCTCGAGGATCGCGTCGCGGACGCGCTCGCCCTCGGCGTAGGGGCCGAAGAACTCGAACCCGGGCTCGCCCGCCATGCCGTGCCGCAGGCCCCGGACCGTCGTGCCGGCGAAGGAGAAGTCGTGGATGTGGAAGAACTTCACGGCGGGCACCGGCTCACCGGTGAGCTTCTCGACCACCTCGTTCGCCCGTGGCCCCTGCAGCTGGTAGCGGTAGAGGACCGGGTCGCCCTCGCGAACGTTGGAGTTGCCGTCGAGGTGGGTCCAGATGTCGAGGCCCTCGCGCTCGATGTTGTACCGCACCCAGTCGGAGATGAGGTGGTGCCCGACGAGATCCAGGCGGTCGCCGAGATGGAAGAGGATGCCGTCGCCGATGACGTAGCCGTCGTGGTTCACCGCGACGAGCTGCTTGGCGATGCCGGGCCGGAAGTTGGCGAAGCTGTTCGCGCCGATACGGCCCAGCAGCTCGATCAGCCCGTCGTCGGCCGCCATGAAGTAGTCCGTCATGTGGTGCGACTGGTCGAGCAGCGCGACCGTCTCGCGCCACGCGCGCTGCTCGCTGCGCCAGTTGGTGAACTCGGGCGCGATCGGGAACGTGAATGCGGGGTAGTCGATGTTGCGCAGCAGCTCGACGGGGTTGCCGACCCGTGCGATCGCCTGCTCCAGGCTCTCCGAGCCCATGATTGACCTCCTTGTCGCGGACCAGCGTTGCCATCGGCCGCCCCCCGGACCGACGGGATTCAGCCTACGGTCCGGCGGGCAGGCACGACTTCCGCGCTTCCTCTCATACGAATAGCATCCGGGACGAGTGAGATCCCGGTTCCGGTGGAGGTGGGTGCGTGGCACGGTCGTCCTCGGGCGTCTCGGCCCTCAGCCGGGCGCTGGCGGTGCTCGACGTGTTCGGCGTCGACACCCCGTACCTCACGCTGACGGAGATCTCGCGGCGCGCGGAGCTTCCGCTGTCGTCGGCGCACGGCATCGTCCAGGAGCTCGCCTCGCACGGGCTGCTCGAGCGCATGGAGGACCGCAGCTACCGGCTCGGGAACCGGGTCTGGGAGCTCGGCACGCGCACGCCCGGTGCGCTGGGTCTGCGCGAAATCGCGCTGCCGCACCTGCAGGCGCTGCACGCACAGGTGCGCCAGCACGCCCAGCTCATGGTGCGGATCGACCTCGACGTCCTGGTGATCGAGCGGCTCTCCGCGCGCGACGCCGTCGTCAGCGCGACCATCGTGGGCGGCCGGATCCCGCTGCAGCACTCCTCGTGCGGTCTCGTCCTGCTGGCCGACGCCGGCGAGGAGGCCGTCGAGGCCGTGCTGAGGCGCGGGCTGCAGCCGCCCACCTCGGCGGCCATCCAGGACGGATCCGAGCTGCGCGCGGCGATCGAGCGCACCCGGAGGCTCGGGTACGCCGTGGCGAGCGGCTTCATCTACGCCGGTTCGCGCGGCATCGCCGTACCGGTGCGCGGCAGCGAGGACGTGGTGGTGGGCGCCGTCGGCCTGGTGGTGCCGAACGACGACGCACCGGTGAGCGGGCACGTCGCGCTCCTGCGCCGCAGCGCGGACGCGATCTCGGAGTCGCTGCGCCGCAGCTACCTTCCGCCGGGCCACCCACGTGCGCTGCCCGGCGGGAGCTACCGGCGGATGGTCAACTCGTCCGAGAGCTCGATGGCGTACCTGCAGCGGCGCCGCCCGGCGAAGGAGCGACGCCGCTGAGGTCTGCGGCTACAGCTGCAGGTGACCGATGGAGCGGGTGTCCTGGAAGTCCCGGATCCCCTCGATACCCTGCTCACGGCCCATGCCGCTGCCCTTCATCCCGCCGAACGGCGCCCGCAGGTCCAGCCGCGTGGCGCCGTGGTCGTTGACGAACACGAAGCCGCAGACCAGCTGGCCGCCCACGCGGTCCGCACGCGCGGGATCCCCGGTCCAGACCGACGCGCACAGCCCGCCCCAGGTGTTGTTGGCCGCGGCGACGGCCTCCTCCTCGGTCTCGAAGGGGATGATCGGGACGGTCGGGCCGAACTGCTCCTCGGTGACGACCCGCAGGTCGGGTGACGGGTCGAGTACCAGGGACGGACGCAGGAAGTTGCCGTCCGGGTACCTCGCCGGCAGCTCGCCGAACTCCCGCACCTCGGCCCCACTGTCGCGGGCCTCGCTGACGAGGTCCTGGACGAACTGTTTCTGCGACGCGGCGTGCAGCGGGCCCATGGTAGTGCCGTCCTCGAGAGCATGACCGAGCACGGTCTTCTCGAGCCGTGCCGCGAGACCCTGGACGACCTCGTCGTAGCGCTGGCGCTGGACGTAGATCCGCTTCGCGTTCATGCAGATCTGCCCGGTGCTGTCGAAGATGCCCGCGAACAGCCGGTCGAACGCGTCCTCGTCCAGGACGGCGTCGTCGAGGATGATCGCCGGGTCGTTTCCGCCGAGCTCGAGCGTCACCCGCGTGAGCGACTTCGACGCGAGCTCCATGATCTTCGCCCCTCCCCCGACGCTACCGGTGAAGCAGACCTTCGCCACGTCCGGGCTCGCGATCAACGGCGACAGGTCGGCGTCCCGCCCGGTGATGACGTTCAGCACTCCGGGCGGCAGCTTCTCGGCGACCCGCTGGACCACGCGCGTGGTGGCGAGCGGGCAGGTCGGCGGCGGCTTGACGATCACCGTGTTGCCGGCCATCAGGGCGTGCGGCAGCGCCGCCCCGAGGATCGCCACCGGCCAGTTGAACGGCACGATGATCGTCACCACGCCGAGCGGCTGGTAGGACACCGTGGTGGTCACCGGCGGGCCGGGCAGCTCGTGGCTGGCGTCGACCTCGTCCGCCAGCGCGGCGGCCAGCTCGGTGCGGATGTTGAACACCATCAGGTCGACGGCCGCCTCGGGCAGAATCTTGCCGTTCTCCTTGGCGAGAACCTCGGCGTCCGCGTCGCGGTGCTCCTCGAGGCCCGAGATCGCCGCCAGGATCTGCTCGGCCCGCTGCTGCGGGGTCAGCGCCGACCAGGCGGGGTACGCCGTCCTGGCGGCGGCCACCGCCTCCTCGGCGTCCGCCGTGGTCGCCGCGGCGGCCTTCCCGACGACGACGCTCGGGTCGGCCGGGTCACGGATCTCGAGGTGGTCGGTGGCCTCGCGTGCGCTGCCACCGATGTAGGTGCCGGTGGTGACCGGCTCGGACTGCTGCGCCGTCTCCGGCGTCTCGTGCAAGGTCATGCTGCTCCCTTCGTCGACGAGAGCGGCGGCCGGCGCCTGCTGCGCCGGCCGCGTACCTCTCAGTAGCCCTCCGAGACGACGTACTTCTCGCCGTTGAACTCGGTGATCTCGACCTCGTTGATCGGCGGAACGCCCGGCTCGGTGGTGTTGATGGTGACACCGTCGAGGAGCATCGGCGCCTCGAGGTCCTCGATGCTGCGCGCGGCCTCCATGAAGCTGTCCCGCGTGGGCTCCTCCATCATGCTGAAGGCCTCTTCCATGGCGGCCCCGGCCGCGTAGCTCCACGCGCAGTGCGGGACGAAGGTCGTCGTGATGTCCGAGGCGTACTGCTCCATGTCCTCCTGGAACTGGATCACGTCCTCGTCCTCGGCGAACGCGGAGTCGTTCGGGTTCTTGGAGGAGGCGACCGTGTACACCGCCGGATAAGCCTCGGCGTTGCCGGGCTCGAGGGCGTCCGAGACGCTCGAGGTGTTCGACGGCAGGAAGATCCGTGGCAGCCAGCCGAGCTGCTGGGCCTGCTGCAGGGCCTGGACCACGAGGTTGTACTGCGAGTTGGCGTTGAAGAACACGTCGGCGTCGCTGCTCGCGAGGTCGGTGATCTGCGCGTCGATTGCGGTGTCGGCGGGCTCGTAGGTGGCCTCGGCGACGATCTCGACGCTGCTGCCCTCGATGCCGGCCTTCAGGCCCTCGACGTAGCCGTTGCCGTAGTCGTCGTTCTGCGCGAGCACGGCGACCGTGATGTCCTCACCGGACTCCGCCAGCATGCGGCCGAACGACTCGCCCTCGCTGACGTAGGTGGGGACGAAGCCCATCGTGTACGGGTTGGCCTCGGGGTCCTCGCTGAACGCGGTGGCGCCGGTGGTCAGGAAGACGTGCGGCACGCCCCGCTCGTTGGCCAGCGGCATCACGGCGAGGTTGGTCGGCGTGCCCAGGCTCTGGACCTGACCGAAGACGCCGTCGTCGAGCATCTGACGGAAGTTGCTCACAGCGCGGGCCGGGTCGTACGCGTCGTCGTACGCCTTGATCTCGACGGTGCGGGTCTTCCCGTCGCCGAACTCGATGCCGCCCTCGGCGTTACGGCGTTCCATGTACGCCGTGATGCCGGCGACGGTGCACGTTCCGGGACCCGCCGTCGGCCCGGAGAGGGGGCTGGAGATGCCGAACGTGATCTGGTCGTCGGTGATGCCCTGCGAGGCCTCGACCTCGCCGCCACCTCCACCACCGTCGTTACCGCCGCCTCCGTCGTCGGAGTCCCGCCCGCAGGCGGACAGCGCGACGGTCGCGGCGGCCGCGACCGCCAATGTCTTGATTGCGTTCCTTCTCATCGTTCGTGCCTCTCTGTCGTCTCGGCTGGAGGGTGTGCCGTAGTAGTAGTCGTGTCCTCCGGGGCGGCGCCGTCGTCGCTCGGTTGGCCCCCTCCGCCGTCGTCCCGGCGCCGGGAGAGCCCGCGGGCCCGGCGCGGCAGTGACACCAGGCCGCCGGGCAGGACGAAGAGGATCGCGAGGAGGATCGCACCAGAGATCATCGCCGCGCGGTTCGCGCCGACGATCTCGGACGCGACGTAGGGGACGAACACGTAGTAGACGCCGCCGAGCAGCGAGCCGACGATGCTGGCGCTGCCGCCGATGACCATCGCGGCGAGGATGTTGATCGCCGTGTGGAAGCTCAGCGTCTCGGGCGAGACGTACTGCACGGCGACGAGGTAGAGGAACCCGGCGCAGCCGCCGAACAGCGCGGAGACGGTGAACGCGAGGACCTTGTACCGGTAGGGGGAGACGCCCATCGACAGCGCGACCGACTCGTTGTCGCGCACGATCGCGAGCGCCCGACCCATCCGGCCGCGCAGGAAGTTGCGGGCCAGGAGGAAGAAGACCGCCGTGATGGCGACGACGATGTAGTAGCGCCACTGGTCGCTGGCGAGGCCGGACCACTCTGGCGGAGCGAGGAAGGAGACGCTCAGCCCGCCGGACCCGCCGGTGATCTCGTCGAACCGCCGTGCGAGCGGGATCCCGACGATCGGCAGCGTGATGGTCACCATCGCGATCGCCAGGCCGCGCAGCCGGGCGGCCGCCAACGCCACGAGCCAGCCCATGAAGGCCGGGATCACGCACGCGGCGACGAACGTGACGACGAGGTTCCAGCCGTGCGTGACGCCGTAGCCGGTCACGAACGCACCGAGCCCGAGGAACGCGGACTGTCCCAGCGAGACCTGCCCGCCGTAGCCCATGACGACGTTCAGGCCGAGCACGGCGACGGCGAAGACCGCCACCAGCGTCAGCTGGTAGACCATGTACGGGCTGAGGTTGAGCGGCGCGCCGAGGACCAGGACCGCCAGGAGGACGGCGCCGGTCACCCGCACCCAGCGCTTGCCGAGCAGGGTGTCGAGGCGCTGCCGGGTCGGGGCGGGCGAGCGCTGCGCGGTCGCGGTCATACCCTGACCACCTCCTTGCGGCCGAAGAGACCCTGGGGCCGGACGATCAGGATGAGGAACATCAGCGCCATCGGGACCGCGATCTTCAGGTCGTCACCGATGAAGGGGATGTAGCCGCCGGCGAGGTTCTCGGCGACGCCGATGACCCAGGCGGCCACCACGGCGCCGAGGGGCGAGTCGAGGCCGCCGAGGATGGCGGCGGCCAGGGCGTAGACGAGCACGAAGTCCAGCATCGACGGGCTGAGGAAGAGCTTGGGTGCCACCAGCGCGCCACCGATGGCGCCTAGGGCGGCGGCCAGGCCCCAGCCGACCATCAGGAGGCGCCCGACGGGCAGCCCGGACAGCGCCGCCGACTCACGGTTGCCGGAGACCGCGCGCAGCGCCAGGCCGAGCTTGGTCTTGAGGAACAGCAGCTGCAGCAGCAGCATCGCGACGACGATCGTGCCGACCGTGCCGAGGCTGCGGATGCCCACGCTCGCGCCGGCGATGCTGACCGAGTCGATGGGGAACAGCGAGGGGAACTGACGGGTGTTGTAGCTCCAGATCCACCCGGCGATCCCGGCGATGAGGACGAAGAGCCCGACGGTGACGACGACGGCGACGTGGTGCGAGCCGCCCTCGAACCGCCGGATGACCAGCCGTTCGACCAACGCCCCGAAGAAGAAGGACACGACGACGGCGAGGACGAGGGCGAGCGCCAACGGCATGCCGGTCTGGACGAACGTGAAGGCGATGTAGGTCGACAGGACGGCCATCGAGCCCTGCGCGAAGTTGATCAGCCCGGTGGTCCGGTTGACGATGACGATCGCGAGGGCGACGACGGCGTAGATCGAGCCGGTCGCCAGGCCGTCGACCACGAGCTGGACGAAACGCGAGCTCATCTCAGCTCCCCAGGTAGGCGCGTCGGATGTCGTCCCGGCCCATGAGCTCGTCCTTGGGGCCGGACAGGACGCTGCGCCCCGTCTCCAGCACCGTCGCGGAGTCCACCAGGGAGAACGCCAGGTTCGCGTTCTGCTCGACGACGAGCATCGACAGCGACCACTCCTGACGCAGACGGGCGACGGCGTCGTAGAGCTCTCGGGTAGTGCTCGGCGCCAGCCCGAGCGAGGCCTCGTCGAGAAGCAGCAGCCGGGGCCGCGCCATGATGCCCCGCGCGACGGCGAGCATCTGCTGCTCCCCGCCGGACAGGCCGGCGGCACTGCCCGAGATCCGCATCGCCAGGTTCGGGAAGAGGTCCAGGCAGTAGTCGATGTCGGCGGCGATCTCCGCACGGTTCTTGCGCTGGTAGGCGCCGACGAGGAGGTTCTCCTTGACGGTGAGGTGCCCGAGCGTCCCGCGACCCTCGGGGACGTGCGCGATGCCGAGCTGAGCAACCTGGTCGGGCCGCTTGCCGACGAGGCTCTCGCCGTCGAAGGTGATCTTCCCGCCCGTGCCGACCATGCCGCTGATGGCGCGCAACGTCGTCGTCTTGCCGGCGCCGTTGGCGCCGAGGATGCCGACGGCGCCGCCGTCCTCGAGGCCGAGGGAGACGCCGTAGAGGACCTGGACGTGACCGTAGGAGGCCGTCACGTCCTCGAGCTCGAGCAGGTTGGTGGTCATGCCGGTGCCCCCAGGTAGGCCTCGACGACCCGCGGGTCGTTCCGGGCCTCCTCGGCCGTGCCCTCCATGAGCTCGCGGCCCTGGTTGATGACGAAGACCCTGTCCGTGATGGCGGCGATGACTCCCATGTGGTGCTCCACGACGACGATCGTGACGTCGAAGTCCTTGCGCATGTCGCGCACCGAATCGATGAACTGCTCGACCTCTCCGTGGGACAGGCCCGCGGCGGGTTCGTCGAGCAGCAGGAGGGTGGGGCGCGACAGCATCGCCCGGCACAGCTCGATGCCCTTGTGCAGCCCGTGCGAGAGCTCGTCCGCGCGCCTCGTGGCCGCCCAGCCCAGGCCGAACCGCTCGAGCAGATCGTGCGCTTCCTGCCGGACCTCCCGCTCCGCACGGCGGGTCTTCGGCAGGCGGAGCGACCAGGACACCGGGCCGCCGGGCAGCCGCGAGTGCGCGCCGAGCAGCACGTTCTCCAGCACCGTCGCGTCGAGCTGCAGCGCCGGGTGCTGGAACGTGCGTGCCAGCCCGGCCTCGGCGAGGCGGGAGGAACGCACGGCGAGGGCGTCGACGTCGTCGAGCCGGATGGAGCCGGACGAGGGACGGTAGTGGCCGCTGATGCAGTTGAAGAGCGACGTCTTGCCGGCGCCGTTGGGGCCCACGAGGCCGAGGACCGTGCCGGGTTCGGCCTCGAGGCTGACGTCTTCGAGCACGTGGATGCCACCGAACCGGAGGCTGACATCCGTCAGCGTCAACCTAGTTGCCATGGCTGCCCGGCATACCGGCTGATACTGCGTGCGTCATTGCATCTCCTGGCCACAGTCATGGGCGGGCTCGCTGAAACGTGCGGTGAGCGGGCGTGCTCGCTGAACCGTGCGGTGAGCGTATGAGCGCGCTCACAAAGATGTCAACATTCGTGTCAACACTGTGACCTTGGCGCCCGAGACCGGGACAGCACCGTCGTCAGCATCGTCATCCTCGCGCTCCAGACCGAGACTGTCGGAAGAATTGTTGACGAAAGTGTCTGGGATTGCGACGATGTGCTGGCTCGCACTCCCGGGCCTCGGAGTGCTTCAGGCAGGTTCGGGGGTCCTTCGACGAGGAAGAGGGGAAACGGCCGTGGCGACATCGATCCGGACGACCGAGAAGAACGGCGAGAACCCGCTGGCCGACCGCGGCCGCCTCATGGTGCACGGCGAGGACCGGCCCGGGATCGTGGCCGCCGTCTCCGGTCTGCTCAGCAACCACGGCGCGAACATCGTGTCCCTCGACCAGTACTCCACGGACCACTCCGGCGGCCGCTTCTTCCAGCGCACCGAGTTCCACCTGAAGGGCTTCGCGGCCCAGCGTGAGCAGCTCGAGCAGGAGCTCGAGGAGACGCTGCGTCCCCTCGGCATGAGCTGGCGGCTCACCGAGGCCCAGCAGCTCAAGCGGGTCGCCGTCTTCGCCTCCAAGATGGACCACTGCCTGCTGGACCTGTTGTGGCGCGAGCGCCGCGGCGAGCTCGGCATGACGACGACGATGGTCGTGTCGAACCACCCCGACCTGGCCGAGGAGGTCCGCAGCTTCGGGGTGCCCTTCTTCCACGTCCCGGTGACCAAGGAGAACAAGCCCGAGGCGGAGCGCAAGCAGGTGGAGCTCGTCCGCGACAACGTCGACGTGGTCGTCCTGGCCCGCTACATGCAGATCCTCACCGGTGACTTCCTGGACAACGTCGGCGTCCCGGTCATCAACATCCATCACTCCTTCCTCCCGGCGTTCATGGGCGCGAACCCGTACCTGAAGGCGAAGGAGCGCGGCGTCAAGCTCATCGGCGCCACGGCCCACTACGTCACCGAGGACCTCGACGAGGGACCGATCATCGAGCAGGACGTCGAGCGGGTGAGCCACGCCGACACGGTCACCGACCTGGTCCGCAAGGGCGCCGACGTCGAGCGCCGGGTCCTCGCCCGGGCCGTCGGCTGGCACTGCGAGGACCGGGTCTTCCGGGACGGGAACTCCACGGTCGTCTTCGACTGACGGGCCCGCTCGCCGCCTCCGCGCGGCCGCGCGGATCAGCTAGCGGTCGGCGTCGTGGTCGGCCGCCGGCTCGTCGTCCACCTGCGGCAGCATCTTCGCCGGAAGCTCCTCGACCGGCACGACGATCATGTCGTCGATCTTCCAGTCGATGCTGATCGCCATCTCCCGCGCCTCGATGAGATCGGCGAGGCGGGGCGCGTACCCCTCGACCGGGACGACGAAGGACTCCACGTGGAAGACGTGACCCTGGTCGCGCACCCGGGAGCGGGCCTCGGCCACCCAGTCGAGCCGGCCGAGGCGGCCGTCCAGCTCATCGACGAGCGGGTGGGGCTCGGCACCGTCGAACGTCTCGGCACGGGCGTCCATGAGAGCGGCGACCGCGACGCGGATGTTGCGCACGCCGTCGTGCAGGATGCTCCCGGAGACGAAGAGGGCGGCGACGGAGTCCGCCCACCACAGGCCCACCCCGATGCCGAGCACTCCCAGCATCGCCGCGGCGGCCGTCATCCAGTCGGCTTTGTTCATGTCGGCGTCCGCGTACAGCACCCGGTCGTGGAGCTTCTTGGCGAGCGGCATCTTGGCGCGGCCGAGCAGCACCGGAGGCACGAGCGTGTAGGCCATCGCACCGATCATCAGCCAGCCGGACCAGACGACATGACCGCCGACCTCCATGAGCCCCACCGGCGGGTGCTCGCCCGCGAGCAGGCCGGAAGCCGAGTCGAACACGAGGATCGCGCCCATCACGAGGAGCGCGGTGGCCGCGACGAGGTGGCCGACGCCGACGGAACGGTGGTAGCCGTACGGGTGCTTCGGGCTCGGGCGGCGGCGCGTCGCGCGGATGGCGACCAGGAAGCTGATCGGCGGGATGAAGGACAGCATGTCCTCCGCCCACGCCGTCTTCATGGCCTGCGAGCTGCCCATCACGAGGTACACGAGGACGACGGCCGTGACGAGGAAGGCGATGGTCAGCCAGGCCAGCCGGACGGCTCGCCGCAGCGCGGCCTCCTGGTCCTCCGGCAGCTCGGTGTGCCCGAACCGGACGCCGGTCGCCTTCCCCTCCGGGCGCCTCATCGAAGCCGGCCCCGATCGAGCAGGACCCGTTCGACGAAGGAGTGCTCAGCCGTCGGGGCCCCTGTGCGGCACACGTCGAGCGCGATCGCTGCTGCCTGCGCGATGACGATCCGCCCCACTGTGCCGAGTGAACGCCATCACCACGGACACCGCACGCCGAGCCGGTCCGGCGCCGCTTCCCCTTTGGTGGCCATCGGACGTGGTCGCATCGTATTAAGTGACGATCTCAATCATTGACGAACGTAAGCGCATGCGTGCTACGTTGCCGCCACCTCACCGATGAGGACGAACTGGGACCCTCGCCAGGAAGGACCGATCGATGCGCACGAAGACGTGTGTTCTCGCGCTCGCCGCCTCACTCGCGCTCGCCGCGTGCGGCGGTGGCGGCGAAGAGCCGGGCGGAGACGAGAACGCCAACGGTGGGGCGAACGCAGGCGGCGGCGAGGAGCTCGCCCCGATCACCGTCGGCACCCTGCCGGTCACCGCGGCCGTCGGCCTCGAGATCGGCATCCGGGAGGGCATCTTCGAGGAGCACGGCCTCGACGTCTCGATCGAGATGGGCCAGGGTGGCGCCGCGCTGCTGCCGGCCGTGGTCTCCGGCGAGATGCAGTTCGCCACGTCCAACCCGCTCAGCCTCATGCAGGCCGAGTCCCAGGGACTCGACATCCACGTGGTCTCCGGCTACTCGCACTCGTTCCCGGAGGGCGAGGACATCAACGGCACGTACGCCGGCGCCCAGACCGACATCGAGGAGCCGACCGACCTGGAGGGCGCGACGGTCGCCGTCAACACCCTCAACGGGCTGGGCGACCTGACGATCCGCGAGCTCGTCCGCCAGGCCGGCGGGGACCCCGACTCGCTCCAGTTCGTGGAGCTGCCGTTCCCCGAGATGCCGTCCGCGCTGGCGAACGGCGACGTCGACGCCGCCTGGCTGCCCGAGCCCTTCATCTCGATCGCCGGCGACGACGTCCGGCTCGTCGAGTACCAGAACCAGGTCGTCGCCCCCGGGCTGTCCACGATGCTCCTCTTCACCTCGGGCGCGTACGCCGAGCAGAACCCGGAGATCGTGGAGGCGTTCACCACGGCCTCGGCAGAGGCGCTGAACTTCGCGAACGAGAACCAGGACCTGCAGCGCGAGGTCCTCCCCGAGCTGCTCGAGATGGATCCCGCGCTCGCCGACACCGTCCGGCTCGAGGGCCTGAGCCCGGAGATCGACCGCGACGCCCTCCAGGCGGTCAACGAGATGGCGGTCGACGACGGCATCTACGACGAGCCGCTCGACCTGGAGGAGTTCCTGCCGTAGACCGGCTCGCTCCTGCCCTGTAGACCCCGGAGCCGCGACGAGGCGGCCGACCCTGGAGGTTCTCCGTGACTCTCGTATCCCGACGTTTGGGTGCTGCGGCGCTGGCCGGCGCCGTCGCGACCTGTGTGACCGTCGCCGTCGCCGGACCGGGCGCCGTCGCGGCCCCCGGCTCGAGCGACGCCGCCGCCGACCGCGACTTCGGGGTCGAGGTGCTCTCCGGCCGGCCGGACATGGTCACCGGGGGTGACGTCCTGGTCGCCGTCACCGTGCCCCGCACGGTCCCCGTCCGACACGTCGAGATCAGGCTCGACGGCGCCGACGTCACCGATGTGTTCGCGCCTGCGAGCCAGGACGACGACGTGCTCGTCGGCCTGGTCGAGGGTCTCGACACCGGCGAGAACACCCTCCGGGTCGATGCCAACGGCCGTGGCCGTGGGCGCCCGAGCACGGAGCTCGAGCTCGTCAACCACCCCGACACCGGACCGGTCTTCTCCGGACCGCAGGTCCCGATGTACTGCAGCGCCGACGGCGAGCCGTGGAACCTCGGCCCGGTCGACGAGAACTGCCACGTGGACGGCACCGACGTCACCTACCGATACATGACGCCGGGCGGCGAGCTCGCCGACCTGCCCGACGAGGACTCGCTGCCGGCCGACGTCGCGACGACCACGACGACGGACGGCGAGGAGGTGCCGTACGTGGTCCGGGTCGAGCGCGGCACCATCAATCGGGCCGTGTACGAGACGGCGATCCTCCACGAACCGGGCACGCCCCTGCCCGACGCGTGGACGGACACCCCGGGGTGGAACGGCAAGCTCGTGTACACCTTCGGCGGCGGGTGCGGCGTCGGCTACCGGCAGGGCACCGCGACCGGCGGCGTCGAACAAGACCTGCTGCTGTCGCAGGGCTACGCGGTGGCCTCCTCGACCCTGAACGTCTATCAGAACAACTGCGACGACGTGACCTCCGCCGAGACGGCGATGATGGTCAAGGAGCACCTCGTGGAGACCTACGGCCCCGACACGTTCACCATGGGCTGGGGCGGCTCGGCGGGCACCATGCAGCAGCTGCTCATCTCGAACAGCTACCCGGGCATCCTCGACGGCGTCATCGGCAACATCGGCTACTCCGACGAGCGCACCGTGACCACGAACGGGCACGACTGCCGCGGCTTCGTCGATTACTGGGCGGACACCGACCTCGAGTGGACGGACGCCGAGCGGCGAGCGGTCACGGGCTACGGCAACCCGAACGCCTGCTTCGGGTACACGCTGTTCGACGGCGTCGACGACCCGCAGCGCGGCTGCCATCCCTCCATCCCGGTCGAGGACCGCTGGAGCGCGACCAACCCGCACGGCCTGCGTTGCACCATCTCCGACCAGGTCAGCAACGTCTACGGCGTCGACGAGAACGGCTACGGGCGCCGTGCCGTGCCGGACAACGTCGGCATCCAGTACGGGCTCGAGGCTCTGCAGGACGGCACGATCACCTCCGAGCAGTTCGTGGACCTCAACGCCGGCGTCGGCGGTATGGACGTCAACGGCGAGCGCACCGAGGCACGCTCGCAGGCGGACCCGGCCGCCCTGGAGGCGGCCTACTCGACCGGCCGGGTCAACCAGTTCACCGGGGGCCTGACCCACACGCCGGTCCTCGAGGTACGTAGATACCGCGACGACGTCGGCGACTTCCACGACCGCTATCGCTCCTGGGTGATGCGCGAGCGGGTCCTGGCCGCGCACGGCAACGCCAACACCCACGTGTCGTGGACGTCGCCGGACAACCCGGAGGTGAACGCCCAGATGGAGGCGGACGCCCTGGCCACCATGGACTCCTGGCTCACCGCGCGGCTCGAGCTCGCCTCGAACGACGACGCCGTCCGGGAGGACACCGTCGCGGCCCGGCCCGCGGACCTGACCGACGGCTGCTACCGGGCCGACGGGTCGTTCGTGTCGGAGACGATCAGCTACGACGGCGGCGGTGTGTGCAATGAGCTCTTCCCATATCACGCCGACCCGCGCGTGGTGGCGGGCGGGCCACTGGCGTCGGACATCCTGAAGTGCTCGCTCACCGGCCTCGACCGGGACGGCTACGCCGTGGAGTTCACCGACGAGCAGTGGGCGCGCATGCAGCACACCTTCCCCTCTGGTGTCTGCGACTGGTCGGCGCCCGGCGTGGGCCAGGTGGGGCTGGCCGGGACCTGGATCGACTTCGGCTGATCCCGGTCCCGGGTCACCTACGCGCGGCGCTCCCTCGCGAGCAGGCTCTCCTTGACCGGCAGCCCGTAGCGGAACCCGCCGAGCGATCCGTCGCTGCGGAGCACCCGATGGCACGGGACGAACAGCGCGGCGGCGTTCATCGCGCACGCACCCGCCGCGGCTCGCACGGCCGCGGGACGACCCGAGCGGGCGGCGAGCTCGGTGTAGGTGACCGACTCCCCCGGCTCGACGGCGCGCAACAGAGCCCACGCGTGCTCGCGGTACGGGCCCGAACGCTGGCGCACCGCGACGCGGGCCGGCGCCCGCGTGTCGCCGTCGTAGTACGCGGCGACGGCGTCCGCGGCCTGGCCGGTGCCGTCTCCCGACGGCGAAGCCTCCGTGCGTACGGACACCGGCCGCAGGCCCGGGTGGACCAGCGCGACGAGCGCGGCGACGTCGTCGGTCCAGCCGGAGGCCAGCACGGCGCCGTCGTCGGCCACCAGGCTGAACGGCCCGTCGGGTGTGGTGAGGGTGGTGGCGGTCGCGGTGGTCATGCGCGGGCTCCCGTCGGGGGCGGTCAGGGTGGTGGTCGCGGTGGTCATGGGCGAGCTCCTGTCGGCGAGTGGATGGGCGGGCGTGCGGCGATGCGCCACAGGTGCACGGCGGCGTAGGAGCGCCATGGCGCCCAGCCGGCGGCGTGGGCCGAGAGTGCGCGGGACTGGCGCGAGCGCGGACCGTCCTCGAGCAGACCGAGCTCCCGTGCGCCGGCCAGCAGCGCCACGTCGCCGTCGAGCCAGGCGTCCGGGTCACCGAGCACGCGCATCGCGACGTAAGCGGCGGTCCACGGACCGATGCCGGGCCGCTCGACGAGCGCCTCCCGCAGGGCGGACGGGTCGCGGCCGACGTCGACCTCGAGATCGCCGTCGGCGAGGGCACGGGCCGTGTCCCGCACCGTGCGGATGCTGCGGGCGGGCAGCCGCAGGTGCTCGTCGCCGTGGTCGGCCACCTGCGACGGCGTCGGGAACAGGCGGGTCAGACCCGGGATGCCGGAGGCGTAGGGCGTGCCCGTGGACGCCAGGCGCGACAGATGGGTGCGGGCGGCGGCGACGCTGACCTGCTGGCCGACGATCGCGCGGAGCACGGTCTCGTGGGCGTCCACCGCACCGGGCACGCGGGTGCCGGGACGGGCCGCGACGAGCGGTGCGAGCGCGGGGTCGGTAGCAAGCGCGGCGTCGACGGCGGCCGGGTCGGTGTCGAGGTCGAGGAGGCGCCGCACCCGGGCGACGGCCACGGCGACGTCGGCCAGCGCGGACAGCTCGAGCCGCAGGTCCAGCCGCCAGGCGCCGGGACGTGCGCCCGGGTTGCCGGTGACCTCGAACGCGCCGGGTCCGTGGGGGAGCGCCACGGTGCGGGCGTAGCGCAGGGGCGGGCCGGCGAGGTCGGCCGTCTCGACGCCGTCGACCGCACGGACCGCGAGGAACTCGAGGATGGCGCGTGCGTCGAAGGGCTCGCGCACGGGCAGGGAGAGCCGGACGGTCGCCGGGGTGCCGGGCCCGCGTCCGCCGTCGTCCGGCCCGCCGACGTCACGCCCGACGACGGGGCGACGACGTGTCCGCAGCCCCCCAGGCGTCGCCCCGAAGATCTCGGACATCGTGTCGTTGAACTGCCGGATGCTGCCGAAGCCGGCCGCGAACGCGATGTCGGCGAGGGACAGGTCCGTGCCGATCACCAGGGCCCGCGCCGTCTGGGCGCGCTGGGCGCGGGCGAGGGCGAGCGGTCCGGCGCCGAGCTCGGCGACGAGCACGCGCTGGACCTGGCGAGGGCTGTACCCGAGGCGGGTGGCCAGGCCCCCGACGCCCTCCCGATCGACGATGCCGTCGGCCAGCAGCCGCATGGCACGGCCTGCGACGTCGCGGCGCAGGTCCCACTCGGGCGTACCCGGGGCGGCCTCGGGCAGGCAGCGCTTGCACGCACGGAACCCGGCCTCGTGCGCGGCGGCCGAGGTGAGGTAGAAGACGACGTTCTCCGACTTCGGGGTCCGGGCGGGGCAGGAGGGGCGGCAGTAGATGCCGGTGCTGCGCACGGCGGTGATGAACTGCCCGTCGAACCGGGTGTCTCGCGCGGCGATCGCCCGGTACCGCTCGGTGAAGACCTGGTCCTCCGGCCGGGTGCCCACGGGCGAGGTCTGCTCGTCGGTGCCGACGGACGGGTCGGCGTGGGTCACGGTGGCCATGTCCCCATCCTCGCCGCCCGCGCACCCGCGTGGCTAGCGGGTTTCGGACATGGCGGTGGGCGCCTCGGCCCGCGTCAGACGTCCCCGGGGTTGAAGAGCGCGCTGACCGACTCACCGCTGTGGATCCGGCGCATCGCCTCGGCGAAGGCGGGCGCGACGCTGAGCACCGTGAGCTTGGGGTGCGGCGTGCCGTTCGGCGGGGGGACCGTGTCGGTCGTCAGGATCTCGCTCACGGCCGGCTTCGCCGCGATCCGCTCGACCGCATCGTCCGCGAAGATGCCGTGGGTGCAGGCCACCCGGACCGACTGCGCGCCCTCCTCGGCGAGCAGGTCGATGATGGCGAGGATGGTGCTCCCCTTGGCGATCTCGTCGTCGAGCACGATGACGTCGCGGCCGGCGACGTCACCGATGAAGGAGCTGATCCGCACCTGGTCGCCGTCGAACCGCTCCTTCGCCGCGGCCGCGACCGGCGTGCCGAGCAGCCGAGCGAACGCGCTGGCGCTCTTCGCGTTGCCCAGGTCGGGCGAGACGACGGTGGTGTTCGACAGGTCGTCGTCGCGGAAGTGGCTGGCGATCTCGCGCAGCGCGTTGAGCTGGTCCGTGGGCACCCGGAAGAACGCGTGCACCTGCGGCGCGTGCAGCGTCATCGTCAGGATCCGGTCGACGCCGGCGGTCGCGAGCAGGTCCGCCACCAGCCGGCCACCGATCGAGATGCGGGGCGCATCCTTCTTGTCGGAGCGCGCGTAGGCGAAGTGCGGCATGACGGCCGTGATCCGCGACGCGGAGGCGCCCTTCGCGGCGTCGACCATGAGCAGCAGCTCCATGAGCGACTCCTGCGCCGGGGTGACGACAGGCTGGACGAGGAAGACGTCGCGCTCGCGGCAGTTCTCGAGGAGCTGGGTCTGGAGGCAGTCGTTGGCGAACCGCGAGACCTTCACCGGACTGAGGGGGACTCCGAAGTCCTCGCACATCGCCTGGGCGAACTGCTGGCCGTAGGTACCCGCGAACACTCTGATGTCGGCCACCGCGTCAGTCTATGCAGGACGGCGCAACGCCGTGCCCGGCGATCAGGTGCCGTACTGCTTCCGCAGGTCCGTCTTGCGGATCTTGCCGCTCGCGGTGCGCGGCATGTCCTCGACGAAGGTCACCTGCTTGGGGATCTTGTAGCGGGCGAGCCGCCCGTCGAGGTGTCCGAGCACCTCCTCGGCCGTGACGGTGAACCCCTCACGCACGGTCACGACGGCGACCGGCACCTCGCCCCACCGCGGGTCCGGCCGGCCGATGACCGCCACGCTGCCCACGCCGTCGAGCTCGGCGATGACCTGCTCGACCTCGGCGGGGTAGATGTTCTCCCCGCCCGAGATGACCATGTCCTTCAGGCGGTCAGAGACAAAGAGGAAGCCCTCCTCGTCGAGGTAGCCGAGGTCGCCGGAGCGGAACCAGCCGTCGTCGGTGCGCGACTCCGCCGTCGCCTCCGGGTTGTTCCAGTACTCCCGGATCACGTTGGGGCCGCAGATCTGGATCTCGGCGACCTCGCCCGGCGCGGCGGGGGTTCCGTCGACGCCCGCGACTCGCACGTCCGAGAAGAACATCGGCAGCCCCACGGAGCCCATCTTGTCCCGCGAGCGTCCCGGCATCAGCCCGGTCGCGCCGGGCGACGTCTCGGTCATGCCGTACCCCTGGGTGAAGGAGAGACCGCGCGCCTCGTACGCCTCGAGGATGCGCAGCGGCACGGTCGAGCCGCCACAGGTGAGCTTGCGCAGCGAGCTGAGGTCGGCGCCGTCCCAGTCCGGGTGCTCGGCGAGCATCTGGTACGTCGTCGGCACGCCGGAGAGGTAGGTGATGGCATGCCGCTGGATGAGGTCCAGCGCGCGGCCGGGGTCGAACTTGGCCTCGAGGATGATCGTGCCGCCCTTGAGGATCGTGGGAAGCACGCCCATGCCCAGGGAGGCGACGTGGAACATCGGGGAGATCATCAGCGCGACCTCGCCGTCGTGGACGTCGTAGTCGATGACGGTGTTGATCGCGTTCCAGGTGAGGTTGCCGTGGGTGAGGACGGCGCCCTTGGGGCGGCCCGTGGTGCCGGAGGTGTAGAGGATGAGGGCGGGGTCCTCGAGCGTGACCGGCTCGTCCCGGTGCTCCGGCCGTCCGGAGGCGAGCAGCACCTCGTAGTCCTCGGCGTCGGTGGTGCCGTCCGACGGCGCAGCCACCACGATCCGGTCGCTCACGTCGGTGTCCGCACACCCGCGCACGGCCGTGCCGGCCAGCGCCTCGGCAAAGACGAGCGTCCGTGCGCCGGAGTCCTGCAGCCCGTACTGGATCTCCGGCGCCGCCCACCGGGTGTTGAGTGGGACGAAGATCGCCCCCAGGGTCGCGGCGGCGAAGAGCGTCTCGAGGAACGACGTGTCGTTCTCACCGAGGTAGGCCACCCGGTCGCCGCGCCGCACCCCACGCCGGCCGAGCGCGTCGGCGAGACGGTCGACCCGCTCCAAGAGCTGTTCGTAGGTCAGGCTGCGGCCGCCCGTGACCAGCGCCGTACGTCCGGCGGACCTGATCCGGCACCGGTGCAGCCACGAGCCGATTCCCTGGTTGTGCATCCACGTCCTCCGCGTCGAGGTCGTACCGCGCCGCGGTGGCGGCGCCCACAGCATCGTGACGACGGATCGTTGTAGATGTCAATAGTTACGCTCGTCAGGCACCGACCGAGGGGCGGCTGCCGGGCCGCTCTGCGCCACCGTCGTACTTCCTGAAGGCTATGCCTGCCGATGTTGCCCCACAGTTGGCGTCTGGCCGGGAGGGCGGGGCTGCCAGGAGGGCGGCGCGACCGTGAGGGCGGCGCGGCCGGCGAGGTGCCGGGGCCGGGGGCGCGCGTCGTAGTCGCTGTCGTACGGTCGGTCCATGAGAGCTGTCGCGGTGACCACGCCCGGAGGCCCGGAGGTGCTCGACGTCGTCGAGCGCCTGGACGTGAACGCGGTCGGCGGGCGGGTACGGATCAGGGTGCACGCCGCGACGGTCAACCCGACGGACCTGGCCCTGCGCGCGGGGCAGCGCCCGCGAGCTGCCGGCTCGGACGGTCCGCGCATCCCCGGCATGGAGGCCGCCGGGGTGATCGACGAGATCGGTCCCGACGTCACCGGCCTCACCGTCGGGGACGAGGTCATGGCGATCGTCGTGCCGAGCCGGCCGGAGGGCGGTGCCTACGTCGAGCAGCTCGTCGTCGACGCCGACCAGGTCGCCCGTGCGCCCCGCGGCGTCACGCTCGTCGAGGCGGCCACGCTGCCGATGAACGGGCTGACCGCTGTCCGGGCGCTCGACATGCTGGACCTGCCGCAGGGCTCGACGCTCGCCGTCAGCGGTGCCGCCGGCGCCCTGGGCGGCTACGTCCTGCAGCTGGCGGCGCACCGCGGTCTGCGGGTGATCGCGATCGCGTCGGAGCGTGACGCCGCGCTGCTCCGAGAGCTCGGTCCGCACGAGCTCGTCCCGCGCGGCGACGACGCCGCCGAACGGGTGCGGGAGCTCGTCCCGGAGGGCGTGGACGGCGCCGTGGATACGGCCCTGCTGCACGAGCGGATAGTGCCGGCCGTGCGCGACGGCGGAGGCTTCGCCGTCGTGCGTGGCTGGCCGGAGGAGGCGGGCCGGGGCATCACGGTCCACCGCGTCATGGTCGCCGAGTACGCCCACCGAGCCGACCTGCTCGCCGAGCTCGCGACCCTGGTGGAGGAGGGCGTGCTCACGCTCCGCGTGGCCCGCACGTTCACGGCCGAGGACGCCCCCGAGGCGCACCGACTGATGGAGGCCGGCGGCGTGCGCGGCCGGCTCGTCCTCACGTTCTGACGGCGCTTCGCACCCTCGCCGCGACGCCGGGACCCGGACAGACCCGGTGCACGTTGCTACGGTCACGGGCATGACCCCGACACCGCCGGCGCTGACGTTCCTCGCGACCGTGTCCGTGCGGGTGGAGAAACCCGTGGAGGTCGGGCCGTCGGTGGACGGGCACCGACGGATCATCCCGATCGCCGGCGGCACGGTGGAGGGGCCGGAGCTGCGCGGCACGGTGCTGCCCGGCGGGGCGGACTTCCAGATCCTGCGGACCGAGTCGCTCACGGAGCTGCGCGCCGAGTACGCCATCGAGGCCGACGACGGCGAGCGCATCTACGTCCGCAACCACGGGATCCGGTCCGGCGACCCCGAGGACGTCGCCAGGCTGGTCCGTGGACAACCGGTCGACCCCGGGCGGATCTACTTCCGCTGCACGCCGCTGCTCGAGCCCACCGGCGAGCGGTGGGCCTGGTTGCGCTCGCGCCTCACCGTCGGCACGGGCGAGCGGCATCCGGACGAGGTGCGGTTGCACATCTTCGTCGTCGAGTAGGCCCTCAGTCCTCTAGCCGCTCACTCCTCTAGCCGCTCAGTCCTCGCGGCGCCGAGGGCGCGCCCGGACGTGCGCCCGCTCCCCCTGCTTGCCGAAGAGGGCGAGCACCTCGACCGGCTCATCGTCGGCGGACGCGAACCAGTGCGGCACCCGGGTGTCGAACTCGGCCACCTCGCCGGCGGACATCACCAGGTCCTGGTCGGCGAGCACCAGCCGCAGGCGGCCGTCGAGCACGTACAGCCAGTCGTAACCCTCGTGGGTCCGCTGCTCCACGGGCCCGTCGTGGGGCGGGATGATGAGCTTGTACGCCTGGATGCCCTCCGTCCGTCTCGTCAGGGCGACCCGGGTCGTGCCGTGCTCGGTGACCGGCCGCAGGTGCACCCGCGGGTCCCCGGTCGGTGGCGCGTCGACCAGGTCGTCCAGGGTGACGCCGTGGGCCCGGGCGATCGGCAGGAGGAGCTCCAGGGTCGGGCGTCTGGCACCCGACTCGAGCCGGGACAGAGTGCTGACCGAGATGCCGGTCACCTCCGACAAGGCAGCGAGGGTCGTCTCCCGCTCGTGGCGCAGGGAACGCAGTCGCGGTCCGACGGTGGCGAGGGCCTGGTCGAGATCGTCCATCGCCCTAGTTTGCCACTTCGGCAAAGGTGCTTGCACCAAGGGTGGGTTGAGAAGCATTCTCGTCTCGGAGGTGGAACATGACCAACAACGTTCTGCAGGACAGGTACGACGTAGTGGTGGTCGGCGGCGGTGCCGCCGGCCTGAACGGGGCGCTCATGCTCGCCCGGAGCCGCCGCTCCGTGACGGTGATCGACGACGGCGACCCGCGCAACGCCCCGGCAGCGGGCGTCCACGGACTGCTCGGGCACGACGGGGTCCCGCCGGCCGAGCTGCTGGCGAAGGGCCGCGAGGAGGTGCAGCGGTACGGGGGTCACGTCGCCGCCGGGGCCGTGACGACGATCGTCCGGGAGGCCGACGGCTTCCGGGTCGACGTCGCGGACTTCCGCAGCATCCGGGCCCGCCGGGTGCTGATCGCGACGGGGGTGGTGGACGAGCTGCCCGCCGTGACGGGTCTGCGCGAGCGGTGGGGCCGTGATGTCGTGCACTGCCCCTACTGCCACGGCTGGGAGGTGCGGGACCGCGCCATCGGAGTCCTCGCCGTCGGACCGCTGTCCGTGCACCAGGCGCAGATGTTCCGTCAGCTGAGCGACGACGTCGTGTACTTCACGCACATGACGCCACCGCTGCCGCCGGAGCAGGCCGAGGAGCTGGCGGCCCGGGGCATCCGGGTGGTCGAGGGCACCGTCACGGACCTCGAGATCACCGACGACGCCATCACGGGCGTCCGGCTGGCGGACGGGAAGATCGTGCCCCGCGCCGCCATCGCCGTCGGGTCATACGTCGCTCCGCGAACCGGGCTGCTGGACGCGCTCGGGCTGAGCGCGGTCGAGCATCCCTCGGGCATGGGGCGCTACGTCCCGAGCGAGGGCGGTCGCACCGACGTGCCGGGCGTGTGGGTGGCGGGCAACGTCACCGACATGATGGCGCAGGTCGGCCCGAGCGCCGCCGCGGGCGCCATGGCCGGCGCCCAGATCAACGGGGACCTGATCGCCGAGGAGACCGCGCGGGCGGTCGAGGCACGCAGGTCCGGGCAGGAGCCGGCACCGGCCGCGGATCCGGTCTCAGCGCAGGTCTAGCGACAGCTTGACCCCGCCGTGGCCGCCCTCGGCGGCCACGGCGAGCGCGCGCGGCAGGTCGTCCAGCCGATGCACATGGCCCAGGCAGTGCCCGACCTCGATCTCGCCGTCGTGGATGTGCCGGACGGCGTCGCGGAAGGCGACCAGCCCGGGCTCGGCCTGCGTGCCGCCCGCCCACTGGATCCGGGCGACCTTCCGGAACGCGTCGTACATCGGGAAGCCGGCCAGGCCGCGGCGTTCGGGGTAGCCGAAGAGGCCGATGGTGCCCTGCTGGGCGAGGGCGGCGACGGTCTGGGCGCGGGCGTCGTCGTAGCCGGCGGCCTCGATGACCAGGTCGGCGCCCGCACCGCCGGTGAGGTCCATCACCGCGTCGGTGACCGACTCGTCCGGGGCGTGCACGGTCGTGCCGGCCCCCAGGTCTCGAGCGACGGCGAGTCGGCGGGTGTCCAGATCCGAGATCACGACGTGCTCGAAGCCGGCCCGCTGCGCCAATTGGAGGAAGAACAGCCCGGCGGACCCGGCGCCGGTGATCGCGGCGGTGCCGGCCTCGCGCAGGGTGCCGTCCTCGGGCCAGAACATCCGCATCGCGTACAGCGCGGTGCCGTACTGCTGGGCCATGAGCAGGCGGTCCTCCTGGCCGCCGGCCGGCAGGGTCACCACCTGGGTGTCCTCGATGAGCTGGTACTCGGCGAAGCATCGACCGACCGTCGGGATCGGCACCGTCAGGACGAGGTCCCCCACGACGACGGTCTCCGAGCGGGACTCCACCACGGTGCCCAGGCCCTCGTGGCCGGGATAGCCGGGCATGCCGAGGCAGTCCTCGTCGTGGAATCCGTGGAAGACCACGTGCACGTCGGAGCCACAGATCGAGGCTCGGTGCATCCGCACGACCAGGTCGCCCGCTCGCTCGGCGACGGGTTCAGGAAAGTCGTCCACCTCGACGACACCGGGGGCAGCCAGGTAACCAGCACGCATGGCTGCCGAGCGTAGGGCTTGTCGCGCGAATGGTCGCGGTCGCCGCGCGGTAGGCATGGCGGCACTCCGGCCGGCAGGTCAGGTGCGCGTCGGCCGCAGCCGATGGAGCGTCACGTCCACGCCGGGCCCGGTGGCAGTCTCAGCAATGGTGGCGGTCATGTACGTGGCGAAGGGCTGACGGCGCCGGTCGGTCGGCGAACCCGGGTTGAGCAGTCGAACCCCCGCCGGCGTGACGCTGTCCCAGGGAATGTGGCTGTGCCCGAAGATCAGCACGTCGATGCCGCTGTAGCGACGATCCATCCGAGCCTCTCGGCCGGCCGCGGCCCCGGTCTCGTGGACCACCGCGAGACGGGCGCCCTCGACGGTGCGGTGGGCCACCTCCGGGAGGCGTCGGCGGATCTCCGGGCCGTCGTTGTTGCCCCAGCAGGCCAGGAGCCGACGAGAGCGCGCCTGGAGCTCGTCCAGCAGACCCTCGCCGACCCAGTCCCCGGCGTGCACGACGATGTCGGCCCGCTCGACCGCCCGCCACACCTCCAGCGGCAAGGCCTTCGCACGCTTGGGCCAATGGGTATCGGCGATGAGCAGGAGCTGCGTGCTCATCCTCACCTCCCGTACTGGTCGTTGGGCCGCCAGCCTGCCAGAGCGCCGCCGGTGTGCAGGTACTCCCGCCCTGGGTCCATGGTCTGTCCGGCGTTCACGGCGAGTCCTCGGTGTTCTCCCAGGAAATGCCCAGACGGCGGCGGGAGACTGGGACGCATGGACATGACCACCAGCCGCCGCTCGCCGGGCGAGAACGCGGCGTCCACGGCGGAGGCACGCCTGCTCGTCGTCGACGACGAGCCGAGCATCCTCGAGCTGCTCTCCGCGTCGCTGAAGTTCGCCGGGTTCGACGTCGTCACTGCCGAGGACGGCAACGCCGCCCTGAGGGCGGCCGCCGAGGAGCGCCCGGACCTCGTGGTCCTCGACGTCATGCTGCCCGACATGGACGGCTTCACCGTGCTGCGACGCATCCGTGCGCACGGCGAGGAGATCCCCGTCCTGTTCCTCACCGCCAAGGACGACATGTCCGACAAGGTGCAGGGACTGACCGTCGGCGGTGACGACTACGTGACCAAGCCGTTCAGCCTCGAGGAGGTCGTCGCCCGGATCCGCGCCGTGCTGCGGCGTACCCAGCCGCCCGCCGGTGACGACGGCACCCTGACCTACGCCGACCTGGAGCTCGACGAGGATGCGCACGAGGCACGCCGCGCGGGCCGCCCGGTCGACCTCTCCCCCACCGAGTTCAAGCTTCTGCGCTACCTGATGATCAACGCGGAGCGCGTGGTCTCCAAGGCCCAGATCCTCGACCACGTCTGGGACTACGACTTCATGGGCGAGGCCGCGATCGTCGAGTCCTACATCTCCTACCTGCGGCGCAAGATCGACTCGCCCGAGCACCTCGGCCTGACCGGCGACGACGCAGAGAACCTGGTGCCGCTGCTGCACACCCGTCGCGGCGTCGGATACGTGCTCCGCCGGCCGCCGAACCGGTGACCACGGGCCCGATCCCATGACCGAGCCCGCCAGGTCCACCCGGACCGCCGACACGCCGGAGACCACCGAGACGATCGACGCCCCCGATGCTGACGAGGCGGTGGGCCGCGCCGAGCCGACCGACGGCAGGAGACGCCTGCACGCCCGTTGGCGCGCGATCCCGCTCAGTGTCCGACTCGTCGCCATCATCACCGGCCTGCTCCTGATCGGCCTGACCGTGGCGGCCGCCGGCACCACCGCGGTCCTGCGTGCCAGTCTGGTCGAGCAGCTCGACCACGAGCTCACCTCGTCCGCCAAGGAGCTCGGGCAGCGCACGGTCGACCAGTTCACGAACGAGCGTCCGGGCACCGACCAGGCCATGCTGCCCTCGCAGTTCTACGTGCGGGTGCAGATCGAAGGCGTGGGCGTGCACGAGCTCGTCAGCAACGCCACCGCCGAGGAGGCGGGGCGTCCCGTCATCGAGGACATCGACCTCGACACGCTCTCCACGGGCGAGGAGCTCGACCCCGTCACGGTTCCCGGTGACGGCGGCGCGTCGAAGTGGCGTGCCGTCACCGTGCCGCTGGTCGAGGTCCGGGGTGGCCCCATCATCGGCGCCGTCACCGTGGCGCTGCCGCTGCTCGGCGTCGAGCAGACCATGGTCCAGACCACGCGACTGGTCGCGGTCTTCGCCGCTGTCATCCTCGCCGTCGGCGGTGTCGCGGCATGGGTGGCCGTGCGCCGTTCGCTGCGGCCGCTGCGCCAGATCGAAGAGACCGCGGGCGCGATCGCCGCCGGGGACCTGTCGCGGCGCGTGCCCGCCCTGCCACCCTCGACGGAGGTGGGGTCCGTGGCCCGCTCGCTCAACGTCATGCTCGCCCAGATCGAGCGGTCGTTCGCGGCGCGTGCGGCCTCGGAGCACCGGATGCGCCGGTTCGTCTCCGACGCCTCGCACGAACTGCGCACCCCGCTGTCGACCATCCGCGGGTACGGCGAGCTGTACCGGATGGGCGGCGTGCCGGCGGAGAACCTGCCCCACGCCGTCGGCCGCATCGAGGCGGAGGCCACGCGGATGGGCAACCTCGTCGAGGATCTGCTCCAGCTCGCGCGCCTCGACGAGGGACGGCCGCTGAGCCTGACCGACGTCGACCTCGCCACGCTCGCGCACGACGGCGCGGCGGACCTGCACGCCCAGGCGCCCGACCGCCCCATCACCGTCGTGCCGCTCGGCGCCCTGGACCCGGGCGAGGCCGAGCCGGGCGTCGGCCCCGTCGTCGTCCGTGCGGACCCCGACCGCATCCGGCAGGTCATCGCCAACCTGGCGGGCAACGTGCTGCGGCACACCCCGGCCGGCACGCCCGTCGAGCTCGCCGTCGGGCTGGTCGAGCCCGGCTGGGCACAGCTCGAGGTCCGCGACCACGGTCCCGGAATCCCGGAGAACGACGCCGCTCGGGTCTTCGAGCGCTTCTACCGCGCCGACCCCTCACGCACGCGTGCGTCCGGCGGGTCGGGCCTCGGCCTGGCCATCGTGGCCAGCGCCGTCGCCGCGCACGGCGGCGCCGTCCGGGTGACGCCCACCTCCGGTGGCGGCGCCACCGTCCAGGTGGCGCTACCGGTCACCGGCCCGGCAGGACTCGCCGCGCCGAGCTGATGCCGCACGGCCGATGCCGCTACGTCGAGCACGCGACTGAGAGGGAGAATCTGGTGGTGCTGAACAGCCACATTCTCCCTCTCAGGCGGGCAGCGTCACGCGGGCAGCGCGCTGGTCAAAGGTGAGTGAGGAGAACCGAGCCCTCACCACTCCCGGTGCGCCGGCAGCAGCGTCCCCGGGTTGAGGTTGCGCCCCGGGTCCACCCCGCGCAGCAGCGAGACCATCAGGTCCGTCCCGGCCGGGGAGATGTCCTCCTCCAACCAGTGCGCATGGTCGGTGCCGACGCCGTGGTGGTGCGACAGCGTCGCCCCCAGGTCGATGAACGACTGCTGTATCGCCTTCTTGACCACCCAGTAGCGCTCGAGCTGCTCCTCGGTGCCGTCCACACCGGGCGCGAACGCGAACGTGAAGTACAGGCAGGCGCCGGAGTGGTAGCTGTGCGAGAGGTGACACATCACGAAGCCCTGGACCCCGAGGGAGTCGAACGCCTCCTGTGCTGCCCGCAGCGTGCCGAAGTAGAGGTCCATGAGCCGCGACCACGGCGCGGCGGTCTCGGAGACGTCGGCGAGCCCGCCGATGTCCAGCAGGAAGTCCCGGATGTACGGGGTGTCGAACTTCTTCTGGTCGTACAGCGCCCCGGGTCCGCGGCCCAGCTTGATGCCGCCGTGCTTGCGCACGATCTTCCCGACGACGGCCTTCTCCGCCCGCACCTTCGCCGAGTCGCCCTCGTAGCCGACGTAGGACAGGCACACGGCGTCCATGTCCCAGCCGCGCCGCTCGAGGACGTCGAAGAGCACCGACTGGACCTTCCCGGAGGCGCCCTTCTTGACCTTCTGCGTGGAGAAGGAGAACGCGGTCTCGTTCGCGTCGGAGACGCGGGTGACGGTCGGCGCCGCGTCGGAGCCGGCGATCTCCTGCATGGCCGCGATGGCGGACGCCCAGGAGGGGTACAGATAGGCGATGATGTCGCGGTTCTCGGGGAGGCGGTGGACGGCCACCCACGCTTCGGTGATGACGCCGAGCCGGCCCTCGGAGCCGAGGATCATCTCGCGCACGCTCGGTCCGGTGGAGGTGCTCGGCAGCGGGCGCAGGGCCACCACCTTGCCGGGCAGGACGACGCGCATACCGCGGGCGATGTCGGCGATGTCGCCGTACTTGTCCGACTGCATCCCCGAGGAGCGCGTGGCGATCCAACCACCGAGGGTGGAGTGCCGGAAGCTGTCCGGCTGGTGCCCCATGGTCCAGCCGCGCGCCCCGAGCTGCTCCTCCATGTCGGGGCCCAGGACGCCCGCCTGGATGCGTGCGAGCCCGGACGCCTCGTCGATCTCGAGGACCCGGTTGAGCCGTCCGAGGTCGAGCGAGACGACGACGCGGTCCTCCCGGGCAGGCGGGGTGAGCGACCCGCTGATGTTCGATCCGCCGCCGAACGGGATGAGCACGGCGTCGGCCTCGACCGCCGCGTCGACCACGGCACGCACCTCGTCCTCGTTGCCGGGGTAGACCACCACGTCGGGGATGCGGGGCAGGTCACCGGCGCGGATGCGGACCAGGTCCGGCAGGCCCTTGCCGTAGGTGTGCACCACGCGGTCGAGGTCGTCGGTGACCAGATGGTCCTCTCCGACGGCGGAGGTGAGGGTCGCGCTCAGGTCGGCACCGATCCGGGGCTCGGGGACGTCGATATCCTCGAACGTCGGCGGCGGGCTGCCGGGGGCGTCCAGGTCGATGCCGACCCGTTCCCGGACGAAGGGCGCCATGTTGGGCTTGTCATGGTGGCTGAACGCCACACCCTCGACACCCCAGCCCCACCACTTCTGGTGCGAAACTCCCCTCACGAGGCCTCCTCCTGCGTCTGGTCGCGCCTGTGGTCGGTGCCTCCCGGCGGGGCGGAGTCCGCCACGACGTACGGCGTCTGCATCTCGAGCATCGTGCGCACCCGGGCCGAGATCCGGTCGTTGAACTCGCGGGTCTTCTCCCCGGGGCGTGGGCGCATGGGCCGACCGACGAGCATCCGCACGCGTGGGCGGCCGTCCACCGGCCAGGACCGTCCGGGCGGCATGGCGTCGTAGGCGCCGAGCAGCGCGATCGGCACGCACGGCGCGTTCCTGGCCACGCAGATGGCGGCCGCACCCGGCTTGAAGGGCCGCATGCGGCCGTCGCGCGAGCGGGTGCCCTCCGGGAAGATCAGGACCGGCACGTCCTCGTTGACGAGCCGCTGGGTCAGGCCCTTCCGGCCGCGTCTGGCCGCTCCGGCGTTGCGGTGGATGGGGTAGGTGTTGAAGAACACCGAGGTGGCCACCTTCTTCCACCACTTCGCGTAGAAGTAGTCGGCGGCGGCGCCGACGGCGAGGTGACCGGTGACGTCGCGCGGCAGCGAGGACACCATGACGGCCGTGTCGAGGTGGCTGCTGTGGTTGGCGACGACGACGAAGGGCCGCTCGAGGCCGTCGAGGTTGTCCAGGCCCTCGACCGTCGTACGGGTGACGCTGTGCACGACCGGGCGCAGCAGCATGCGCTGCGCGACGTAGCGCACCGCCCGGTGCCAGCCGGCGTGGTACCGGCCGGTTCCTGAGCCCTTCATGCGCGTCCTCCCTTGATCAGAGCCGTCGCCCGGCGCACGACCGGCCGGGGCAGGTGCTCGGCGAGGAACGCGATGGTGGAGAACCGCTTCGACGGCACCGAACGCACCCGCCCCTTCTCGACGTCCGCGAGACACTCCTCCACCACCCGGTCGGCCTCGAGCCAGAGCGCCTCGGGGATGGACCCGGTGCGGATGCCCGCTCGGTCGTGGAACTCGGTGCGCACCCAGCCCGGCAGCAGGGTCGTGACCTGCACCCCGGTCCCGGCCAGCTCGAGGGCGAGCGAGTCGGAGTAGGTACGCACCCACGACTTGATGGCGGAGTATGCCCCCATCGGGATGAGCCCGGCCACGGATGCGACGTTGATCACGACGCCGTGGCCACGCTCACGCATGGACCGCCCGGCCGCACCGCCCAGGACGAGCACGGCCCGGACCATGAGGTCCACGGACTGCTCGTGCTCCGTGGTGTCCTCGCTCAGCAGGGGCACGTGCACGCCCTTGCCGGCGTTGTTGACCAGGATCTCGACCGGGGAGCTCGCGTCGGCGAGACGACCGGCGACGGCGGTCACGGCATCGCGCTCGGCGAGGTCCCCGGCGAGCGTCTCGACGTCGATCCCGTACCGCCAGCGCAGCTGGTCCGCCGTCTTCGTCAACCGGGCCTCGTCGCGTGCGACGAGGACGAGGTCGCAGCCGCGCGCGGCCAGGGCTCGCGCGAACGCGAGCCCGATGCCGGAGGTGCCGCCGGTCACCATCGCCCCGCCCCGCAAAGGGCTCTCGGCGGGGATGGTGGCCGCGCGCCTGGCGCTCCTGATCACTTCGCTCCTCTGATGCTGCGCAGGACCGGGGTGAGCCGGCCCTCCGCGGTGGTGGTCCAGGTGTGCACCGGCCACCTCCGTGCCCTGGCGTACCGGTAGAGGCTGGCGTCGGGATTCACGGCGTTGGGGTGCCCCACGACCTCCAGCCACGGCCGGTCCGCATAGCTGTCTCCGTAAGCATATGACTCGGCCAGGTTCATGCCCTCGTCACGAGCGTAGCGGCGCAGCCACGTGGCTCGCGCCTCCCCCACCAGGGGCGACGTGAGGAGGTGGCCGGTCCAGCGGCCGGTGTCGTCCTTCTCCATCTCCCCGGCGACGATCTCGTCGAACATCGGCGCGAGCGGCTCGACGAAGATGTCGATCTCGCCGGTGACGAGCACGGTGCGGTGCCCGGCGGCCCGGTGGGCCTCGATCTGCTCCACGGCCTCGACCAGGAGGTCGCGGCGCAGCGACGGGGTGACCTTGCGGGCGATGACGGCGCGCAGTTCGTTCTCGTCGACACCCGCGTAGCGGCGCATGAAGGTGCGGATGAAGTCGGCGCGGTCCCGGCGCTCGGCCTGCAGGTAGCGCGGACCGAGGGCCACGAGGTTCGCGAAGGCGGCCGGCCAGCGGGAGGCAGGCTGGTTGGCGAGCTCCACCCACAGGTACTGCTCGACGAGCGTGGCGGCCGCGACGGTGCGCTGCAGGTCGAAGACGGCCAGGACGTCGGTGCGCCGCTGCAGCGTCGGGGCCGCCGCCGTCGTCTCCTTCGCGGAGCGGTCCTTCATCAGCCCCGGCACACCGGGGATGTGGACCTCCTGGAGATAGTGGCGCCAGTCGATCTCGGTGACGTCGAATCCGTGCTCGCCCCGCTGGTCGGCGGGCAGCGAGGCGTGCAGCGCCCGGGTGCGGGCGTCGTCGAAGATGACCTCGGTCTGGGTGTAGGGCTGGTACAGCGAGGTGAACTTGCGCAGGGTGCGCAGGTCGCGCCGCGCCCGGTGCAGGGCAGACATCCAGCCGCGGGTGCGGGTGTTCGCGGGCAGCCGGGTGACGGCCTTGTCTGCCAGGTCGACGGCGACCTCGCGGCGACGCAGCGCCCGCTCGACGGCGCCGGAGTGCGGGAAGGACCACGCCGGCACGGCGACGTGGGCGCCCTCGGCGTCCTTGAGCGGGTGCTCGGAGAAGTACTCGCGGATCATGTGCACCAGCGGCCCGAGCCGCAGCGGGTTCGTGATGCCGGAGCTGACCTGGTAGTAGCCGGCCCCGCCGGCCGCCGGTGGCGCGGCCGCGGCGGCGAGGATCGCGTTGACGATGAAGTCGACGGGGATGACGTCGAGGATGGTGTCGGCGAGCGCCGGAAACTCCGGCAGCAGACCGCGGCCGTAGGCGGCGATGAGCGGGTCGGCGACCTTGAAGCCGTCGATCCAGCCCGGGTAGGGGTGGCGCAGGGAGGACTCGATGATGGTGGGGCGCACGACCGAGAGGCGGTGCCCGTTGCCTGCCCACAGGTCTTCCGCGACACGTTCGCCCATGGCCTTGGTGAAGGTGTAGACGTCCGGCCAGCCGAGCGAGAGGGCACGGGTACGGCCGTGCTCGACGAGCTGATCCTTCACCCACTCGACGCGCAGGGCCTCGGCGGCCTCGGCGACGGCCTGGGGCCCGGCGCGGCGGTGCTCTGCCTTGGCCTTGTCGATGAGCCGGGACAGCACCTCGGGGGTGCGCGACTCGTCGTCGGCGGCCGTTCGCGCGGCGACGGCGGAGGCCAGCTCCACGTCGCGGTCGATCGAGTGGTCGAGGGAACGTTCTTCGGCGACACCCTTGCGCAGGCCCGCGACGTAGGCCGTGGAGACGTGGACCACGTGCGGGTCGCTGCCGTTGGCCAGCAGGGCCTCGTAGAGCGAGATCGGCCCGCCGACGTTGGCGGCAAAGGCCTCGTCGACCGGCAGGTCGAAGGACACCGTCGAGGCCGAGTGGACGACGACGTCGACGTCGTCCGGCAGGGGCGGCAGATCGCCGAGATCGCCGGAGACGACCGAGACACGCTCGGCGACGGCGGCGGTGGCCGCCTCCTCACCGACCCGCTCGCGCCACGGACCGAACACCGGCTTGCGCAGGAGCTTCTCGACCCGCCGCTCGGCGGTCAGCTCACCGCGCGGGCGCACCACCACGGTGATCCTGGTGGTGGGGTAGGCCGACAGCAGCTTCTCGAGGACGGCCTGGCCGACGAAGCCCGTGGCGCCCGTGAGAAGGACGTGCGCCTGGTCCAACGGTTGTGACATTCCGCGAATGCTACAGCCGTAGGCTCCTGCCACCGATGTGGCCGGCACGCACCGGGCAGGTTGTGACTCGCCTCATCGCCATCAGTACACGCGAGGGCCGCAGGCTGTTCTACGATCGGGCGACCGAATGAGAACCACGCTGAGGATCTGAACTCCATGGGCGTCACCGACGTGCCTCAATGGTTGCCCGCCGCGTTCGTCCGCAGCGCTCTTGCCGCCGGGGCCACGGCCCCCCGCGAGGAGATCGAGGCGACGTGTCACCGCCTCCTCGATCGCTGGCAGGAATCGGACCGGCACTTCCACAACTGCAAGCACCTCATCGACATGCTCGCCCGTGTCGACGAGCTGGCCGAGGAGACCCACCACCCCGACATGGTCCGCCTGGCCGCCTGGTACCACGGGGCGGTCTTCAGCGCCGAGACCAACAAGGCATACGCCCGCAGCGGCGGCGAGGACGAGGTGGCCTCGGCGGAGCTGGCTCGGGAGGAGCTCGGGCGCCTGGGTGTGCCGGTCCGCGCTCTGGAGCGGATCGCCGAGCTGATCGTCGGGCTCAAGCGGCACGAGATCAAGACCAAGGACATCGACTGTCTCGCCCTCTCGGACGCCGACCTCTCGATCCTGGCGGCCGACCCCCAGCGGTACAAGGCCTACCGGAACGCGGTGCGCGCCGAGTATGCGCACCTCCCCGCCCGCCACTACCTCGAGGCGCGCATCGCGATCGTGAGCAAGCTGCTGGCGCGACGCGACATCTTCGTCTCCCCCATGGGTCATCAGTGGGAGGACGCCGCGCGGGAGAATCTGATGGCCGAGCGCGACCGCCTCGGGGCGGAGCTGGCCGCGATGGGTGAGACCGGCCCCGAGGGGAGCGTCGCCGCGGCCGAGGCCGAGCACGAGGTCGTCGACGACGCTTCGCAGCCGGACGGCAACAGTCCGCGCGTCTTCGAGCCGACGCCGGTGCGTGGCGCCCAGGACGCCCCCGGTGACTCGGCGCTGCAGGCCGGTCCGGGCGAGTCCGGTGCCGAGAACGCGACGGAGCGGTCGCCGTCGGCGGGCGAGGCACCTGCCAGCGCGGCACCCGCCGCCCGGCGGGACGACGACGCGTCGGCGTCCGCGCCGACGCCCCAGGAGCCCGAGCGGGTGACGAAGTCCTCGCTGGAGTCCTTGCCCGAGGACATCATCGGGCGCGGGCGTCCCGATCCTGACGGCGAGCGGGCCGCGATCGGCCGGTCCTCGCGCGACCTTGTCGACCAGGCGGTCCGGGACGGTCGGGCGGACCGTGAGCGTGCCGCCCGCCAGCGGCGCGGTCGCGACCGTCTCGACGCCGCGCGCAGCGCGCGCGAGAGTGACCGCCTGCGGGAGCGGCCCACCCGGAAGGCATCGCCACTGACGCCGACCAGCGCCCCGACGCCGGACCGCTCCGCCGAGCGCCGGGATCGAGCGGCCGACCGTGAGGGCCGCGCGGCAGCGCGCGAGACCCGGGCGGCCGACCGACCCCGGGACGGCGAGCCGACGACCGGCGAGCAGCCCACCCTCTCACCCCCGCAGCACGGCATAGAGCGCGAGCCGGACTACTTCACCCGCCCACGCAAGAAGAGCAAGGACAGCAAGCGGGACAAGCCTCGGCGAAGGCAGCACGGCTGACTGACCGGTCCTCCGCGGCGGACCCGGCCACCCACAACGCGGCGGACCTGCCGACCGATCCACAGCCGGGGCTCCGGCCCGTCCGCCGTGGCTGGCGTGCTCCGTAGCGTCGTCGGTGGCCGCACCACCGGGGTGCGGGAGGGAGGAGCACACGATGGCGCAGTACACCGTCGACAGCGGCGAGATCACCGTCGCGGCCCAGCTGACACGAACCAGCACGGCGAACATCAGGGGCGAGGTGGCCGCCATGATGGCGCACCTGGTCACCCTGCAGCAGTCGTGGACCGGCACGGCGTCCCAGACGTTCGGGGCCTGCGCCGACCAGTGGCGGGCGACCCAGGCCACGGTCGAGGCGTCGTTGGAGCAGATCACGCTCGCGCTGGACACCGCGGCGCGGACCTACGACGACGCCGAGGCCTCGGCGCAGGGCCTCTTCGCGGGCTGACCCTGCCGGTGCCGGGCGAGGACGCGGGCCGACTTCGGCACGCCTAGCATCGCTGGGTGGCCATCCTTCTCGACCCGCCTCGCTGGCCGGCGCACGGCACGGTCTGGGCCCATCTCGTCTCCGACGTCTCGCTGGAGGAGCTGCACCTGTTCGCCCGCGCGAACGGCGTGCCGGCCCGCTCCTTCGACCTGGACCACTACGACGTCCCGGCCGAACGGGTCGACGAGCTCGTGGCCGCCGGGGCAGCACCGGTGAGCGGCCGGGAGCTCGTGCTGCGGCTGCGCGGCTCGGGCCTGCGGGTGCTGGGCGCCGAGCGCCGTCGGGAACGCCTGCGCCGCCGGACGGATGACCTCAGGCACCGGTGGCACCAGCTCGGCGACGACCTTCTGACCACTGGCCCAGCGGGGGGCACGGCAGACGCCTCGGCGCCGGACCGCGGCCCGGAGTGGGCCGCGCTCGGAGTCGAGCTGTTGCGGAGGTGGGACGAGCCCCACCGCCGATACCACGACCTTGCCCACCTGACGGACGTGCTGCAGCACCTGGACGTGCTGGAGAGCGACGGTGAGGCGGTCGACCCCGCCGTGCGACTCGCTGCCTGGTTCCACGACGCCGTCTACGACGGCGAGCCGGGCACGGACGAGGAACGCTCCGCGAAGCTGGCCGGTGAGCGCCTGACCGGGCTCACGGACCCGTCGACGGTGGCCGAGGTCGAGCGCCTGGTGCGGCTGACCGCGTCGCACACCGTGACCGCGCACGACCCGGCCGGCGCGGCGCTGTCCGACGCCGATCTCGGGATCCTCGCCGCCCCACGCGGCCGCTACGACGCCTACGTGCTCGACGTGCGCGCCGAGTACGGCCAGGTGGCGTCCGAGGACTTCCGCCGCGGACGCGCAGACCTGCTGCGCAGGCTCCTGGACCACCCGAACCTGTACACCACGGCCGCCGGGCGGGCGCGGTGGGAGGAACGCGCCCGGGCCAACCTGGCCGCCGAGCTGGCGGGACTGGGATCGGCCGGTCACCACCGGGCCGACCATCAGCCGCCGGGCCGGACCAGCCCCGTCTCGTAGGCGAGCACCACGAGCGCCGCGCGGTCCCGTGCGTCGAGCTTGGTGAGCAGGCGAGAGACATAGGTCCGTGCGGTGGCCGGGCTCAGGTGGAGCGTGCCGGCGATCTCGTCGTTGGTCAGGCCCCGGCCGACCTGCTCGAGGACCTCCAGCTCGCGCGACGTGAGGCCGGTGAGTCGCTCCCCGCCGGACGTGGCATGGCCGCCCGAGACCAGCGCGCGCATCACGGACGCGGTCACCGACGGCGAGAGCAGCGAGTCACCGGCCGCGACCACCCGGATCGCCTGGCGCAGGTCGGGCGGTGAGATGTCCTTGAGCAGGTAGCCGGCTGCACCCGAGTGGATGGCCTCGAAGACGTTCTCGTCCTCGTCGAAGGTGGTCAGGACCACCACGCGGACGTCCCGCAGGTCCGGGTCGGCGACGATGGCCCGGGTGGCCTCGAGGCCGTCCATCTCCGGCATGCGGATGTCCATGAGGACGACGTCCGGTCTCAGCTCACGGACCCGGGAGAGTCCGGCCCGGCCGGTGCCGGCCTCCGCGACCACGGTGATGTCGCCGTCGTGCTCGGCGAGGCTGCGCAGGCCGGTGCGGACGAGCTCCTGGTCGTCGACGACGACGATGCGAATCATGTGTCCAGTCTCCTGGGTAGGTCGGCGGCGACCACGAACCCGGCGTCCGGCCCACCTCCGGCGTCGAGGCTGCCGCCCAGCATCGTCGCTCGCTCACGCATGCCGGCGATGCCCTGCCCTCTGCCACCCGGCGCCTCCGGCGGTGCCACCGCACGACCGTCGGTGCGCCGGAGCGGCGTGCTGCCTGCGCCGTCGTCCGCGATCCGCAGGCGCACCCGGTCGCCCTCGACACGCGCCGAGACCTCCGCGACCCGTGCCCCCGAGTGCCGCAGCACGTTCGTGAGGGACTCCTGGACGATGCGGTAGGCCGCGGCGTCGATGGCGGCGTCGACGCTCCCGGCCGGCACGTCCACGTCGAGCTCGACCCGCAGACCGGCGTCCTCGGCGGACCTCACCAGGGTGTCGATCCCCGCGAGCCCCGCTGCGCCGCGTGCGGGCTCTTCGGTGCCCGGGGTGCGCAGCACCTTGACGGTGGCCCGCAGCTCGCGCAGCGTCTCGGACGTCGCCTCACGGACCCGCTCGAGGGCCTGGCGCGCCGCCGCGTCGTCGCGACCGACCGCCTCGGACGCGACGCCGGAATGGACAGAGATCACCGAGAGGCTATGCCCGACGACGTCGTGCAGGTCCCGTGCGATACGGACCCGCTCGGCCTGGAGGCGTTGCTCCGCCGCGGACGCCTGTTCCGCGGCTGTCAGGGTCGCGATCTGACGGGCGCGCTCGCGGGTCTCACGCGTCAGCCGCACCGCGACGCCGAGCGCGATCGCGGCGGCGATCAGCGCAACGTTGGTGGCGAGCTCGTAGCCGTACAGGTACGCGGTGGGTTGCCCCTCGATGATCCGGAAGTAGGACGAGACCCCGACGAGCACCGCGCCCGCCCCGACCGCCCACCAGGTCCGCCCGAGCTCTGCCGCCGAGTACAGGGCCGCAACGGCGGGCAGTGCCATGCCGATGACCGGGAAACCCAGCGCGTAGTAGCCGAAGATGCCGAGCACCGTGAGCACGAGCATGGTGCGAGGGGCGAGGCGCCGGACGGCGACGAGGCCGCCGAACGCCAGTGCGAAGAGGTATGCGACCGGTCCCGATCGTCCAGCACCCTCGAAGTCCGCCGCGATGGTCACGGCGACCGCGAGGGCCATGGCCAGAGCGAGCACGCCGTCGATCAGGCGGGGGTCGACGTCGTCACGCGAAGAGGGGGGCACGCGCCCAAGCCTAGGAACCCGGGTCATCCCCGGGATATCGCCCGCGGGCGTCAGGGAGGGTCGCCCCGGGGCGACCGTCCCTGTCGAGGAGATGCGGCACAGGGAGACGCCCGCGGGCCGATGTGGCGGCATGCCGCCGATTCGTAGCGTTCTGGGCATGACTTCACAGCCTGTACAGAACTCACCTTCCTCCGGCACGGAGAGCACCTCCGGCCGCCTCAGCTGGACGCTGATCCTCGGCCTCGGTGCGATGTCCTTGCTCTGGCCGCTCACCGGGCTCACCGGCATCGGCGGCACCGGCCTCGCCCGCGCCTCGCTCATCCTGGGCCTGACCGCCGTGGTGTGGATCGCCGCCGTCGGGCTCGGGCGCGTCGCCCGCCCGGTCCTGACCCTGACCCTGGCCGGCGTCGTCTACGCCCTGGTCTCGCTGGCCGTCGCGTCGTTCTTCGGCGGGCTCAGCGGGTTCGGCATCGACGCGGTGATCCCGGCACTGATCTGGGGCGTCCTCTGCGGCCTGGTCGCTGCGGGTGTACAGAAGCTCCTGGCGGCGGTGACCGGCCGATGACCTCGACCCTACGCGTCGATATGACCGGCCGCCCCAGCCGGCCCGGGGTCTCACGACGAGCCTTCCTGGCCGGGGCGCTCGGCTCCGCGGGGCTCGTGCTGACCGGCTGCGACGCGATGCCCAGCACGTCGCCCGTCTCCGCCCCGGACGTCGCCCGGCGACTGGCGATCCCACCGCTGGCGGCCGCACGCGTCGAAGGCGGCACACGGATCTTCGAGCTCACCGCCCGGGCCGGCACCACGGAGTTCATGAGCGGGACCGAGACCCGCACCTGGGGCTTCAACGGTGCCCACCTCGGCCCGACGCTGCGCGCCACGCGGGGCGAGCGGGTCGCCGTCGAGGTCTCGAACGAGCTCGACGAGACCACCAGCGTGCACTGGCACGGGATGCACCTGCCGCCACAGATGGACGGCGGCCCGCACCAGAGCGTCGAGCCCGGCGAGACCTGGCTGCCCGCCTGGGAGATCGACCAGCCCGCCGCGACGCTCTGGTACCACCCGCACCCGCACGGCGAGACCGAGAAGCACGTGTACATGGGTCTCGCCGGCCTGTTCCTGCTCGACGACGACGCCTCGCAGGCGGCCACGCTCCCGAGCGAGTACGGCGTCGACGACGTCCCGGTCATCGTCCAGGACAAGAAGTTCGACGACGCCGGTCAGCTCACGCTCGACTCCGATGGCAACGAGGTCGGTCTGCTCGGCGATGTCGTCATGGTCAACGGCACCGTCGGTGCGTACCACGAGGTCACCACCGGACGGGTCCGGCTACGGCTGCTCAACGGGTCCACCGCCCGGACGTACTCGTTCGGGTTCGAGGACCGGCAGGTGGACCTCGTCGCCACCGACGGCGGGCTCCTGCCCGAGCCGGTTCGCAGCGACCAGGTGCGCCTCGCCCCCGGGGAGCGGGCAGAGATCGTCGTGGAGATGACGCCCGGCGAGGCGGCGGTGCTGCGCTCGTCCGACCCGGACCTCGGTGGTGTCGCGGCGCCGTTCGCGTTCGGCGGGAACGACACCTTCGACGTCCTCGAGCTGCGGCCCGCGGAAGGGCTCGAACCGTCCCCGGAGCCGGAATGGGTGTGGGAGGACACCGGTCTGCGGGAGGCGGATGCCGTGGTCACCCGCTCCTTCGAGCTCCAAGGCCGCAAGATCAACGGTCTCCGGATGGACATGAACCGGATCGACGAGGTGGTGACGGTCGGCGACACCGAGATCTGGGAGGTCCGCAACCTCCATCCGGTCTCGCACAGCTTCCACGTCCACGACGTGCAGTTCCGGGTGCTCTCGGTCGACGGCGAGCCACCGCCGCCGGAGCTGTCCGGCCGGAAGGACACGGTCTACCTGGAGCCGAACCGCACGTACCGCCTCATCATGCGGTTCGAGGACTACACCGACCCGGACTGGCCATACATGTACCACTGCCACATGCTGCTGCACGAGGACGAGGGGATGATGGGCCAGTTCGTCGTCGTCGCACCGGGCCAGGAGGCCGGCGAGGTGCCCGGTTCGGGGCACGGGCACCACTGAGGCGCGACAGCTTTCGTGTGCTGGCCTTCCGGATCGCCGTCGAGCAACCGCGATCCACGCCGAAGGGCGGCACCCTCGCGGGGTGCCGCCCTCCGGTCTGTGCTGGATCCGCCGTCGTGCGGCGGTCAGCGGTGAGCCTCTGGGATCAGAAGCCCATGCCGCCCATGTCGGGCTCGCCGCCACCGGCCGGAGCACCCTGCTTCTCCGGCTTGTCGGCCACGACGGCCTCGGTGGTGAGGAACAGACCGGCGATGGAGGCCGCGTTCTGCAGAGCAGAGCGGGTCACCTTCACCGGGTCGCTCACGCCGGCGGCGAGCAGGTCCTCGTACTCACCGGTCTGGGCGTTGAGGCCCTGGCCGGCGGGGAGGCCGCGCACCTTCTCGGCGACGACGCCGCCCTCGAAGCCGGCGTTGATGGCGATCTGCTTGAGCGGGGCGTCCACCGCAACCTTCACGATGTTCCCACCGGTCGCCTCGTCGCCCACGAGCTCGAGCGTGAGGAACGCCTCCGTGGCGGCCTGGATGAGGGCCACGCCACCACCGGCGACGATGCCCTCCTCGACGGCGGCCTTGGCGTTGCGCACCGCGTCCTCGATGCGGTGCTTGCGCTCCTTGAGCTCGACCTCCGTGGCGGCACCGGCCTTGATGACGGCCACGCCGCCGGCCAGCTTCGCCAGACGCTCCTGCAGCTTCTCACGGTCGTAGTCGCTGTCGGAGTTCTCGATCTCGCCACGGATCTGGGCCACGCGGCCCTCGATCTGGTCGGCGTCGCCGGAGCCCTCCACGATGGTCGTCTCGTCCTTGGTGATGACGACCTTGCGGGCCTGGCCCAGCATGTCGAGCTCGGCGTTCTCCAGCTTGAGACCGATGGTCTCGGAGATGACCTGGCCACCGGTGAGGATGGCCATGTCCTGCAGCATCGCCTTGCGGCGGTCACCGAAGCCGGGAGCCTTGACGGCGGCCGACTTGAAGGTGCCCTTGATCTTGTTGACGATCAGGGTCGCGAGGGCCTCGCCCTCGACGTCCTCCGCGACGATGACGAGCGGCTTGCCGGACTGGATGACCTTCTCCAGCAGCGGCAGCATGTCCTTGACGTTCGAGATCTTGGACTCGACGAGCAGGACGTAGGCGTCCTCGAGAACGACCTCCTGGCGCTCCTGGTCGGTGACGAAGTACGGCGAGAGGTAGCCCTTGTCGAAGCGCATGCCCTCGGTCAGCTCGAGCTCGAGGCCGAAGGTGTTCGACTCCTCGACGGTGACGACGCCTTCCTTGCCGACCTTGTCGAGGGCCTCGGCGATGAGGTCGCCGATGGCGGGGTCACCGGCGGAGATCCCGGCCGTCGAAGCGATCTGGTCCTTGGTCTCGATCTCCTTGGCCTGCGAGAAGAGCTTCTCGGTGACGGCCTCGACGGCCAGCTCGATGCCCCGCTTGAGGGCGATCGGGTTGGCGCCGGCGGCGACGTTGCGAAGGCCCTCGCGAACGAGCGCCTGGGCGAGCACGGTGGCGGTGGTGGTGCCGTCACCCGCGACGTCGTCCGTCTTCTTGGCGACCTCCTTGACGAGCTCGGCGCCGATCTTCTCGTACGGCTCCTCGAGCTCGATCTCCTTGGCGATGGAAACGCCGTCGTTGGTGATCGTGGGGGCGCCCCACTTCTTCTCCAGAACGACGTTGCGGCCCTTCGGGCCGAGGGTGACCTTGACGGTGTCTGCGAGGGCGTTGAGGCCCCGCTCCATGCCGCGTCGGGCATCCTCGTCGAAAGCGATGGTCTTGGCCATGCTTGATCCTCCACTGGGTGGTGGTGTGGTTGGCGGTGCCCGCGACGGACGACCACGCCTGCGACGGTCACGTCCCGCCGCCGTCGTGGCCTCACCGACCAACCGGGTGCTGTTGTCACTCTCATGACGAGAGTGCTAACTCGATACTGGCACTCTCACGAGGCGAGTGCAAGGCGCCCGCGGTGCCATTTTGCGCTGCGGCCGCCGTCCCGGCGCCGCACGAGGACCGCGGCAGGCGGACGGCGGCGGGCGGCCGTGGTGACCGTCATGCAGGTCACGTCCGACGTCGAGGCTCCTCGCACCTGGTGGCCCGTGGTCCCGGATGCCACGGCGTGCGGGAGCCGGACCCGGCAGCCAGAACGGGCGCGACAGCGGGTGACGAAGCGGTGAACGCACTCTGAACGCTGCCGTAGCCTGCGGGAATGACTGCGGCCGTCCTGCCAGAGAGCGTCACCGCGGCACGCCCCGGCCCGTCCGAGAAGCCGCGCCGTCGGCGGATCCGGCGCTCGGTGGCCGTCACCCTCGCTCTCGCGCTCTGTCTCGGTGCCGCCGTGTGGTCGGTGCACGTGCGGGCGACGGCGACGACCACGGCGCACGTCGACCTGTACCTGGACGGCGTCCACGTCCGGCCCGACGGATCTCTGGCGGACATCACGGCGCACGAGCCGCAGGAGTATCTGGCCGGCACCCGGGTGCTGCGCAGCGACGCGGACGACCCCGGGGCGCAGGCGATCGCCCAGGAGCACCGCGACTGGCTCGCGTCGGGGACGGTCCCGGGGGCGGGCACGCGGTACGAGGGCCTGGTCACCGGGGCGCTGCTCGACATCCACGTCCTGACCGGCGCCACCATCGACGAGGGCGACGGCACCACCAACGCGGCACCCGGCGCGGTCGTGGCCGGGTGGACGGACCGCTGGCGCTACGTGTGGCCGCGTGACGCCGCGTTCGTCGCCGCCGCGCTCGCCGTGTCCGGGCACACCCGCGACGCCGTCGAGGCCCTCGGCTTCGTCGCGGGCATGCAGAACCAGGAGGGCGGCTTCCAGGCCCGCTACCTGGCCGACGGGTCCGGCGTGCCGGACGGGCGGGGCATCCAGCTGGACGGCAATGGCTGGGTCCTGTGGTCCGCGGCCACGGTCCTGTCCCAGATCGAGGACGACGGCGAACGTGCCGCCGCGTTCGAGACGCTCCGGCCGATGGTGGACACCGCCACCGACCACATCCTGGAGCTCACCGCCGAGCCACCGCACCTGCCACCGCCGTCGGCGGACTACTGGGAGGTCGGTGAGGACGACCTGACGCTCGGGACGGTCGCGCCGCTGATGGCGGGTCTGGAGCATGTCGCCGGGCTGTACGCCGACCAGGGCGAGGCGGCCCGCGCGGAGGCGGCGGCCGGTCGCGCCGCCGAGGTGCGGACCGCCGTCGAGACGACGTTCGGCCCGTCCGGCTACCGGCGCTACGCCGGTGAGGGCGATCCGCTGCGGTCCCTGCTCACCGAGCACGGGCGTGACGCGGCGACGGCGATGCTGCTGCCGCCGTTCACCGGTCGGGCGCCGAGCGGGGCGGAGGAGGCGTGGCTGCTCTCCACCGAGGAGATGGCCCGGCCTGCCGGTGGCGTGGCGCCCGGCGCGGCATGGAAGCGGGACGGCATCTCGTGGACGCCCGAGACCACGCTGTACGCCCTGACCGCCGCGGAGAACGGACACCCGGACCGGGCCACGGACTACCTCGACTGGGTGGCCGACCACCGCACCGCCTCGGGCGCGATCCCCGAGAAGGTGCTGGCCAACGGTGCACCAGCGGCTGTCGCACCGCTGGCGTGGTCGTGCGCGAACGTCATCCTGGCCGTCGCGGCGCTGGAGGAGTCGAGAAACCTATGAGCCGGCCGGGACACCGTTGCCCTGTACCGCTCGCGTCACCGCCGCGCACCGATGACCGGTCAGCACGTCGTTGACGAGTCGGCACGTCAGTGACGAGTCGCGGCCCACCGTCCTTGCGCGAGTGTCGCGCGGACTCGTCGTCGACGTCCGGGCGCATCGTGGCGTCAGCGACGTGGGCCCAGGTCGGGCGGCGTGCGGATCCCGAACCGCTCGCTCAGGGCACGGCGAGCAGCGAACCAGCCGGTCATCCCGTGCACGCCCGGACCGGGCGGGACCGACTGCGAGCACAGGTACACGCCCGGCACGCCGCCGTCGTAGACGTGCCACGCGGGCCGCGGCCCGACCGCCATCCGCCACATGTTGATGGCGCCCGCCGCGATGTCGCCGCCGACGTAGTTGGCGTTGTGCAGCGGCATCTGCGCCGCCGGGATGCACCGGGAGGTCACGACGACGTCCCGGAACCCGGGCGCGAACCGCTCGATCTGGGCGGTGACGGTCTCGGTGACGTCAGCCTCGGACCCGGACGGCACGTGGGTGTACGTCCACAGCGGCCGCAGCCCACCGGCCGCCCGGGACGGGTCGGCGATCGTGGGGTCGGAGGCGAGGATCAGGGGCCGGTCGGCGTGCCGCCCGGCGTGGACCGTGTTCTCCGCGGCGGCCATCTCGGCGCGCGTGCCACCCACGTGCACGGTGGCGGCCTCGCCGACGCGCGGGTCCGACCACGGCACGGGCCCGGAGAGCACGAAGTCGACCTTGGCAGCGGCGTTGCCGTACGGGAACCGCTCAAGGCCGGCACGGACGGCGGGCGCCATCCGGTCGCCCCACACGTCCACGAGCGTGCGCGGAGAGGTGTCGAAGAGGTACGTGCGCGCCCGTGGCAGCTCGCGCCAGCTCGTCACCGGTGCCTCGGTCCGGATCTCGCCGCCGTGGGCACGCAGGTCCGCGGCGAGGGCGTCGGTGATGGCCTGGCTCCCGCCGACCGGCACGGCCCAGCCCACGGCGTGGGCGAGCGAGCCGAGCAGCAGCGCGGTGCCGGCGGCGGCGAGCGAGGGCAGGCGACTGATCGTGTGTGCTGAGACCCCGGTGAGCAGGGAGGGTGCGGCGTCGCCGGTGAAACGGCCGTCCCACAGCCTTGTGCCCTGATCGAGGACGGCGGCGCCGAACGCCAGTGCGGCGCGTGCGCCGTCGGGTCGTAGCACCTCCGGCGGGACGGACCGGTGGTCACCTAGGCCGAGAGCGATGACGGCATCGCTCGCCTCGACCAGCGGCGCCATGAGCCGCCGCCAGGCGGGCCCGTCCCGGCCCAGCCCGTCCGCCGTCCGGTCGAGGTCCTGGTAGGCGAGACCCGCCTCGCGCCCCTCGAGCGGCTGGGCGTAGGCGAGCTCGGGGACCACGAGACCGACGCCCCGCGCCGACAGGTCGAACTCGCGGAAGAAGGGGCTGCCGATGGCGAGCGGATGCACCGCCGAGCACAGGTCGTGGACCAGGCCGGGGGCCAGATCGAGATCGAGGGTGCGCGCTCCCCCGCCGATCGTGGGCTCGGCCTCGAGCACCAGGGTGTCGAGGCCGGCCCGCGCGAGAGTCACCGCCGCGGCCAGGCCCCCCGGACCGGATCCGACGACGACGGCGTCCCGCACCTCCCGAGCCATGACGTCAGCCCGCGAAGTCCGAGCGCAGCACGACGGCGATGCTCACGGTCGCCTCGGCGCTCTCGACGACGTTGCTGATCCCGAGGATGCTCGCCACCTCTTCCGCCGTCGCCTGCAGCTCGGGGTTTTCGTAGTAGAGCGTCGTGACGGCCGGCTGGGCGAACCCGTAGTCCTCGGCGACCGTGTCGGTGAAGCCTTCGGCGTTGAGCTGCTGGGCGGTCTCGCCGGCGAGGCCCGCCACCCCGGCGCCGTTGAGCACCGTGATGGTGGTGTCGTAGTCGATGTTCGCCGCGGTGGTCTCGTCCTCCGGCGTCTCCTCGGTGGTCTTCTGCTCCGGCGTGGTCGTCTCCTCGCCCGTCGGCTCCGCCGTCGTCTCCTCACCGCCGGTGGTCTGCTCCGTGGTCTCGGCGCTCGGCGGGGGCTCCTCCTCCGCGCGGCCCAGCAGCTCGATGGCGCCCCAGGCGAGGAGCGGCGCAAGAACGATGACGGCCAGGACGGGCAGGAGCGCACGCCAGAGCGGCCGAGCGCCGCGGTGGACGCCCTGGGGGCTGCGCTCCCGACCCGCGACGTCGAACTCGTCCTCGGGGTACTCGTCTGGGGTGGTCACGGGGCGAGGTTATCTGCTCACCGACAGGGGTGGTGCCAGACCTCGCCGTGCGGGGCGGATCGGAGCCCGATGAGCACCGTTGCGGTCGCTGACGCGTCCGGTCGCCACCGGATCGGCCTGCTGCTACAGGTCGGCGCCGAGACGGCGGGCGGAACGCTCGCGCTGGCGGTTGGCCCGCATTCGGCGCAGGCGCTTGACGAGCATCGGGTCGGCCGCGAGCGCGGCCTCGGAGTCGATGAGCTGGTTGAGGACCTGGTAGTAGCGCGTGGCGCTCATGTCGAAGAGCTCGCGGATGGCGGTCTCCTTCGCCCCCGCATACTTCCACCACTGGCGCTCGAAGCCGAGGATCTCGGTCTCGATCTCGCTCAGCCCGGCGGCGGGGTCGACCTTGGTGCGCTCGGCGTGTGCGTGCGCCATGCTTCCTCCTCCCGGGCCACCTGCGTGTCCGGGCCCCATGCTAGGCCCGAATCACAAGAGTGTCATTCTCCGGGCCGACGTTACGCTCCTGGGCGTGACTGCGACGGCCCTGAACCACCTGATCGACCCCGACTGGGCCCGCGCCCTGGCGCCCGTCGAGGCGCACATCCACGCGATGGGCGAGTTCCTCCGCGAGGAGAACCGGGCGGGCCATGGTTATCTGCCGGCCGGGACGGACGTGCTCCGGGCCTTCACGTACCCGCTGGACGACGTCCGGGTCCTCATCGTCGGGCAGGACCCGTACCCGACTCCGGGCCACCCGATGGGCCTGTCCTTCTCGGTGCAGCCGCACGTCCGGCCGGTGCCCCGGTCCCTGCAGAACATCTACGCCGAGCTCCGCGACGATCTCGGACTCCCCGTGCCGTCCACGGGTGACCTGACGCCCTGGGCACGGCACGGCGTGATGCTGCTCAACCGGGTGCTCACGGTACGGCCGGGAACCCCGGCGTCGCACCGCGGGAAGGGCTGGGAAGAGATCACCGCGCACGCCATCCGCACCCTCGTCGGACGGGGGACGCCGCTGGTGGCGATCCTGTGGGGCCGCGACGCCGGAACGCTGCGACCGATGCTGGGCGAGACACCCGTGATCGCCTCCGCACACCCCAGCCCGCTCTCCGCCACGCGCGGGTTCTTCGGCTCCCGGCCGTTCTCGCGGGCCAACGCCCTGCTCGTCGAGAACGGAGCCGAGCCGGTGGACTGGTCACTCACCTGACGCGACGACCGCTCGCGACCGTTGCCAACCTCGGTCCACGCCAGCGGCGCGACAAGCGAAGGAAACTCCTGCCCAAGTGCCGCCACGAATCCAGCGCAGCTGCCGAGCCTCAGGAGGGTCGCACGGCGCGGAACTGCTCCCGTAAAGCGAGGACCCCGCGGGTCGGACTCGCAATGTGGGGCCCGGTGTGGGCATCATCACTCATTCAGACCCCGGCCCGGGCCCACCACTCCCTGGCCGGTTCCGTCCAACCATGGACCGAGGAGCTGGCAACCCGATGACCCGCCACGACCCCGTAGAGAGACCGGGCCTCGTCACCGAGGCCCTCGTCCACCGTGGGTTGGTGAACCCGGACCAGGACGAGGACGAGCGCAGGTCCCGCGACGTGCTCGGCGGCGGCCGCGCCGCCGCGGCGCCCCGCTCCGATGTCGAGCGGTTCGACAGGGACGGCGAGCTCGTCGGGGCCGGTCCCGACGAAGAGGACGACTACGTCTACGGCCGCACGCAGGACGACGGCTCGGCCGCCTGACCTCCGGCAGCAAGCGGACACGCCGCATCTCGCCCCGTGGCCGACGATCGCCCGCGGTCCGCGGTGTGGCACGCTCAGGGACGTGAGCACCGCCGCCATCAGCAACTGGTCCGGCAGCCGTACCCTCGCCGGAACCTTCCTCGCCCCGACCGCCCTCGACGACGCCGCCGAGGCGGTCGCACGCTCGACGCACGTGCGCGTCGCCGGCTCCCGGCACAGCTTCAACGACGTCGTCGACTCCGCCGAGACGCTCCTCAGCCTCGAGCACCTCGCCTACCGGCACCCGAGGCTGGCCGTTCCCGCCTCGGGTGACGCGCCGCCGTCGTCCGTCGAGCCGCAGCTCGACCCGACGACCGGCCTGGTCCGCGTCTCGGCCGGCACCCGGTACGCCGACCTGGCGCTGTACCTGCACGACCGTGGCCGCGCGTTGCCGAACTTCGCCTCGCTGCCGCACATCAGCATCGCCGGTTCGGTCGCCACGGCGACGCACGGCAGCGGGAGGGGCAACCCGGCCCTGTCCGCGTCGCTGACCAGCGTCGAGCTGATCACGGCCGACGGCTCGAGGCGCACCCTCGCCGACGACGACCCGTCCTTCGACGGTGCCCGGGTCGCGCTCGGCGCGCTCGGCGTGGTGACCGCGATGACGCTGCGGACCGTCCCCGCGTACGACGTCGCCCAGTCGGTCTACGGCCCGGTGCCGTTCGGGAACGTCGTCGACGCGTTCGACGAGATCAGCGGACTCGGCTACTCGGTCAGCTGCTTCACGACGCTGCGCGACGACGAGTTCGCGTCCATCTGGGTCAAGCGCGCCGGCACGGAGCTCGACGGCACCTGGCCGGCCGAGGTGGCCGGCGGGCCGGCGATGTCCGAGGCGTTCCACCCGATCCCCGGCGTGGACCCGGCGAACGCGACGGCCCAGCTCGGCGAGCCGGGCCCGTCCTGGGACCGGCTGCCGCACTTCAGGGCCGACCACATGCCGAGCGCCGGCGAGGAGATCCAGTGCGAGTACCTGGTTCCCCGCCCGAACGCCGCCCGCGCGCTGGAGGCGTTCCGGCGGCTGAGCGAGCCGCTCGCCGGACTCGTGCAGGTGGCCGAGGTCCGCTCCATCGCCGCGGACACCGCCTGGATGAGCCCGATGTACGAGCAGGAATGCCTGGCCTTCCACTTCACGCTGGTGCGGGACACGCCGCGGGTGGCGGCGGCGCTCCCCCACCTGGAGGCCGCTTTCGGCCCGCTGGAGGGGCGGCCGCACTGGGGCAAGGTCACGGCGGCCGACCCGGCACGGGTGCGTCCGCTCTACCCGCGTCGCACCGACTTCCTCGAGCTGGCGCTCGGCCTCGACCCCGAGCGCAAGTTCAGCAACGATTTCGTCCGCCGCTGGGTCGGCTAGCGCCGGGCCGGCGGAGACCGCGAAGGCTCCTCAGTGGCCGAAGGCCTCGGCCAGCCACCAGGACGGCTCGTCGGCCCGGATCTTGGCGTCGATGAGCAACGGCCGCTCGCGCGGGCCGGAGAGCCAGGCGGCCACGGCGTCCAGGTCCGCCGCCCGGCGGACGGTGACGGCGTCGAAGCCGTACCCGCCGCCGACGGCGGCGATGTCCGTCGGCGGGAAGGTCACCGTGTCGAGGCGCTCACCCTCGAAGTGGTGCAGCTCCGCGCCGTAGGCGTCGTCGTTGTAGACCACGACCACCATCGGCAGCCCGAGCCGGCGGACAGTGTCCAGCTCGGCCGCGGCCATCAGCGCGCCGCCGTCGCCGAGCGCGGCGACCGGCAGCCGGTCGGGGCGGGCGAGGGCGGCGCCGACGGCCGAGGCGAGCCCGAGGCCGATCGACTGGAACGCCTGGGTGAAGCAGAAGCCCTGCTCGTCGGGCACGGACAGGAACATCGACGGGTAGCCCATGAAGTTGCCGGAGTCGACGGCGACCACCCGCTCCGCCGGCAGCAGGTCGTCCAGGGCGACGGTCAGGCTGCGGGGGTCGATGCGCTCGCCGTCGGAGACGTCGTCGAAGGGCACGTCCCGCCACCGGGACTGCCGTGCGAGCCGGTCGGCGACCTCGGGCGTGCGGTAACCAGCGGCCGTGGTCTCGCCGAGGGCCGCGCGAACGGCTTCCGCCGTGACCGCGACATCCCCGACGACGCCGAAGGTCAGCTCGCGGTGGACGCCGAGGGCCTCGGGGGTGTCGTCGACCTGGACGACCGTGGCGTCGGCCGCGATCAGCCGACCGTGCCGCATGGTCCACATGTTCAGCGCGCAGCCGAAGCCGACGATCAGGTCCGCGCCGCCGATCAGCTCGGCGGCCAGCGGGGTGGCGAGCCCTCCGGAGACGTCCAGGTCCCATGGCCGACCGGTGAACAGTCCCTTGGCGACGGCGGAGGTCGCCAGGAGCGCGCCGCACCGGTCCGCGAGCGCCACGAGGGCGTCCCGGGCCGCGGGCGAGCGTGCGCCGCGGCCGGCGACGAGGATGGGTCGTCGCGCGGTACGCAGCGCGGCGGTGAGGCGCTCGACGTCGTGCTCGGTCGGGACCACCGGATCCGCCTCGGGCACGGGCGCGAGGCGGGCGAGCTGCTCGCGGGCCGTGGCGTCACCGACGTGGGCGCCGAGGACGTCGAGGGGCAGGTTGAGCAGGACGGTGCGCCGATGCTGCCGGGCGGTCGTCACGGCGGCGACGGCGTCCGCGACGGCGGTGGCCGGACCGGTGATGCGCGCGGGGACGGCGCCGACGGCGCGGGCCAGCCCGTCCTGGTCGACGAAGAAGTTCGACGTCGGCGTGGAGGCTTCGGCGGCGACCGCGACCAGCGGCGTACGGGACTTGGCCGCCTCGGTCAGGCCGGTCATCGCGTTGGTGAGCCCGCAGCCCTGGTGGACGGACAGCGCCGCGACGCGGCCGGAGACGCGGGCGTAGGCGTCCGCCATGGTGACCGCACCGCCCTCGTGGCGGGCGGCGACGAACCGGGCTCCGCCGTCGACCAGCGCGTTGGTGACGTGGAAGTTGCCGGAGCCCACGACGCCGAAGACGTGGTCGACGCCGGCCGCGGCGAGCGCCCGGCCCACGGCGTCCGCGACCCTCACGAGCCGGTCCTCACGACCCGGCTCACCGCTCGACGAGCGCCAGCACCCGCGCGGGCGAGCCCGAGCCGCCCACAATCTTCAGCGGCGAGGTGACCAGCAGCGCGCCGGTGGGCGGCAGTGCGGAGAGGTTCTGCAGCTGGGCCAGGCCGTACTTGCCGCTGCCCATGAGGAACGCGTGGCACGGGAACGGTGTCTCGAATCCGGGCGCGGCTCCGGCGTCGGTGCCGACGGTCTCGACCCCGACGCCGCGCAGGTTGCTCTCCTCGGCGACCCAGCGGGCGCACTCGGCGGACAGGCCGGGGCTGTGCGGTCCGTTCTCGTCGTTGTTGAGCATCTCGGTCTGCGTGGTGCGGGACGACCAGCCGGTGCGGCACAGCAGCCAGCCGCCGTCCGGCAGCGGGCCGTGCTCGGCCTCGAAGGCACGCACGTGCTCGACCTCGATGAGGAAGTCGGAGTCTGCGGCGACCTCGTCCGTCACGTCGAGGACGACGGCGGGCGCCACCAGGTGATCGGCGGGGACGGCGGAGACATCGGCCAGCTCCTTGCCGGTGACCCAGTGGTTCGGGGCGTCGAAGTGGGTGCCGGTGTGCTCGCCCGTGCGGAAGTTGTTCCAGTACCAGTACGGCCCGCGCTCGTCGTAGCGCGAGATCTCCTCGAGCTGGAAGGTCGCGGTCTGACCGAACTGCTCCGGCAGCTCGAGGATCGGGGTCTCAGACGTCAGCGGCGCGGTGAGGTCCACGACCTCCACGCTCCCGGTTCGCAGGGCGTCCAGCAGGGCGGTGAGCACGGCCATGTGATCTCCGATCGTCGAGGTGGATGGCGCTCAGCCTGGCACACCGACGAGGACGCCGACCGGTCAACGGCTCCGGGCCGAACCGAGCGAGGGCCACTCCCAACACCGAAGGCCACTGTTGCCACAGTCGCCCGTGGTGCTGGGAGTAGCCCTCGCTACCGTTGGTGCTCGGAGAGTAGGAACGGCCACCCACAATCTGAGCCGGAGGCGGGAATCGAACCCGCGATCGACTGTTTACAAGACAGTTGCGTTACCACTACGCCACTCCGGCAAGGCCATCTGGCCACCACCGCACCTCGGTCGAGGTCGGCGCGACCTGGAAGACCAGACCCATGCTAGTCAACCCGCGCAAACCGTGGGACTGCCTCGCGGCAGACGCCGACGAGCAGGTCACTCGCCGCTCGCGGCTCGCAGCGCCTCGGCGAGCGACCCGGGCGTGGACCACTCCTGGAACTCCTCGCCGTCGATCAGGATGGTCGGCGTGGCGCCGTAACCGTCACGGCTGAACTCCTGGGTGGTGGCGTCGACCCAGGCGTTGAAGCGCTGGTCCGGGATGGTGCTCGCCACGTCCTGCGGGACGCCCGAGTCAACGGCCGTCTGGACGATCTGCTCGTCGGTGGGCTCCGCCTGTCCCTGGGCGTTGAGGTCGAAGAGGGCACCCTGGAAGTCGTTGTACGCCTCCGGCGCCCCGTCGGCGACGACGGCGGCCGCCTCCGCGGACCGCCAGGACCAGCTGTTCTGATCGCCCCGGGAGAGGATGGAGACCGGGTGGTACACGACGGTCGCCGCACCGTTGGAGACGAGCTCGTCGATGTCCTCCGAGTTGACGTCCTCGAAGTTCGCGCAGTGCGGGCAGGCGAAGTCGAGGTAGACGTCGAGCACCGGCGCGCCCTCGTTCTCGGTGCCGGCGACCAGGTCCTCACCCATGGAGATGCCCCCGTCCTCGACCGAGGTGTTCTCGGGGACGTTCTCCACGTCGGCGATGGCGGACTGGGTGCCCTCGCGGATGATGAAGAACAGTGCGGCCGCAACGGCGAGCACCAGGACGACGCCGCCGCCGATGAGCAGCGTACGGTTGCGCTTCTCGCGCTTGGCCTGCGCCGCGCGCAGCTTCTGGGCCTGCTCACGTGCGGCGTCGCGGCGCTGTGCCTTGGTCGACGAGCTGGAGGAGTTCGGTTTCGTCACCGCACCAGGGTAAACGGCAACGGGACCCACGAGGCCGCCGGGGCCTCACCTGTGGCCACCTGCACACCGATGAAGAGGGCGAAGCCGAGGAACACGACGACGAGCAACGCCCGGTAGCCGGGCCCCGGAGTCAGGACCTCGAGCCACGCGCGGGCGCCCTCCCGGGCCGCGTCGCTGGTCGGGGTGAGCCAGGCGAGGAACAGCGCGACCAGACCGCCCGCCCACAGCACTACGGGTTCCTGGACGTTCGGCACGAGGCCCAGCGGGGCTCGACCACCGAGCCACCACACGACGCCGCCGGCCACGGCGCCCACCGCCACGCCGGGCAGCACGACCAGCAGGCCGCGCAGCAGGTGCCACGGGAGCCCGGCCAGCATCCTGGCGTCGTCACCGCGCCGCGGTCCCTTGCGCGTCCGCGCCGCGCGCCGCGAACGACCGGCCCACCCCGTCGTCGCGGTGAGGAGCAGCAACGCGGCGGCGAACACCACGAAGAGCCCCGGGAACGACGCCGCGGCGGCGCTGACGCCGACGCCGACCGCAAGGACCGAGGCGCTGCGGCGGCGGGCGCGCACGGCCCAGGTCGGCGTCACCGGCGGCTGCGACGGCGCCGAGCCCTGGTCCGGGTAGATCTGCTCGCCGTACCCCTGCTCCGGGTACCTCGGCTCCGGGTACCCCTGCCCGGCATACCCCTGCTGGGAGTACGACGGCGGCTCGGCGTCGTACCCGGCGGGAACCGGCTGCGCGGGAGCCGGTGGCACGGCCGGCATCACCTTGGTGTGCGACCCGCCGTCGAGGGGACCGGTCGCGGGTGCTTCCGGCCCGGGCGGCGGAGGTGCCTCGACCGTCGTCGTCGCGCCGTCCGAGCGGTTCCGCTCGACGGGGTATGTCGGTGGGACGACGGGAGCCGTCAGGCCCTCGTCCGGGGCCGTGGACACCGCCGTGGTCTCCCCGACCGCCGCGACGGGGCCGCCGTCGTCCGCGGCCTCCGGGTCGTCAGCGGCCTCGTCGAGGGCGGCGAGCACCTGGTCTGGCTGGAGGCGGCGCGCCGGATCCGGGTCGAGCGCCGCACTCAGCGTGCGCGCGACGGCGGCCGGCAGCCCCTCGGTGTCCGCCCGCCCGATCGCCACCCTCGCGAGCACCGCCTCCATCGAGCCGCGACCGAAGGGCGGGCGTGCCGTCGCGGCGAACAGCAGCACCGCCGCCCACGCCCACCAGTCGCCGACGGTCCCGGGGTCGCCGCCGGCGATGACCTCGGGATCGAGGTATCCCGGGGTGCCGGTGACCAGACCGGTCTGGGTGAGCCGGACGTCGTCGGCCACCTGGGCGATCCCGAAGTCGATGAGGACGGGTCCGTCGTCGGCGAGCATGACGTTCCCCGGCTTGAGGTCACGGTGGACGATGCCCTGCGCGTGGATGGCGCGCAGAGACGCCGCTAGACCGTGTGCCAGGCCGGCGAGCTCCTCGACGGTGAACGGTCCGTCGTCGACGATGTCGTCCTCGAGGGTGGGGCCCTCGACGAGCTCGGTGACCACGAACGCCTCGGCGTCCTCGACCTCGGCGTCCAGCACGCGCGCCACCCCGGCGTCCTTCACGCGGTGCATGAGCGCCACCTCCCGGGACAGCCGCTTGCGCGCCTGCGGGTCCGTGGCGATGTGCGGGTGGAGCAGCTTGAGCGCGACGTGCCGGCCGTCGGCGTCGACCGCCTCGTGCACGGTGCCCATCCCCCCGGAGCCCAGACGCCGGACCAGGCGGTAGCCGCCCACCTCCCGCGCCTGCCCCACCGGCTCCGTCATGAGGCCAACGTACCGAGCCGCCCGCGGCGCCGGGGCGGGTGCGCCCCGCTGCAGGTGTGATCTGCGCCGGGGACGCCCTCTCGCCGAGTGCGACTCCGCCCGGTCCCAGTACCGTGGAGGAAAGAGCAGAAGGAGCTGAGTGCAACCGTGCCGGCCGGAGAACATGATTTCGTCGTCGTCGCCAACCGCCTTCCCGTCGACATCTCCGTCGACGAGGAGGGTTCGCTGAGCTGGGAGCGTTCCCCCGGCGGTCTCGTCACCGCACTCGCACCCATCATGCGCAAGAACGACGGCGCATGGGTGGGGTGGTCCGGGCAGGTCGACTTCGAGCACCCCCCGTTCGAGGGCGAGGGCATGAAGCTGTGGCCGGTGACCCTGCGGGCGGACGAGGTCGCCCGCTACTACGAGGGATTCTCGAACGCGACCCTGTGGCCGCTGTACCACGACGTGATAGTGCCGCCGGAGTTCCACCGCACCTGGTGGAACTCCTACGCCGCGGTCAACCGCCGCTTCGCCGCCGCCGCCGCGGAGGCCGTCGCGCCCGGTGGCACCGTGTGGGTGCACGACTACCAGCTGCAGCTGGTCCCGTCGGTGCTGCGGCTGCTGCGTCCCGACGTGCGGATCGGGTTCTTCAACCACATCCCGTTCCCACCGGTCGAGATCTTCACCCAGCTGCCCTGGCGCCAGCAGGTGATCGACGGGCTGCTCGGCGCGGACCTGGTCGGCTTCCAGCGGCCCGGGGACGCCGCGAACTTCCTGCGCGCCGTGCGGCGGTTGACCGACCTGCAGGTCCGCGGGCCGCAGGTGACGATCCCCGGGCGGTGGTCGCGGCCGGACCGCACGGTGCGCGCCCAGGCGTTCCCCATCTCGATCGACTCCGAGTCCTTCGACCAGCTGGCCCGCAAGCCCGAGGTCCTCGAGCGGGCCAAGGAGATCCGCTCCGAGGTGGGCAACCCGGACGTGCTGCTGCTCGGCGTCGACCGGCTCGACTACACCAAGGGCATCCGGCACCGCCTCAAGGCCTTCGGCGAGCTGCTCGAGGACGGTCAGCTGCGCGTCCCGGAGGCCAGCATGGTCCAGGTCGCCAGCCCGTCACGCGAGCGCGTCGACCAGTACCGGCAGCTGCGCGACGAGGTCGAGGTGACCGTCGGGCGGATCAACGGCGACTACGGCACGCTCGGCCGGGCCGCCGTGCACTACCTCCACCACTCGTACCCGATGGAGGAGATGGCCGCGCTGTTCCTGGCCGCGGACGTCATGCTGGTGACCTCCCTGCGCGACGGGATGAACCTCGTCGCCAAGGAGTACGTCGCCGCCCGCTGGGACCTCGGCGGGGCGCTCGTGCTCTCCGAGTTCACGGGCGCCGCGGACGAGCTCACCCACGCCCTGACGATCAACCCGCACGACATCGACGGCACCAAGGCCACGATCATGCGGGCCGTCGGGATGGAACCGAAGGAGGCCAGGCGCCGGATGCGCGGCCTGCGCCGTCGGGTCCTCGAGCACGACGTCCAGCGGTGGGCCGACGACTTCCTCGGCTACCTCGCCATGTCGGTCCCGCCCACCACGGACGCCGGCCCCGAGAGGCCGGACGAGTCAGGCACCACGCAGCAGGAGAGCTCATGAGCCACAGTGCCACCGGCCCCCAGCCCACCGACGCGGACCGCTCCGCCGCAGAGCCCGGCCAGGTCGACGCCGGAGCTCGCGGCCGGGTCGACGGTGGAGTCCCCGGCCCGGGTGTCGACGCACCGTTGTTCAGCGCCCGCCTGCGACCGGACCTCGACGAGGCCCTGGAGGCCTTCGCCGCCCGTGGCCGACTGCTGGTCGGGCTGGACTTCGACGGCGTGCTCGCCCCCATCGTCGTGGACCCCACGACATCGCGGATGCTCCCCGCGTCGGCCGACGCCGTCGCCCGCCTGAGCGCGCTGCCGGACGTCGAGGTGGTCCTCGTCTCGGGCCGCGACGCCGAGGACCTGGCCGCCCTCGCCGGCCTGCCGACCGGTAGCCGGGTGGTCGGCTCGCACGGCGCCCAGTGGGGCCGGGTCGTCACCACCCCCGGTGGCGGCGCCGGCCTCGAGTCCGACGGGGTCGAGCTCAGCGAGTCCCAGGCCGGCCTGAAGGCCGAGCTGCTGCGCGAGACGGAGGCCCTGGCCGACGGCGTCGACGGCGCCTGGGTGCATGCCAAGCCCGCCGCCGTCGTCCTGCACACCAGGCCCGCGGACCCGGCCGCGGCCGAGGCGCTGACCGAACGGGTCCTCGCAGGTCCGGCCGCCCGTGACGGGGTCCACGTCCTCGTCGGCAAGCAGGTCGTCGAGATGGCGGTGCTCGAGGTGACCAAGGGCGACGCCATGGTGCAGCTGCGGCAGAGCCTCGACGTCGACGCCGCCCTCTACATCGGTGACGACACCACGGACGAGGACGCCTTCGTCGTCCTCGACGCCACGGCCCACGACCTGACGATCAAGGTAGGCGAGGGCCCGACCGCGGCCGCCTACCGGGTGACCGATCCGGACGAGGCCTCGGCCGTGCTCCTCCGGCTCGTCGAGCTGCTGGAAGCCTCGCGGTCACCTGCCGGCCACGAGCAGGATTCCCGCTCGTCACCCGAGGTGTGACAAGATGGCCCCGGCAGCTGTCGTGAGCCGTGATGCTCACGACAGCAGCTGTGTCAGAGCGGACACGAGCTGACACCTTTCACAACGGATCGTCCGGCACGTACCTGCCGGTGAAGGGATGTGCACCACCATGGCCTCCGTCACTTTTGACCACGCCACCAGGACCTACCCGGGCACCGAGCGCCCGGCGGTCGACGCCCTCGACCTCGAGGTCGCCGACGGCGAGTTCCTGGTTCTCGTCGGCCCCTCCGGCTGCGGGAAGTCCACCTCGCTGCGGATGCTCGCGGGCCTGGAGGACGTCAACTCCGGCCGAATCTTCATCGGGGACCGCGACGTCACCGACGTCCAGCCCAAGGACCGTGACATCGCCATGGTCTTCCAGAACTACGCGTTGTACCCGCACATGTCGGTCGCCGACAACATGGGCTTCGCCCTGAAGATCGCGGGCAAGCCGAAGGCGGAGATCCGCCAGCGCGTCGAGGAAGCAGCGAAGATCCTCGACCTCAGCGAGTACCTCAGCCGGAAGCCGAAGGCGCTCTCCGGCGGTCAGCGTCAGCGTGTGGCCATGGGCCGCGCGATCGTCCGTCAGCCGCAGGTCTTCCTCATGGACGAGCCGCTGTCGAACCTCGACGCCAAGCTGCGTGTGCAGACCCGTACCCAGATCGCCTCGCTGCAGCGGCGCCTGGGCGTCACCACCGTCTACGTCACGCACGACCAGACGGAGGCCCTGACAATGGGTGACCGCATCGCGGTCCTCAAGGACGGCGTCCTGCAGCAGATCGGCTCCCCGCGCGACATGTACGACACGCCCGCGAACGTGTTCGTCGCCGGCTTCATCGGCTCGCCGGCCATGAACCTCGGCGACTTCAACGTCCAGGACGGCCAGGCCGTGCTCGGCTCGGCGCGCGTGCCGCTCACCCGCACCACGCTCGACGCGATCACGCCGGAGGACGAGGGCAGGATCATCCTCGGGTTCCGCCCGGAGGCCCTGGACCAGGTGCCCGAGGGTCAGGGCGGCATCCCGGTGAGCGTCAACCTCGTCGAGGAGCTCGGCTCGGACGCCTTCGTCTACGGCTCTCTCGCCGGCGACAAGGAGCTCGCCGAGCACCTGGGCTCCGGCGAGGACTCCAGCCAGATCATCGTGCGCTGCGACCCGCGTGACACGCCCATGAAGGGCGACACCATCCACGTCCAGATCAAGCAGGGCGAGCAGCACGTGTTCTCGAGCGCGACCAGCCAGCGCCTGCCGGTGTAGGTCCTTCGTCGCGAACTGCGACAATCCAGGGGCGGGTCCGAGCGGACCCGCCCCTGGCTTTTCCAGAGCCGGGCGCGAGCACGCCAGGAGAACGCATGGCCCAGCAGCTGCAGATCACGGCCGCGACGGTCGACCCTGCGCTGCTCGACCTTCCCTGGGAGGTTCCGCTCGAGGAGTGGCCGCCCGACGTCCTCGCCGCCCTACCCCGCGGCATCTCCCGGCACGTGGTGCGCTTCGTCCGGCTCTCGGGCCGGATCATCGCCGTGAAGGAGATCGGCGAGAGTGTCGCGTACCACGAGTACGAGCAGCTCCGCGCGCTCGGCCGGCTCGACGCGCCCTCCGTCCAGCCGATCGCCGTCATCACCGGTCGTAGCAGCCCCACCGGTGAGGAGCTGAACTCCGTGCTCGTCACCGAGCACCTGCAGTACTCCCTCCCCTACCGCGCGCTGTTCAGCCAGTACATGCGGCCCGAGACCGCCGGCCGCCTCATCGACGCGCTGAGCGTGCTGCTCGTTCGCCTGCACCTGCTCGGCTTCTACTGGGGCGACGTCTCTCTGTCGAACACGCTGTTCCGCAGAGACGCCGGCGCCTTCGCCGCGTACCTCGTCGACGCCGAGACGGGCGAGCTGCACCCGCAGCTGACGGTCGGGCAGCGCAGCTACGACGTCGACCTCGCCCGGACGAACATCATCGGCGAGCTCATGGACCTCCAGGCCGGTGAGGTGCTCGACGAGGACGTCGACGTCATCGAGGTCGGCAACCAGATCGTCGAGCGCTACGAGTCGCTGTGGGCCGAGCTCACCCAGGAGGAGTCCTTCGACACCGCCGAGCGGTGGCGCGTCACCTCACGGATCAACCGGCTCAACGACCTCGGGTTCGACGTCGGTGAGCTGACCATCACCACGGACGTCGGCGGCACCACCGTGTCCATCGAGCCGAAGGTGGTCGACGCCGGCCACTACCACCGTCAGATCATGCGCCTGACCGGTCTGGACGTGCAGGAGAACCAGGCCCGGCGGATGCTCAACGATCTTGACTCCTACCGGGCGGAGACGGATCGGCAGAACGACGACCCGGTGATCGTCGCGCACGACTGGCTGGACGAGGTGTTCAACCCGACCGTGCGGGCGGTCCCGCGCGACCTGCGCCGCAAGCTCGAGCCCGCGGAGATCTTCCACGAGGTGCTCGAGCACCGGTGGTTCGTCTCCCAGCAGCAGGCGCGGGACGTCCCCATGTCCGAGGCCGTGGCCTCCTACGTCGAGAACGTGCTGCGGCACCGCCCGGACGAGCGCTCGTTCCTCGACCGCGACTCCGTCGAGATGCCCACCGTCGACATCTGAGGCGCGCTCTCCCGCAAGGAGCTCGACCGCGCGGTGGACCCCCGGGCGTGTGGTAGCTGTCCGCACCAGCCAGGCGCTGGCCCGCCGGCGATCACGGCGTCGTCCGGCGGCGCCGGCATCAGCCGGTGCGGCGGCGGTCGATCTCGTAGAGCGCGATGCCGGTGGCCACGGCGGCGTTGAGCGACTCCACCGACCGGGCGATCGGGATGCGGGCCACGATGTCGCAGTGCTCCTTGACGAGGCGGGACAGGCCCTTGCCCTCGGAGCCGGTGACCAGCACCACCGGCTCCGTGGCGACCTCCACGTCACCCACGCCGACCGAGCCGTCGCCGTCGAGCCCGACGACGAAGCAGCCGGCCGACTTCAGCTCCTCCAGCGCCCGGACGAGGTTCGTCGCGCGGGCGACCGGCACCCGGGCCGCAGCACCGGCGGAGACCTTCCACGCCGTCGCGTTGACGCCCGCGGAGCGGCGCTCGGGCACGAGCACACCGTCCGCGCCGAACGCGCCGGCGCTGCGCAGCACCGCGCCGAGGTTGTGCGGGTCGGTCACGCCGTCGAGAGCGACCACCAGGGCCGGGTGGTTCGCCCGCTCGGCGGCGGCGAGCAGGTCCTGGACGTCGCGGTAGTCGTAGGGCGGCACCTCGATGGCGACCCCCTGGTGCACGGCACCCTCGGTGAGGTGGTCCAGGTCCGTGCGCGAGACCTCGAGCAGCGGCGTGCCGAGCGCGGTGGCGGTGCGCACCACCTCGGCCACGCGCTCGTCGGTGGCCTTCCCACCCGAGAGCAGCACCCGCCGCAACGGCACGCCGGAGCGGACCGCCTCCGTCACCGGGTTGCGGCCGGCGATGATCTCGCTCTCTGGGTCGATCCCGACGGCGCCGCGGACCTTGGCGGCCCGCTGCGCACCCACGACGTTCCCACGCGGCTGCCGGACCTGGCCCTTGCCGGGCCGCGCCTGCTCGTCACCCTTCGACTCCTTCTCGGCCGCCGCCTTGCGCTTGGCGGCCGGGTGGTACGGGCGCTCCTCGGCCTTCGGCGTCGGTCCGCGGCCGGTGAGGCCGCGGCGGCGCTGACCGCCCGACCCGACGGTCTGGCCCTTCTTCGACCCCGGCTTGCGCACGGCGCCACGACGCTTCGAGTTTCCTGCCATCAGCGTGCTCCCTTCAGCTGCCAGCGGGCGCCGTCCGAGGAGTCCTCGACGACGACGCCGGCCGCGGCGAGCCGGTCCCGCAGCTCATCGGCGCGAGCCCAGTCCTTCGCGGCGCGGGCGCCGTCACGTTCGGCGAGGACCGCCGATACGAGGGCGTCCAGCGCCTCGTGCTCCCCCGAGTCCGGGCCGGTGTCTCGCCAGGGCTCGGCCAGCGGGTCGAGACCCAGCACGTCGAGCATCGCACGTACCTGCAGCTGCGCGCCGCGCACGGCGGCGTCGTCGCCAGCGGTCAGCGCGGAGTTGCCGGTACGAAGCTGCTCGTGCACGACGGCGAGCGCGGCGGAGATGTTCAGGTCGTCGTCCATCGCGGTCACGAACCCGGACGGCAGGGTGCCGGGACCGGCGGAGGCGACCTCGTCCGCCGGCACCTCGCCGACCCGCCCGACAGCGCGTTCCAGGAACCCGGAGAAGCGTCCCCAGGACCCGGCGGCCTCGGCGACGGTGACGTCCGAGAATTCGACCGTGGAACGGTAGTGCACGGTGCCCAGGGCGTAGCGCAGCACGGGCGCCGGGACGGCCTCGAGGACGTTGGTCACCACGAGGGAGTTCCCGAGCGACTTGCTCATCTTCTCCCCGCCGGTGGTCACCCACGCGTTGTGCACCCAGTACCGGGCGAAGCCGAAGCCGGCGGCGTGGGACTGCGCCTGCTCGTTCTCGTGGTGCGGGAAGCGCAGGTCGATGCCGCCGCCGTGGATGTCGAAGGTCTCGCCGAGGTAGCGTCGCGCCATCGCGGAGCACTCGAGGTGCCACCCGGGACGGCCGCGTCCGAACCGTGTCGGCCAGGACGCCGTCGCCGGCTCTCCCGGCTTCGCGGCCTTCCACAGCGCGAAATCGTGGACGTCCTGCTTGTCGGTGGGCGCCGCGCCGTCGGCCTCGTCCTCGCCCGCGAGGTTCTCCAGGGCCTGGTGCGTCAGCGAGCCGTACTCCGGCAGGGACCGCACGCCGAAGTACACGTTGCCCTCGTCGCCGGTGTAGGCGTGACCGCGCTCGACGAGCCGTTCGATCAGCTCGACCATCTCGGTGACGTGGCCCGTGGCGCGCGGCTCGTAGGTGGGTCGGGCGATGCCGAGCGCGTCGTAGGCCGCCGTGAACTCCTGCTCGAAGCGGTACGCCCACGCCCACCACGGCGCGCCGGCCTCGGCGGACTTGGTGAGGATCTTGTCGTCGATGTCGGTGACGTTGCGGATGAGCGTGACGTCCATGCCCCGACGGCGCAACCACCGCACCAGCACGTCGAACGCGATGGCGGCGCGCATGTGCCCGACGTGCGGGGCGCCCTGGACGGTCGCGCCACACAGGTAGATGCCCACCTTGCCCGGATCGAGGGGTTCGAAGGGGCGCACCGACCGTGTGGCGGAGTCGTACAGGCTGAGGCTCACCAGCCCAGGCTACCTGCGCGCACCGGCACGGTTCCGCCACCGGACGGTCACTCGCAGCCGTTACGGTTCCCGTGTGACAAAGGGATCAGGTCCGGACCCGGGAGCGGCGCCGAGGCCACCCGCGGCGCCGCCGGGCGCCGATGGCTCCCCACCAGCGGCCGGCATGCCGAACGCCCCCGCGCCGCGCCGCACGGTGGCCGCGTGGAGCCTGTGGGACTTCGGCTCCAACGCGTTCAACACGGTCATCCTGTCCTTCGTCTTCTCGGTGTACGTCACCGGGACCGTCGCCGCCGACCCCGAGACCGGGCAGCAGTTCTACGCCAACGCGCAGACCATCGCCGGGGTCCTCGTGGCCCTGGTGGCTCCGCTGATGGGCGCCTGGGCCGACCGGGTGCGCAACCGGCGGCTGCTGCTGACGGTCTCCACGCTGGCGGTCGTCGTGACCATGGCCGCGATGTGGTTCGTCCGGCCGGAGCACATCTACCTCGTCCTGGGCGTCACCCTGATCGCCCTCGCGTCGGTGATAGCCGAGGTCGCGGGCGTCTTCTACAACGGCATGCTGCACCAGATCTCGACGCCGACCACGGTCGGACGGATCTCGGGGACGGCGTGGGCGCTGGGCTACGTCGGTGGCGTCATCGCCCTCGTCATCGCGCTGTTCGGCCTGATCCTGAACGGCGGCATGCTCGGGGTGCCGACCGAGGATGCCACCAACGCCCGGGCCGTGGCTCTGCTGTGCGCGGGATGGTTCCTGCTGTTCTCGCTGCCGATCATGGTGTGGGGGCCCACCGAGGTCCCCGAGGAGGCGCGGGTGCACGAGCCGTTCCGGCCCCTCGCCACCTACAAGGAGATCGGTAAGCGGATCGCGCGCATGTGGCGCTCGGAGCGTTCGCTGCTGCACTTCCTGCTCGCGGCCGCCGTCTACCGCGACGGGCTCAGCTCGATCTTCTCGTTCGCGGGGGTCATCGCGGCCAGCTCCTACGGCATGGACACCGTGGACGTGGCGATCTTCGGCATCGCCGCCAACGTCGTCGCCGCCGGCGGCACGTGGGTGTTCGGACGCCTCGACGACCGTGTCGGTCCGCGCCCCATCATCGTCGGCACGCTCACCGCGATGATCGTCTTCGGGCTCGTCATCATCGCCTTCGATCCCACGGCCGTCTTCTGGGTCTTCGGCCTCGCGATCGCGTCGCTGGTCGGTGCCGTGCAGTCGGCGTCCCGGACGCTGCTGACCCGGATCGTCCCGCCCCAGGACGTCAACGAGACCTTCGGGCTCTACGCGACGGCGGGGCGGGCGGTCAGCTTTCTCTCGCCGTTCCTCATCGGCGTCTTCACCGCACTCGGCGGTGCCCGCATGGGCATGCTGGGGATCGTCGTGACGCTGGCGCTCGGGCTGGCCGTGTTCCTGCCGCTGAAGGTGGCCGTCAGGCGCTGAGGCGGTCAGTCCGCCGCGGGCAGGACGAGGGCCGTGGCGAGGGCGGCCACGCCCTCCCCCCGTCCGGTGAGGCCCAGCCCGTCCGTCGTCGTCGCGGAAACCGAGACCGGTGCCGCGAGCGCGTCGCTCATGGCCTCCTCGGCCTCGCTGCGACGGGCTCCGACGCGGGGACGGTTGCCGATCACCTGGACGGCGACGTTGCCGATCTGCCATCCGGCGTGCCGCAGGCGTCGGGCCGTCTCGCCGAGGAGCGCGGCGCCGGACGCGCCGGCCCACGCGGGGTCGGACGTGCCGAACTGGGTGCCGAGGTCGCCCAGGCCCGCGGCGGACAGCAGGGCGTCGCAGGCGGCGTGCGCGGCGACGTCGCCGTCGGAGTGCCCCGCCAGGCCGGTCTCGCCGGGCCAGTCCAGGCAGGCGAGCCGCATGGGCCGGTCCGATCCCGCCGCGGCGAACGCGTGCACGTCCGTGCCGATCCCCGTCCGTAGCCGCATGGCGTTCACCGTAGCGACCGCTCACGCAGCAGGACCTCGGCGACGGCGAGATCGCGCGGCGTGGTGATCTTCAGGGCTCGCTCGTCGCCGGGGACCACCCACACCGGCTCGCCGAGCGCCTCGACGAGGCCGGCGTCGTCCGAGACCGCGGAGCCCTCGGCGGCGCCGCGGTGCGCACCGGCCCGGTGGGCGGCGTCGAGCAGGGCGCGGTCGAAGCCCTGGGGCGTCTGGACGGCGCGCAGGTCGCCACGGTCGACGGTGGCGAGGACCGGCTCGGCGCCGTCGGGCTCCTGATCGCCGCGGGGACCGACGTGTTTGACCGTGTCCGTCACCGGCAGTGCCGGGACGACGGCGCGCCGACCCGACCGCACGGCGGCCTCGACGGCGGCCGTCAGCGCGGGCGGGGTGAGGCAGCGTGCGGCGTCGTGGACGAGGACGACGTCCACGTCGTCATCGAGGGCGGCCAGCCCGGCGGCGACGGAGGCCTGCCGGGTCGTCCCACCGGGGACCACGCGGACGGGTACGGCACGTCCGGGCACGACGCCGCCCGGGAACTGTGCCGTGAAGGCGTCGAGCGTCGCGGCGGGGACGGTGACGACGACGCTGCTCAGGCAGGCGGCGTCGGCGAGGCCCCGGGCGGCGCGGACGACGAGCGTCTCGCCGGCGAGCTCGACGAGGCCCTTCGGGACGTCCAGCCCGAGCCGCGTGCCGGAGCCGGCAGACGTCAGGACGGCGGCCGAGGTCATCGATCGGCCGCGAGACGGGTCAGGACGCGAGAGCGGACCGGGTCAGGACGCGAGGACGTCGTCGAGGATGGCCTCGGCCTTCTCCTCCTCGGTCTTCTCCGCGAGCGCGAGCTCGGAGACGAGGATCTGGCGGGCCTTGGCGAGCATGCGCTTCTCACCGGCGGAGAGGCCGCGGTCGGTGTCGCGGCGGGAGAGGTCGCGCACGACCTCGGCGACCTTGATCACGTCGCCGGAGGCGATCTTCTCGACGTTCGCCTTGTACCGGCGGGACCAGTTGGTCGGCTCCTCGGTGTAGGGCGCACGCAGCACGTCGAAGACCTTCTCGAGCCCTTCCTTGCCGACCACGTCGCGGACGCCGACGAGATCGACGTTCTCGGCGGGAACCTGGATCGTGAGATCACCCTGGGCGACCCGGAGATGGAGGTAGATCTTCTCCTCGCCGCGAATGACGCGGGTGGAGATGTCCTCGATCAGCGCGGCCCCGTGGTGGGGGTAGACGACGGTCTCGCCGACAGCGAAGGTCATTGTGTTGTGCTCCTCGGTCGTGAAGGACTCCAGTCTATCACGGAAAAGTGGCGTGATTCCGCGGCTCCTGCGCTGCCCCGGCCACCGGCCGCGGCACCCCGGACCGGTCGGTGGGTCGCAGGGGCACCTCTCGGGTAACCTCCACGGGGGACGCCCGAGCCGGCAGCCCCGGGAGAGTCGACGCGGCAGGCCCGCACCGTAGAAGGAGAAGTTTCGTGGTCCGCACCACCCCTCGCACTCGCCTCGCCGCGCTGGGCGCCGCCGCCGTCGCGACGCTGGTCGGCGGCTGCTCGTTCGCGAACCCGATCACCACCGCCCAGGCCTACGCCCCCAGCGACGGGATCCGGGTGCCGATCAGCGACGAGGTGTCGGTGGAGAACCTCTTGGTCCTCACCGAGGGTGCCGGGGAGACCGGGTACGTGCTCGGTGCCGTGGTGAACCACACCTCCGAGGAGGTCGAGGTCTCCCTGACCCTGGGTGAGGAGGCCGCGCCGATCCCGGTAACGGTCGAGCCGGAGGGTGAGGTCAACTTCACCGGTGCCGGCCTCACCCTCGAGGAGGTCGCCGTCGCTCCCGGCGCCACCCTGACGTCCGTCGTGTCCACCGGCTCGGCCGGTGAGCTCGCCGTCGACGTGCCCGTCCTGGACGGCACCCTCCCGCCCTACGACCGCTATCTCGACGCGGTCGAGTCCGGCGGGACCTGGACGCCGGAGCCCACGCAGGGTTGAGGGTGACCGGTCAGCTCTCGGGGCTGACCAGCTTGTAGCCGAGGCCGCGGACCGTCTGCAGCATGCTGGGCCGCGCCGGGTCCTCCTCGATCTTCGCGCGCACGCGCTTGACGTGGACGTCGAGCGTCTTGGTGTCGCCGACGTAGTTCGAGCCCCAGATCCGGTCGATGAGCTGGCCCCTGGTCAGCACCCGGTCCGGGTTGCGCAGGAAGAGCTCGAGCAGCTCGAACTCTCGCAGCGGCATGGCGACGAGCTCGTCGTCGACCATCAGCTCGTGCCGGTCGACGTCCATCCTGACCCGCCCGACGGACAGGACCGACGGCTCCGAGAGGTCGTCCTGCGCACCGCCCCGACGTAGCACCGCGTGCACCCGTGCGACCAGCTCGCGGTAGGAGTACGGCTTCGTGAGGTAGTCGTCCGCGCCGATCTCCAGGCCGACGACCTTGTCGATCTCGCTGTCCTTGGCGGTGAGCATGATGACCGGGACGTTGCCGCGCTGGCGGAGCTGGCGGCACACCTCCGTGCCGGACAGCCGCGGCAGCATGAGGTCGAGGAGGACGATGTCGACGCCGCCCCGGTCGTACGCGGTGAGCGCGTCGTGGCCGTCGGCCACCGCCACGACGTCGTAGCCGTCGCGTTCCAGCTTGAAGGTCAGCGGCTCCCGGTACGAGGCCTCGTCCTCCACAAGAAGGATCGTCGTCATCGGTGGGTGTCCTCCATCTCGGTGCGGCCGCTGCGCGGGGTGCGCCGGGCCTGGTCTTGCGTGTCGTCGCCGTGAGCGTCCGCCGGCCGGTCAGCCTCCTGAGGCGCGCCCTCCTGAGGCGCGTCCGGCGGGTACGCCTGGGGAAGCACGATCGTGAAGGTCGACCCCTTGCCGGAGGTCGACCACAGCTCGACCCGGCCGCCGTGGTCGTTGACGATGTGCTTGACGATGCTCAGTCCCAGCCCCGACCCGCCGGTCTCGCGGGAGCGGGCCTCGTCGCCGCGGTAGAACCGCTCGAACACGCGCCCCCGCTGTTCGGGCGCGATGCCGGTGCCCTGATCGACGACGGCGATCCGCACCAGCGCGTCGTGGCAGGAGACGCCGACCGAGACCCGCGCGGACGGGCGCGAGTAGCGCACCGCGTTGTCGAGCAGGTTGCGCACCGCAGTGGTCAGCAGTGCCGAGTCGCCGTAGACGTTCAGCCCGGACGTGCCGCCGCGCACGAGGGTGACCTTGCGCGCCGACGCCTCGACCTTCACGCGGTCCACGGCCTCGGCGACGACGTCGTCGACGTCGATGAGCTCGGGATCGACGAGGGCGTCCGGGCGCTGAAGGCGGGACAGCTCGATGAGCTCCTGGACCAGCGCACCGAGCCGGCCGGACTCCTTGTGCATCTGCTCGGCGAAGTGGCGCACCGTGTCCGGCTCGTCGGCCGCCTCGGCGATGGTCTCGGCGAGCAGCGACAGGGCACCGACCGGGGTCTTGAGCTCGTGGGAGACGTTGGCGGTGAAGTCGCGCCGCATCTCCTCCAGGCGCCGGGCCTCGGTGCGGTCCTCGGCGAGGACGAGCACACGGCCGTGGCGCAGCGGCGCCACCCTGACGTCCATCCGCCAGGTCCCCGTGCCCTCCACCGGTCCGCGCGCCAACGACATCTCCGCGTCCCGGATCTCGCCGTCGCGCCGCAACCCGGCGACCATGTCGCGGATCTCGGTGTGGGCGAGGACGTCGTCGCGGACCAGGCCGAAGGAGTAGGCGGCGGCGCTCGCCCGCTGCACCTCGTCGTCGGGGTCCAGGACGACGACGGCCTGCGGCAGCACGGACAGGACCGAGACGACGTCGTCGCGGCCGTCTCCGTCACCCGGTTCCGGGACGCGTCGCTCCCGCTCGCTGACGAGAAAGGCGATCACCCCGGCGCCGACGACGAGCAGGGCCAGCAGCACGATGCTGACGATCTGCCAGGGCTCCATGCCTGCAGCGTAGGCGGCTGACCAGGCGTTCACCGACCCCACGCGGCCCCGTCATGCGCCGTTCACCGGGGCGCCACCGTTCGTACATGGGTGCCCACTTGGCTACGGTTGGCACAGGAGTACCGCTCGCGGCGTGGTGTGCAGCACCCGGCCGGCAGCAGCGGACGTCACGACCGCACAAGGAGCCGCGATGCGAGAGATCTTCAAGCAAGAGATAGAACAGCTGGGCCTGGACCTGGTCAGCATGGCCGAGCACATGTCGAGCGCCATCGACAAGGCGACGACGGCGCTCGAGAAGGCGGACCTCACCCTCGCCGAGCAGGTCATCGACGCCGACGAGAGCATCGACGAGATCGAGCAGCGCATCGACGAGCAGGCAGTGTCGCTGCTGGCCAGGCAGCAGCCGGTGGCCACGGACCTGCGCGTCGTCGTCACCGCCCTGCGCCTGTCGGCCACGCTCGAGCGCATGGGCGACCTCGCCCGGCACGTGGCGGACGTCGCCCGTGGCCGCTACCCCGAGGTGGCCGCCGCCCAGGGACGGTCGTACGACATTCTGCTCGACATGGCCCGCCAGGCCTCGAAGGTCGGCACGCAGGTGGTCGAGCTCCTGCGGACGAACGACCTCGCGCTGGCCGCCAGCATCGAGTCCGACGACGAGGTGCTCGACCGGCTGCACGAGCAGTCGTTCCAGGTGGTGCTGGACGAGGACGAGGACCTCACGCGCCAGCAGATCGTCGACGTCGTCCTCCTGGGCCGCTACCTCGAGCGGTTCGGCGACCACGGCGTCTCCGTGGCCCGGCGGATCTCGTTCCTGGTGACCGGTGACCTGACGAACGCCGTCGCCATGGTCGCCGAGACCTCACCGCGCAACTCCGAGACAAGCTGAGCCGGGGCGCCCCGGTCCGCCGCTGAGCGCCGGGAGACGGCGAGAACGGCGCAGCACGGCGCAGCAGACGGCACGGGCCCCGCACCAGGGGCGGGTTCTACGGGTCCTCGCAACACCTGATGATCTAAGTGGTTGTCAGTAGATCACGCAGACGCTCGGCTAGGGTTTCCCAGCCGAGCGTTTTGCGTGGTCGGCCGTTGAGTTCCTGGGCCACATGCTCGAGGTCCTCTGGCCCGTAGATTGATAGGTCGGTGCCCTTGGGGAAGTACTGGCGCAGCAGTCCGTTGGTGTTCTCGTTCGATCCGCGCTGCCAGGGCGAG